>JANNYZ010000165.1:0-19308 GCA_031410335.1 Polaromonas sp. | reverse complement strand
CCACCGTGCCCACAGGTTGGGCCTGTGGGCTTGCGGTGGCTGATGCTGGCGATGAGACTGTGGGCGGCATACAAAAAGTGACCGCCCACCCTGAGCAAGAAGCTCAGTGGGGCTCATGGGCCAAAAACAATCTACTTGGCTGAAACCTCGACCTTACCAGCAACCGGCACCGCTTGCGCGGCAGCAGCGACAGGCACAGCAACCGGCGCATCAGGTGCCTTGACGGGCGCTTGCATACCGGGGTAATGCTTGGCCATGGCCGCACCGTACAGCGGCTTGTAAGCGCCCTGGTGGCAAGTGGCACAGTTGGCTTTGGCGACGTCACCCGTTGGCCCCAACCGGTTGGGCGGAAACACGCTGGTCAGTGGCACCATATACTCGTTGTTCAGCTCACGTGCCATGCGAATACCGTACCAGGCGGTAGCGCGCTGCGGTGTGGCGTTGGCACCCCAAGCGGCGAAAGCCTGTGTGTTGTGGCAGTACGTGCAGTTCACACCCAGCGCCTCGGACCAGTGGATCATCGTGCCGTAAGTGTGTTCAGCCTGTTTGATCGAGCTGCGGTTAGCAGCGCTTCCTTTCATGGCCAAAGCTTCCTTGCCATTGACGCGAATCGGCTTGCTGTCCAGAAAGTACGGTGTGAACGGGTCATACGGCAAAGACGACAGACCCACCGATGTGCCAGCCCGGTTTTGCCCAGCATCGTTACCCATACCGCCACCCGCAGATTTCTGTGCCGGTGGTGCAAACCAGATTTCTTTGGGGATGTTGTTGCCGCGGTGGCAGGTGTAGCAGGTCACGCCAGTTTCAGCCACGTGCTGCTTCCAGCCCGAGTTGACTTTTTGCGTCATTTGCAGCATCTTGCGCGCGACCACTTTGGTATAGACGCTGTCATCGGCAAAGTTGCCGGCCACGTGGCAGTAGTTGCAACCCTGCTGAGGCGCTACCCATTCGGTGATGGCGCTCATGGTGCGGGCAAACTCACCCACGCTCAAGTCACCCAACACCTTCACGTTTTGGTAAATTGCGCCGGCTTTGGGGCCACCCGGCACATCCACCACAGCGGCAGACACGTCAGGCGCCTTGTTGAGTGACGCCTGGGTTGCCAGGGTGCGCGGGTTGTAGACCTGCTCCATGCCAGTGCCGCGAAAGCCGGTTTGCGACACAGCAATCGGTGGCCGCTCGCAACCTGCCATCAGCATGGCGGCCATGCTGGCCAGAAGCAGTTTGATAGTGGTGCGCGTGATCATGGTTTTACTCCAAGCAAAGCGGGGTCAATGGTAGGCACCCACACGGCCGGGTAACTTGGCACAACATGGTGTTTGACTGACCACAGATACCAGTTGTCAACCACCGTGCCGGTGAGCAAGATACCGATACCACCGACCAGCGGGCAGAGCACGGCAAACCACCAGGCCCAGCGGTGAATCGACTCCATCGTCGCGTTGTAGCCCATGGTCCAGCGCCAGAAAAGGCCGGCACGCTCTGATGCGGTGCCGCGGTCAATGATCTGCTCGATCTCACGCTCGCCGCCGTAACGGCCAACTGCAAGAATCGTTGCGCCGTGCATGGCAAACAGCAGGACTGAACCATACAAAAACACAATCGACAACGCATGGAACGGGTTGTAAAACAGATTGCCGTAGCGAAGCGACAGGGCCGCTGTCCAGTCCAGGTGAGGGAAGATTCCGAATGGCACCGATTCAGCCCAGCTGCCCATCAGTACGGGCCTGAAGAAACCAACCACCAAAAAGAGCCAGATCGCAGCTGCAAACGCCCAGGCCACATGGGTGCCCAAGCCGAGTTGCGTTGCGCGGCGGTACATACGCGCCCACCACAAGATCACCGACAAGGTGAGCATGAAACCGGCAATCTGCCACCAGCCCCCGTCGTTCAGCGGGGCAATGCTCAATCCGTATTTTGGCGCTGGCGGGTCAAGCGCTAGCCAGAACAACTGGCGAATCATCTGCATCGGGTTCCAGTCGACCTGAGCCAGCATGTTAAAACCGATGATATTGAACGAAAGCGTTCCCAATATGAGCGACGCCAGGCCCAACCAGCCCAAGTAGATTGGGCCAATTTGTGCATTGCCCAGTCGCCCGGCCAGATGCAGGAAGAACGGCGGTCCAATGCGCTCCGAGTCACCCGGCGGCAGGGGAACCCCCGGGGATGCAGGCCCGGTGGGCTGCACAGTGGTGAAAAGATTTTGATATTCAGCCATGTTTAATTACCTCTTTTTCTTTCCTCGTGTCTTTTTAATGACCCCAGATCGGCATGTTCAGCCACCAGCCCCACCACTCAGGCCAACCGCGCGTCCAGAAAGGCCCGCTGATGACAATGCACAAGGCTGAAAACCAAACCGCAGCGAGTGCCAGGAACAGGCCAAGCCGGTGAATGCCGAGCGTACCGACGGAGTAGCCAATCACGTCGCGGAAAAAGGTGTCTTCGTGTTCAGGTGTTTTGACGGCCTGCCCCTTGCCTGGGTTGGTAGCCGACAGAACCAGCGCGCCATGCAGTGACAGCGACAGCGTAGTGGCAAAAAACAGCGTGACCGCAATCATGTGCGCCGGGTTGTAATGAAAGTGAAGGTACTGGTAGCCCGTGTTGCTGACCCAGTCCAGATGGCTGTAAATACCATATGGAAACGCGTGACCCCAGGAACCCATCAGCACCGGACGGATGACCTGCAGGGTGAAGTAGGCAAAGATGGCAAAGCCGAATGCAACCGGGACATGCAAGCCCATGCCCAGTTTGCGACAAATTTCAACTTCTCGAAGCGCCCAGGAGACAAAGGCCCCCAGCGCGCAAACCGTGATGATCTGCCAGAGGCCGCCGGCCATCATGGGGGCCATCTTCAGACCGTTTGAAATATCGGGTGGCGCGATGTTGATCTGCCAAGGGTTCCACGTCGGCCCCATGGCTGCGCCCCATAAAATCATGGCGGTGCCAACGAGGGAGAAGAACGCTGTTGTTATTCCAAAAAAGCCGACGTAAAACGGGCCGACCCAAAAGTCGAACAGATCACCCCCGATGAGGGTACCCCCGCGTACACGATACTTTCTTTCAAAACTCAGCATGGCCATATTGGCTCCTAGCATCTGGTACGCGCGGCTAGACGCTGCCAGAAATAAATAGTTGTTCTTAAGGGGTGCGCGAAGCAGGCTGAACCAGCCTGACTTCGCTCACCGCATCGGCAGCAAAATGCCGCCGTTATTTTGAAGGTGGCATGGCTGCGTTTTGCGCAGCTTTAGCAGCCTTCACCGTGTCTGGGTGCCACGTGTTGAGGTTGTATCGATCGGTACTGAGTTGCACCAGATGGATCGATGTGCATGTAAAGGCAATGATCAAGCCTGTGAAGATGATGCCCTTGCGGGGATCAACAAGACGCCAAATACGCCACATAATATTTCCTTCAGTTAAGTTGAGAAATCACGGTGTACACAGCCGACTTCACGCTGCCCAACATCGGACGGGTTCCCTCTGCCCCTGGCAGCCAGTTACGCCAATCCATGAACAGCATCTGCCCCATCATTGCAAGCAACAAAAAAACGCAGAAGAGAACAACGTACAGGTATCGAAACTCCTTGAGGGGAGCCTGCGAATCACTGACGTTTTGTTGAGCGTGTAAATAAGCCATATTTATCTCCGTGAGTTGGTTCTAAGGGGTTCTTAGAACCAGGGACGCCAGATCCAGGTCAGGCTATGCGCAAGTAATGCACCAGCAGCAAACAGGAGGTAACCCTGGATGTAGTACTTGTGAAATTCTTGGCACTCTGCATCAGACAATCCAGTTGGACTTGTAGCTTGATTCATAGTCGATTTCCTTCCTTAAAAAGCCTTGCGGCCAACACCCTGTCCGAAGACAAGGAACGAATTGCCGCAGCAAGATTGCTGCAGCGAATTTGCATTCAGGCAAGCCTGAATACTTGTAGGGAAACTCGAGGCAGTGATGTTGCAGGTCATGCAGCCACCCCCACTTTTGAATGCCCGAACAATTCTGAAAGCCGGTCACGCTCAACGCTTGAGAGCCCGGATTGGCGTGCATCGCGTTCGGCGCGATCCCGCATTTGTTTGGCAGCTGAAATACGAACGAGAACGGGTTCAGCTTCAATCAGCCCTTCCAAAAGCGCGTGGGCCTCAGGGGTCCACGTGATGGGCTTGTCTGCGTTGACGCGGCTCGGCGTCGCATCAATCTTGTCAAGCTCTGTGCCCAAGGGAAGAATATGAAATAGCGCGTCAAACAGCGCGTTGCAAAACTCCTGAATCAGGTAAGTGGCACCTGCATAGCCCATGAAAGGCGTGCCGGTGTGCCGGCGAATGATCGGCAATGGAAACGATGCCGGAATGAAGGTCACCTTCATCATGCCGCCACCTCCGCATTCGGCCAGGTAGATGCGTTCGTTGTAGCTGCCGTACATGACCAACGGTGTTTTGGTGGTAGTCAGGCGACGTACTTCCGCATTGTCAGTTTTGGCACCCGGGCAACGCGCGATCGCAAAGTTGCAGGGCAGGCCCATCTCGTCTTCGAGAAAGTGGCGGATGCCGCGTGTATAGGTTTCGTTGGCCACCACTGCAAAACTGGCAGTACCAAAAAAGTCTTGCGTCACAGACCTCCACAAGTCCCAAATGGGCTTGATGGTGGTGTGCTTTTCGCGCTCGATAAAAGGCTCCGGGTCCAAGCCTAGTAATTCACCTAGCTTGCGCAAAAATTTGGTTGTGCTGTGCAGGCCAATGGGCGCTTGCAGGTAGGGCCGCTCCAGTGCCTCGCACAGCATGCGGCCAAACTCTCGATACATGCAGATGTTCACGTCGGCCTCCACCAGGCGTGACACATCGGCCAGATGGCTACCGAGCGGGAAGACCATATTGATCTCGGCGCCAATGCCCTGCACCAGTCGCCGGACTTCAGCCAGGTCGCTTGGGCAATTGAAGGTGCCGTAGCTGGGGCCAATGATGTTGACTCTGGGCTTTTCACCGGGCGCACGCTCAGCTGCAGTTTTGCGGGCGGGCACGTGTTTGAGACCATACTCTGACCACAGCCAGAACATGGCGCGGTTGGCGCATTGCCACTGGTCTTCGTCAATTGTGCGGGGCAAAAAGCGCTGGATATTGGTGCCCGCAGGTGTGACACCGCCGCCAATCATTTCTGCAATTGAACCCGTGACCACAACGGATGGTAAATCTGGGTCAAGCGCAGCATGGGCGCGGCGCATCGAGCCTTCTGTGCCTTCGCGGCCTAACTGTTCTTCAGCCAAGCCCGTCACCACAATCGGCAACTCATGCGGGGGAAGTGCATCCGTGTAGTGCAATACCGACGTGACCGGTAAATTCTCGCAACCCACCGGGCCGTCGATCACCACCTGCAGTCCCTTGATGGCTGTGAAGACATACACAGCACCCCAATAGCCACCTGCGCGATCGTGATCGAGGACTAGCATTTCAGATCATTTCCTCTGCTTTGCGCTTTTTGGCCATCTTCACGGCCAGTCTGCGTTGCTCGGCTTTGAATTCAGGTCGGTCTTGCGGCAAGCCTTGAGCGGCTTCCCACACACCGGTGGCGTGGCCCGTACCTGCCGAGCCGAAAAATTCTTTCATCTGCTCGAAGCGGGCCTTGTTGCCAATCGCCGGATTCACGACGGTAGCCAGCGAACCCGCACCCGCGGGGCCCATCAGGGGGCGGGCGGAAATCAGGTTGGTGAAGTACAGCGACGGAATCGTCAATTCCTTGGCCACCTGAACAACCGGCGTGGTGCCAATCGCCAGGTCAGGCTTGAACTCATGCACAGCCGCCAGGTCTTGTTCAAGCGATGCGCGGAACTGCACCATCACGCCTTTGCTCTCAAGCCACTGCACATCAGCTTCATTCCAGGCGGTGCGCGGGCAGGCGCTGCCAACATAGCGGAGGTCGGCACCGCTTTCGACGAGCAATCTGCCAACCAGCAATTCAGAGCCTTCATAGCCGCTCAGGGTGATGCGGCCCTTGATGGGTGTTTTGTTGAGCGCGCCACGAATCGCTGGCAAGAATTTATTTTTTGCAGCGTCAATGTCTGTCTGGCCGATATTGACTGCATTGCCAATCGCTTGCAGCCAGGCCTCTGTGCCGTCATAGCCCACCGGAGCAGAACCCACAATGGCGCGACCTGCGGCATCGAACTCACGCACGCTGGCGGTGTAGAAAGGGTGTATCGCTGCAACGGCTGCGCAGTCCAGCGCCGCATACAGCTCGCGCCACTCGCGGGTCGGCACGGTTGGGCCAGCAGCCAGACCCATAGGCTCCAGCATCATGCCGATGATGACCGGATCGGCGGGGAACATTTCACCGAGCAGGGTTATCGTGGGCCGGTCTGATTTGCCGTTACGCGGCGCTTGCACCGGGCCAGCCAGGGCTTCGGTGCGCGCATATTTCAGCATCGCGCCTGCCAGCACGTCTTTGGCCTCTGCATGGGTGGGTACACCAAAACCCGGCACGTCAATGCCAATGATGCGCACCCCATTGATTTCTTTGGGCAGGATTTGCAGCGGCACACCGCTGGCCGTAGGGACGCACAAGTTGATGATGACAATCGCGTCATACAGAGCCGGGTCAGCCTGCTGGAACACCGCTTCGCGGATGTCTTCAAATAGCTTGCCAGTCACCAGTGACTCGGAATTAAAGGGCACGTAGCCCACACTGCGCCGGGCACCGTAAAAATGCGAGGTGAATGTCAGCCCATACACGCAGCAAGCTGAGCCGGACAAAATGGTGGCGGTACGGCGCATGCGCAAACCCACTCGCAATGAGCCAAACGCAGGACACATGCTTTGCGGCTGGTCGTGTGGGCCGGCCTTGGGATTCTTTGGGTAGTCTTTGGCGTATTGATCAAGAATCTCGGATTTGCCTGCGGACTTGGCGGCAGCCAGCATGGCGTCACCGCCGCTGTGGCAACCCATGCCGTCGCCTTCAAGCGCCGTGCTGATCGGCGCTGTGGGCATCGGGATAATCGGAATGACGGTGTTCATGATTCTTTAAATCCAGACTTTGTCAAACCTCGTCATAGACGACTTCAAGCGTTTCTTTGACGGTTTCCTTTTTGCCGCACATGTCAAACTGCGTGGCGGGCTCCAGCACCACATTGCGGCCCACCACGTCGGCCGAGAACAATCCCAGCAGTTGGTCTTGCGTCATGGGTTTTGGACGAATCGGCTGCGAAGTGCCCACGTTTTCTGCAAGCTGTGCAAACATAGGGCCCCAGACCGAGTCGGGCCGGCCAATGATTTCGTAGCTGGCACTCTTGCGACGAATGTCGTCATTGGCGGGAATGACCGACAGCACAGGAATGCCGACTTTTTCAGCAAAGGCCGATGCCTCGCCAGTACCGTCGTCACGGTTGATCACCATGCCGGCGACACCGACGTTGCCGCCCAGTTTGCGGAAGTACTCAACCGCGGAACAGACGTTGTTGGCGACATATAAAGACTGCAGATCGTTGCTGGCCACCACGATGACTTTTTGGCACATATCCCTGGCAATCGGGAGGCCGAAACCACCGCACACCACATCACCCAGAAAGTCGAGCAGCACGTAGTCAAAGCCCCAGTCGTGAAAACCGAGTTTTTCGAGCAGCTCAAAACCGTGAATGATGCCGCGTCCACCGCAACCGCGTCCCACTTCAGGACCACCGAGCTCCATCGCATAAACACCGTCGCGCTTGAAGCAGACATCGCCAATCGCAACAGCCTCGCCGGCCAGTTTTTTCTTTGACGACGTTTCAATGATGGTGGGGCAAGCCCGTCCGCCAAACAACAGGCTGGTCGTGTCGCTTTTTGGGTCGCAACCAATCAGCAAAACTTTCTTGCCTTGCTGGGCCATCATGTAGCTGAGATTGGCCAGCGTGAAGCTTTTGCCGATGCCGCCCTTGCCGTAAATGGCAATGATCTGCGTTTCCTTGTTGGCCTCGCCCGTTTTCATGGAAGTATTGACCGGGTTAGGTTCAATCGCTGCCTCGGCACGCAGGTCTCTGACCATGATGGTTGTGGGGTTCATACGCTGTGTTTCCAATCCAAAATCATCTTCAGGCAGTCCGCGTCGCCAAACGCGGTTTGATAAGCGGCTTCTGCGTTTGCAGGCAGCTCGGTATGCGTGACCAGGCCACTTAATGACAACTGTCCGCTGTGAGCCATTGACGTGACCGTGATCAGATCTTCGCGCTGCCACTGGGCAGCGACGCGGATGCGTGTCTCGCGCATGAAAGCGGGCGCGAAGGCGAAGCTCAGGGATTGCTTGTAAAAACCAGCCAGTACCACCTCACCTCCAGCGGCCTGGCGTGCAATGGCTTTATCCAGAACGCCCGAGTCACCGCTGACGTCGTAAATCGAGCGGTAGTCGCGGCGCGCATCGTCGGTGGGACTGCAAACGCTGTAACCCTGAGCGCCAGATTGGCGGGTTGGATTGAGCTCCCACACCGTCGGTGCAGGATGGCCTGCAGCCAGCGTCAACCTGGCCAGCAAGCGACCCATGACACCATGACCAATGATCAGGTCTGGCGGTGCACCAGCTGCCAACGCGTGCTGGGCTGTTGCAGCCAGGGCCATCAACACAGCCTCGGCACCCAGAGAATCCTGCACAGGCACGATGCGTGACTGCTGAACCACCAGCCGGGAGGCAGAACCACCAAACAAATTGTGAACACCTGAAAAGCATTGCGCACCGGGCACAAACACCCGTGCGCCCAGTGGCAGGTCAACATCCGAGCCTTTGGCGACAACCCGGCCGACTGACTCGTAACCAGGTACCAGCGGATAGCCCATGCCGGGGAATACAGGCATGGTGCCATCCCACAACAAACGCTCTGTGCCGGTGCTAATGCCGCTGTATTCAACCTGCACTTCGATCTCGCCCGCACCCGCTTGGGGCAAATCCAGCGCTTTGACCAGCAGTTGCCGGGGCGCTTGAAAGACGATCGCTTGAGCTTGCATATGTGTCAGTTTACGTTTACGAAATAAAGTGTCAACTATTATTTACGCTTTTAGTGTAAATCGCGGGTAACTACTTAGATTTCCTGCCGAGCAGGATGCGGGTTTGCAGGGGCATGGCGTTGTGCAGGGTCTCAACCCGGGAAAACCCAGCCTCGCTCATCATGCCGCCCAGTTCAGCCGCGGTACGCAGACGGCCTGCGCCCATGGCCAACAGATAGAAATGGAAGTACGCATCTCCCAGTGGAGGCTCGTTGGCGGGCTGGGCCATGGGCTCTGCCAGAAGCAGGGTCCCGCCCGCGGGCAAGGCTTGGTAGATGGCGCTCAGGATGGCTTTGACATGGCTGTCAGGGTGGTCGTGTGCAACCCGGACCAGGGTCACGAGGTCAGCTCCGGTGGGCAGCTGGTCCTTTAAAAAGTCGCCACCAAAAGCCGTCGCACGGTCATCAATGGCATTTTTTTTGAAGCTTTCACGAGCCAGCTCAGCGACCTGAGGCAAGTCAAACAGTTGCAGCTTGAGCTGGGGGCAATGGCGGGCCATGCGGCCTACAAACGTACCCTGGCCGCCACCCACGTCGAGCACGCAGCGGTGCTGCGCAAAGTCATAAGTCGCGAGCACCTCGTCCACCACAAAAGGCTGGGAGGCAGACATCAATTGGGAGTAACGCGACACCTTTTCGCCCTGCCACTGGCGTGGGCTGCTTGCCGCTGCGCCTTCGGTTGTTCCGTCGGCCGCGTACGGCCAGTAAGCAGCCATTTGGCCTTCGCCAAGTTGGTCACGCAGCAGCGCTACCGGGTCTTGCATGTCGTGGTACAGCACAGCATGGTGCTCAATCATGGCGCGTATGCCTGGGTGGCCTGCCACCGGCGCACCCAGCGCGCCGAGGCCATAACGTCCCTGCCCGCGCAGCGACAGCAACTTCAGTGCGACGGCGGAGTTGATCAAGCGCTGCAATGCGGATGCGGGGACTTGGCAAATGTGTGCCAGTTCGTCCAGCGTGCGTGGCGACTCATTGACCCGTTCCAGAATACGAAGACGCACACACGCCAACAGCACCTGCGAATACACAAACCCTGCCATCACGTCGAACACTTGTCTTGAGCGACGCCGCACGATCCAGCGGGTAAAAATATTGCGGGCCGCCCAGCGCGAAAAGCCCGGGTCGGTCAGCTTGCTGTCCATCCAGGCGTCAAACCGGTCGCGCCAGGCGGGCCTGCTATGCCCGCCGTCCAGCGGCTTGGCCAAGTCGAGTGTTCGCATCAGGCGGCAACGCCTTTGACGGAAGATGCAACACCTTGGACAGCCTGTACATGCCTGAACTTGTCGCAGGCCTCGCGAGGTACCAGGCGCTCTGACTCGTGGCGCACCAGTTGGCGCATCGCCTCACGGCTGGCGCATTCGGGCACGGAATCAATGGCCGATTGCACCAGTTTTTCAAAGTAGGCGATGGCTCCACCCAGCCCCAAATCAATGGCCGAGCTAGGTCGGCCCAGTGCGACGTCCTGGCCCACCGGTTTGCCCAGCAGCGACGGGTCTGCCATCACATCGCGAATGTCGTCGGCCACCTGATAGGCCTCACCCAGCCACTCACCCAACGCAACCCAGGGCTTGGCGTCTGCGCCTGCAGCCAAAGCACCACCAGCCGTCGCGGCTACAAAAAGGGCGCCCGTTTTGGCCCGCTGATAAGCTGTGAGCGACACCCGTGACTCGCTTTCCCACGCTTGCCCGGCCACAATACCAAATGGCATACCGACACCTTTGGCCACCACGCCCAGCACTTCAGCCATGCGTTTTGGTGACTGGCCACCTGCCAGGCCAAGGGTCTGGAAAGCCAGCACAATCAGCGCGTCACCCGCCAGAACCGCCAGGCTTTCGCCGTACGCCCAATGCACAGAAGCGCGGCCACGGCGTGTAGGAGCATCGTCAAAGCACGGCAGGTCGTCGTGCACCAGCGACGCGCAATGCAGCAGTTCAATCGCCACCGCTGCGGCATCGGCCAGCAAAGGATCATCATTGCCACAAGCATGTGCCACCGCCAGACACAGCTGGGGCCGGATGCGCGCCCCGCCCGGAAACACAGCATGTCGCACCGCGTTGGCCAGCTTGGGCGGGCAACCCGGCGCCTCCCCCAGAGCCAGTGCGGCTGCCAAGGATTGTTCGATGTGTGTGATGGCTTTCATGATTGCTCCAGTTGAGTGTAAATATTACTTGTCAATATTAACTGTCAACTAATATAGACACATTCAAAGAAGCCGTCAACCCGCTTTAACGCGCAGGAAGGCGACCACCCATTCACGTGACAATCAACGCGACAATCGGTTTTTTTATGGAGTTGTGCTTTGGGCTTTTTTCACCCGATCCCGTTTTTGCAGGCCGAGCCATGAGCCAGGGTCTACAACTGGACAATCTGGCTTGCAGCAGAGGCAGCCGCCAGCTGTTTGGTAGCCTGTCGCTGGTTGTCAGACCGGGCGACCTGCTGCGTGTGCGCGGCGCCAACGGCGCGGGCAAGACCAGCTTGCTACGCATGCTGTGCGGCTTGCTGTTGCCCACCGAGGGCCAGGTACTATGGTATGGAAAACCCTTACGCGTGCAGCGCGACAGGCTAGGTCAGGACCTGATGTACCTGGGTCACGCGGCCGCCCTCAAGGATGAGCTGTCGCCGCTGGAAAATTTGCTAGACGCATGCGCCCTCGGCGGGCACACCCCCACCCTGCCGGCAGCATTAGCAGCACTTCAGGGCGCGGGCCTGCGCGGCCATGAGCGCACACCTGCGCGCCGACTGTCCCAGGGCCAGCGCAGGCGCAGCGCCCTTGCGCGCCTGGCCCTGAGCCAAAACGCGCCATTGTGGATTCTTGATGAGCCCTTCAATGCACTGGACAGCACCGCTAACGCATGGCTGACCGGTCTGATTGAGGCTCACCTCAAAAACGCCGGCATGGTGGTGCTGACCAGTCACCAGGACATGCCCATTGCCGCTGCGAATCAGGTGGACTTGACGCTATGAGCGCAGCCCCGCGCCTGATGAATGGCTTGATGGTGGTGCTGCGGCGCGACCTGCGGGTGGCCTTGCGGCGGCGCAGCGATACCTTTTCAACACTGATTTTTTTTGTCATGGTGGTCAGCCTGTTCCCACTGGGGGTCGGGCCTGAGCCTCAATTGCTGCGCACCATGGCCCCCGGGGTGCTGTGGGTAGCAGCCATGCTGGCATCGATGCTATCGCTGCCGCGTTTGTTTGCGGACGACCACAACGACGGAACTTTAGAGCAGATGCTGCTGTCAACCCATCCGTTGGCGCTGCTGGTATTGGGCAAAACGCTGGCGCACTGGGTGGGGTCCGGCCTGCCGTTGGTGCTGTTGTCGCCAGTGCTCGCCCTGCAGTTTGATTTGTCTGGGTCAGCGACCGGGGTGCTGGTGCTGTCGCTTCTGCTGGGCACGCCAATTTTGAGCCTGGTGGGCTCAATGGGCGCAGCGCTGACGGTCGGTTTGCGTGGCTCCAGTGTCTTGCTGTCCTTGCTGGTACTTCCTCTGACCATTCCGGTGCTGATTTTTGGCGCAGGTGCCGTTGAGGCGCACACCGCCGGACTGGGTGTGGCGGGACATTTCTCGTTGTTGGGGGCGCTACTGATCGTCGGGCTGTTGGCCGCACCCTGGGTGTCGGCTGCGGCACTGCGGATTTCGATGGAATAGCAGCCGGAGCACGTTAGCGGGCTGAATAAAATAATGCAGAAAATTTAGGAATCAAGACAAGTGCCCACAAACAAGATTAACTGGTTTCAGTTTGCAGCGCCGCAGCGTTTTTACCCGCTGGCAGGCAGATTGATGCCGTGGTTCACGGTAGCTGGTCTGCTACTGGCTGCGTATGGCCTGTACCTTGGCCTGTGGGTGGCGCCCACAGATGCCACCCAAGGCCAGGCCTACCGGATAATTTTTGTCCATGTGCCTGCAGCGTGGATGTCGATGGTGATTTATGTTGCGATGGCTGGCTGGGCGGGTGCGGGGCTGGTGTTCAATTCACGCCTGTCGTCGATGATGGCTTGCGCGCTGGCGCCAACAGGTGCGCTGATGACGGTATTGGCGCTGTGGACGGGTGCGCTGTGGGGCAAACCTACCTGGGGCGCGTGGTGGGTGTGGGACGCGCGCCTGACATCTGAGCTGGTTCTGCTGTTTTTATATATTGGCTTCATGTCCCTGCATGCGTCCATTGACGACGCAAGGCGCGCCGACCGCGCGGCAGGGATGCTGGCCCTTGTCGGCGTGGTCAATGTGCCGATCATTTACTTTTCTGTCAAATGGTGGAACACCCTGCACCAGGGCGCATCCGTCAGCTTTAAAGGTACCAGCATGGCCACACCCATGCTGATTGCCATGTTGGTCATGGCGCTGGCTTTTTGGGCTTATTGCATTGCGGTAGTGCTCAAACGCGTACGGGTCATCATTCTTGAACGTGAACGCCACACCGCCTGGGCGCGTGCTGAGATGGGAGTCGTGTGATGTGGAACAGCGCCAGTGATTTTTGGGCCATGGGCGGCTACGGTCTCTATGTTTGGGGTTCCATGGGTGCATGTCTGCTGGTCTGCGTCATGGAGCCGATAGCCCTTAACCTCAAGCGCCGTGCGCTTTTGGCCGAAGCGCGCGAACAAGGCGTGCCAGATACGGGACAATTCGAGTCATGAAGCCAAGAAGCAAACGACTGATAGCTATTACCTGCGGGCTTGCCGCGCTGGGTGTGGCAGTAGCTCTGGTGCTGAATGCCTTTAACAGCAATCTGGTGTTTTTCTTCAGCCCCACGCAAGTCGCGGCTAACGAAGCACCGCAGGGCCGCAGCTTTCGCATAGGCGGGTTGGTAGAACAAGGCAGCATCAAGCGCGAGGCCCAAGGGCTGACGACCCGCTTTGTTGTCACCGATCTGGCCAAAACCATTCCTGTCACCTACACAGGTCTTCTGCCTGACTTGTTCAAAGAAGGCAAAGGCGTGGTGGCACAGGGCAAACTGGGCGCAGATGGCATCTTCAGGGCCGACCAGGTGCTGGCCAAGCATGATGAAAACTACATGCCGCCGGAAGCCGCCACGGCACTGAAAAACGCCGCCGCAGGCAAGCCCCAGCAGACCAGCGCCACACTCAAACAAACACCTTGAGCGAATAAACATGATCAGTGAACTCGGCCACTTCGCCCTTATTTTGGCCCTCATGATGGCGCTGTCGCAAAGCGTGTTGCCACTCATTGGCGCCCACAAAGGCAACGCTGCCTGGATGGCACTGGCACGGCCTTCAGCACGCGGGCAATTTGTGTTTGTGGCCATCGCCTACGGCTGCCTGACCTATGCATTCGTCACCAACGACTTTTCAGTTCAGCTGGCGGCGCAGCACTCCAACAGCATGCTGCCTCTGGTATACAAATTCACCGCTGTCTGGGGCAACCATGAAGGCTCCATCTTGCTGTGGTCACTGATTTTGTCGGGCTGGACACTGGCCGTGTCGATTTTTTCGAAACAGCTCGACGACCGCATGGTGGCACGCGTGCTGGGCGTGATGGGCCTGATCAGTTGCGGTTTTATTTTGTTCACGCTGCTGACGTCCAACCCCTTCATTCGCCTGCTTCCCGCTGCGCTTGATGGGCAAGATCTGAACCCTTTGCTGCAAGACCCCGGCATGATCATTCACCCGCCCATGCTCTACATGGGTTATGTGGGTTTTGTGGTGGCTTTTGCCTTTGCGATTGCAGCGCTACTTTCGGGCCGGCTGGACGCAGCCTGGGCGCGCTGGTCACGCCCGTGGACCACGGTGGCATGGTGCTTTCTGACGGTGGGCATCGCTTTGGGCAGCTTTTGGGCTTATTACGAGCTCGGCTGGGGCGGCTGGTGGTTTTGGGACCCGGTTGAAAACGCGTCTTTCATGCCATGGCTGGTCGGCACGGCGTTGATCCATTCATTGGCCGTGACTGAAAAACGTGGCGGCTTCAAAATGTGGACAGCCCTGCTGGCCATCATGACGTTTTCGCTCTCGCTGCTGGGCACCTTCATTGTTCGCTCAGGTGTTCTGTCATCTGTACACGCGTTTGCCACCGACCCGGCGCGCGGCATTTTTATTCTGGGTTTTCTGGCGTTCGTGATCGGTGGTTCGCTGGCGCTGTTTGCCTGGCGCGCGCCGCGTGTGGGTTTGGGCGGCAGCTTTGAGCCAGTGTCACGTGAATCGATGCTGCTGGCCAACAACGTGCTACTGGTGGTAGCCGCTGCCGCCGTGCTACTGGGCACCATTTATCCACTGGTGATTGACGCACTCGGCATGGGCAAGTTGTCAGTGGGCCCCCCCTATTTTGTAGCGGTTTTTGTGCCTTTGATTGCCCCTGCCTTGTTCTTGATGGGTGTTGGCCCGATGACCCGCTGGCGCCAGGCCGAGGTGATGGACTTGGCCAAGCGGCTGCGCTGGGCGATTGGCGTCAGCATTGCAAGTGCTGTTGTAGCGCCGATGCTGCTGGGCAGCTGGACGCCCATGACGGGACTGGGTTTGCTGCTGGCCATGTGGGTAGCAAGCACCGCCGTGCTGAACCTGATCACCAAAGTGCGTGAGCACCGCGCACCCAGCTGGCTGGCGCGCTTTGCAGCGCAGCCGGGAAGCTACTACGGCATGTTGCTGGCGCACTTTGGCATTGCGGTGTTCATTGTGGGTGTGACGGTGGTGAGCAGCTTTCAGAGCGAAAACGATGTGCGCATGGAGCCGGGCGAGACAGCTAACGTTGGCGGCTACACCTTCAAGCTCGACAACGTGGTGCAAGCCAAAGGGCCGAACTACACATCAGCCCGTGCCACGCTAACGGTGACTGACGGTGACAGGACAATAGCCACCCTCAGGCCCGAGCGCCGCATCTACACCGTGCGAAGCATGCCGATGACCGAAGTCGCGATTGACCGGGGCATCACCCGCGACTTGTATGTGGCGCTGGGCGAGCCCGTGAGCGCGACGGCCTGGAGCGTGCGCCTGCACCACAAACCGTTTGTGAACTGGATCTGGTTTGGCTGCGTGCTGATGGCCCTCGGCGGCTTACTGGCGGTGCTGGACCGGCGCTACCGAGCGGTGAAGGTTGCGGCTAAAAAAGCTGCGTCAGTTGTTGAGCCCGCGACGACAGTGCCTAACAACGCCGTCGCGGCAAAAGAAAATGTCGTGGTTCAGGCCTGATGAACAGCACCACCTTCAAGCGGTTCTTGCCGCTGGGCATCTTTATCGTGCTGGTCGGTTTTTTGGCCATTGGCCTGACACTGAACCCGCGTGAAGTTCCTTCGCCGCTGATCAACAAACCGCTTCCCCAGTTTAAATTGGCGGTGTTGAGCCAGCCCGACAAAACCATCGCCGCTCAAGACTTGGCTGGTCAAGTCTGGCTGCTCAACGTCTGGGCGTCCTGGTGCGTGGCCTGCCGCATTGAACACCCGGTACTGGTTGAACTTTCAAAAACCAACCAGGTGCCCATCTACGGTCTGAACTACAAAGACAAGTCGCCTGCTGCCATGGCCTGGCTGGCCAACTTTGGCAACCCGTATGTCCAGTCACTGGTCGATGCTGATGGCCTGGTCGGGATTGACCTGGGTGTGTACGGTGTGCCCGAGACCTTTGTGGTCGACAAACAAGGCCTGATTCGCTACAAACAGATTGGCCCGGTGACGCCTGAGGCGCTGCGCGACACGATTTTGCCGCTGGTTAAAAAGCTCTCGGCCAGTTAAATGTTCAAGTATCTTTTGATGGCGGTGGTTGTTTGCGCTGGCTTGGCAGCCCAAGCCAAAGTCGCCCCCAACACATCTGCTGACCCGGCCCTTGAAGCCCGCATGATGGTGATTGCCGAAGAACTGCGCTGCCTGGTTTGCCAAAACGAAACCATTGCCGCATCGCATGCCGACCTGGCGATCGATTTGAAAAATCAGATCCGTATCAAGCTCACGCAGGGCCAGTCACAAAAGCAGATTCTTGACTTCATGGTCGAGCGTTACGGCGACTTTGTACTGTACCGCCCACCGCTCAAAACCACCACCGTACTGCTGTGGCTGGGGCCGTTCACGCTGCTGGCCATTGCCGTGCTGATGCTGGTGCTGAACGTCAGGCGGCGCAGGCGCAGCGTCCAGCCCGCGGCCTTGAGCGACGCAGACATTGCCAAAGCGCGCGAGCTGCTGGCCAACCCACCCCAAAACTAAAAATGATTGCTTTCTGGATTTCTGCTGCCCTGCTGTTGGTGCTGGCTCTTGCATTGGTATTGCCCGGCCTGCTGAAATCAAAAAGCAGTGCGGACAGTGCGGCACGAGGCGCAGCCCAGGCCAACCTGTCGGTTCTGCGTAGCCAGCTCACACAGCTTGATGCTGACTTTGCAACGGGCAGCATCAACGCGGAGCAGTTGGCGCTGGCAAAAAGCGAGATCGAACGCCGCGCGCTCGAAGAAGAAAGCGCGCCTGAAACTGCCGTGGCTACAGCCAAGCCAAAACGCACCGCCTGGGCGCTTGGCTTGACCATACCGCTGCTGGCACTCGGTGTTTACGGCTTTTTGGGCAACATCCAGGCGCTGGATCCAGTCAACCTGCAAGCCAAGGCCGACACCGAGCCCACACCCGAGCAAATAGAAGCCATGGTCAACGCATTCGCCGCCCGTCTGGAGGCCGTGCCCGCCAACCAGCCGCCCGACCCCAAGGCCTGGGAAATGCTGGCACGGTCGTATGCAGCGATGCAAAAGTTTCCTGAAGCCAACAAAGCCTACAAGCGCGCTGTTGAGCTGAACCCCGGCAACGCCCAGATGCTGGCCGACCACGCCGACGTGGTGGCCATGCTGCAAGGCCAGAGCATGCTCGGCGAGCCGACCCAGTTATTTGAGCGTGCACTGGTGCTGGACCCGAACAACCTGAAAGCCCTGGCGCTGGCCGGCAGCGCCGCGTTTGAGAAAAAAGATTTTGCCAAAGCCGTTCAGTTCTGGAGCAAAGCCCAGGGCCTGGCACCGCCGGGCAGCGACTTTGCCAAGGGCCTGGCCAGCAGTGTGGAAGAAGCGCGGCTCGCTTTGGGCCAGACAGGTATCTCGCCGGCCGTCGCCAAGTCAGCGCCCACACCCGTTCTAGCTGCTGCCAACATTCAAGGTGTTGTCAGTCTGTCGCCCTCGATGAAAAGCAAAGTCGCTCCAGACGACACTGTGTTCATCTTTGCCCGGGCTGCGCAGGGCCCCCGCATGCCGCTGGCCATTTTGAAGCGCAAAGCCAGTGAACTGCCGATCACCTTCACGCTGGACGACAGCACCGCCATGTCAGACGAGCTCAAACTTTCCAGATTTGAACTTGTTGTGGTTAGTGCACGGGTGTCCAAATCAGGCAACGCATTGCCGCAAAGGGGCGATCTGGTTGGCCAGAGCGCACCGGTGAAAGCCGGCAGTAACAAGTTGACGCTGACGATTGACAGCGTTCAACCCTGAGGCGCCGCGCTGATCTGAAAATGCTTCAGATCACCAGGACGGCGATTGTTTGGGCATCAAGGTAAAAACCACAGGCTCGGCCTTCTTCTTTTTTTCTGCCTTGGCTTTGTCAATTTTTGTGGCCACCAGCATCGCCACCGACTTCAGATTCTTCAGGTCACGTTCCTGCGCGCTTTCATGCGGGCTGAAGCTCAGGCAACACAAGGTGCCATAAACGTGACCATCGCCCAGCAGCACTGGCGTGCTGATGTGCGTGCCAATGTTAAAGGGCGCAGGCGGCAGTTGCACCTTGCCGGAAAAAGCCTGCACATTGGGAATCAGCTCGGGGATGCGGCCGTCCACCACGCGCTGGCACCAGGTTTCTTCCAGCGGGTTGGAGTCGCCGGGCGACATGGGCGAGTCCTGTTTTGCGTCTACATAACGAAAGACCCGTTCGCCGCCCACGAATTCGGATACGAACACCACGTCCATCTTCAGGCGCTCCCGCAGTAGCGCCAGTACTTCGCTGACCGAGCTGTCCAGCAGTTCGTCGCTGGCGTCGGCAGTGGCAACCAGCAACTCGGACACCCTGATGTTCAGATCCTCTGGATCAAAGCCTTCTTCGTAATATTTCGCCATCATTTGTTGATCAAGTTTGGGGATATTGTTGACCTATGGATCTGGGCCACAGACCTCTTCAATGTGATGTACGGGATTGACGCATTACTGGATTCTCAAATTACCAGGCGTTACCTTTTGAAGGTCATTTAAGTCACATGCAAGCCACATGTTTTGTACATGGCATTGGCTAACTACCTGTCGCATCGCCCCTGCGACGTGACGATGCCGCGCAGGTCACTGGCCCAGGTCTGGGCCGTCGCGTCAAACTGGATGCGTTCACTGTCAACCGATGTCAGGATGGTGGTGCCCTGGATGTTGAAGGCATA
>JANNYZ010000164.1:0-2726 GCA_031410335.1 Polaromonas sp. | reverse complement strand
TTGCGGAACACCGCTACGTCAAGGCCCTGAGCGCGTGACACGCGGCGTGAGCCGAGCACTGGGATGTCGGTCACCAGGCAGATTTTTTTCCATTCACTCATTGTGTATCTCTCAATTATTTGCTATTGAATCAGGAGCTGCTTACGCATGTATTCATTGGCTTGGAGGGCTATTTGATACCTAAAAACGCCTTTAAAAAGTCGTTTTCAGGCCGCTTTTTATGCTGATATCGCGTCAAACTGCCGCGTATCCACATCCGCTTCTTTCAGTTCAAACCAGGGATCAGGCTCACCGTCCAATGCAAACTGCAACTGGGCCCACAGCGCCTTGCGGCCTTCGTGGTCTTCCAGGATTTTCTTTTTGACATATTCCAGGCCCACGCGGTTGACGTAGTGAACCGTGCGCTCCAGGTACCAGCCTTCCTGGCGGTACAGCTCGCAAAACGCGCCAGTGTATTCCAGCACTTCTTCAGCGGTTTTCACCTTCACCAAGAAGTGCGCCACTTCAGTCTTGATGCCGCCGTTGCCGGCGATGTACATCTCCCAGCCTGAATCCACACCAATCACGCCCACGTCCTTGATGCCCGACTCCGCACAGTTGCGCGGGCAGCCGCTAACCGCAAACTTGACCTTGTGCGGTGCGTACATACGCCACATCGCACGCTCTAAATCCTTGCCCATTTGCGTTGAGTCTTGCGTGCCCATGCGGCACCACTCACTGCCGACGCAGGTTTTGACGGTGCGCAGCGCCTTGGCATAAGCGTGGCCGGAAGGCATGCCGATGTCTTTCCACACATTGACCAGGTCTTCTTTCTTCACGCCCAGCAAGTCAATGCGCTGGCCACCCGTGACCTTGACGGTCGGGATTTTGTATTTGTCCACCGCGTCGGCGATGCGGCGCAGCTCGCTCGCTGTGGTCTCTCCCCCCCACATGCGCGGGATGATGCTGTAGGTGCCGTCTTTTTGAATGTTGGCATGGCTGCGCTCGTTGATGTAGCGGCTTTGCGGGTCGTCCTTGGCCAGCTTGGGCCAGGTGCTGATGAGGTAGTAGTTGACGGCAGGGCGGCAGCTTGCGCAGCCGTTAGGCGTTTTCCAGTCCATGAACTTTTGAACGTCCTTGATGGTGAGCAGCTTGTTGGTGCGAATCGCGTCACGCACGGCCTGGTGCCCGTGGTCGGTGCAGCTGCACATGGCCTTGAGCTTGGGTGTGGCTGAATAGTCGCCACCGGCCGTGAACATCAAAATCTGCTCGACCAGCCCGGTGCAAGAGCCGCATGATGCGCTGGCCTTGGTGTGCTTGCGCACTTCGTCGAGGGTGAACAAGCCTTTTTCTTTAATGGCTTTGCAGATGGTCCCTTTGTTCACGCCGTTACAGCCGCAGACCTCTGCCGTGTCAGGCATTGATGCGGCTTTGGTGTGGCCTTCATGGCCGGTGTCGCCAATGCTGGACTCGCCAAACATCAGCTTGTCGCGAATGTCAGCCACACTACGACCGTCACGCAGCAGCTTGAAGTAGTAGCTGCCATCCACCGTGTCGCCATACAGGCAGGCGCCGACCAGCTTGTCGTCCTTGATGACCAGCTTTTTGTACACGCCGCCAAACGGGTCGGACATGATGATTTCTTCAGAGCCCTCGCTGCCCATGAAGTCGCCCGCGCTGAACAGGTCAATACCCGTGACTTTGAGTTTGGTGGAGGTGAGTGAGCCGGTGTAGCGGCCAATACCGAACTGCGCCAGGTGGTTGGCAGCGACCTTGGCTTGTTCAAACAGCGGTGCCACCAAGCCATAAGCAATGCCGCGATGGGCTGCGCATTCACCCACTGAATAGATACGTGCATCGGTCGTGGTCTGCATGGTGTCGTTCACCACAATGCCTTTGTTGCAGTGAATGCGCATCGCCTCGGCCAGCGCCGTGTTGGGGCGAATACCGACAGCCATCACGACCAAATCGGTCGCCAGCTCGGTGCCGTCTTTGAATTTGATGGCGGTAACTCTTCCGTCCGGCCCGCCCACCAGCTCTTGCGTTTGCGCACCCATCAAAAACTTCAGGCCACGGTCTTCGAGTGACTTTTGCAGCAGCTTGCCCGCCACGCTGTCGAGCTGGCGCTCCATCAGGGTGGGCATCACATGCACCACCGACACGTTCATGCCGCGCAGCATCAGTCCGTTGGCAGCCTCCAGGCCCAGCAGGCCGCCGCCAATCACCACAGCGTTTTTGTATTTGAGGACAAAATCCGAAGGAACGATCCCGCCTGAACTCTATCACCCTTACGCAGGTCACGACAATAACCGTGATTGGTTCATGCTGAATCTGGTCGAAACCCGCAACGTGACTGACGTTTTTTATAAAGAATGGTTCCCGCAAATTGTGTACGACGTGCATCAGCAGGGGCAGTATTCATCTCGCATGTTTGTGCCCCCGTTTCTTGATCCGCCGAATCCGAATATTGATCCGACGTTGCTGCGGCAAGTGGCTTTAATCGGAACGAAAATGGCGACGGATTTGCAAGCGGCAGGATTCAAAGGCGTCGCGACGAACATGCTTTACGATACGTGGTGGCACGGAGGGATGCGGACTGCGCCGTATTATCACAACGCCGTTGGAATTTTGACCGAAGCTGCGAGCGCGGATTTAGCTACACCAATCAAAATTACGAATGAAGAAATGCGCGCCGGCAAAAAACTTCGCCCGAACGCTGAAGAAGATGAGGGTAGTCGCCGTTTTTC
>JANNYZ010000163.1:0-2725 GCA_031410335.1 Polaromonas sp. | reverse complement strand
GGCCGCTGTAATGATGGCCTCCCAGCGCAGGTAACTGTCTTTGGGTGCGCTTGATCCATTGATGCCGATGTGTACGGCTTCATCACAAACACTGACATGTTTGGCATCGGCATCTGCATCTGAATACACCGCCACGGTTTTAATCGCCATGCGCTGTGCAGTTGCTGCAACCCGGCAGGCTATTTCACCGCGATTGGCAATAAGTATCTTTTTAAACATGGTTAACTTTCGCGGTGAAATAGCCTGCACACGCTTCGCGTGTCAAGCAATGTAGCTTCGCTGCTGCGCGGCTTTGCCGCTGGTCACCGCGATTTGCAATGAAAATCTTTTTAAACATGTTCATTCTTTGAAAAAGTTGACTTCAAGCTAAAGGCAGGTGACACGCCAGGGTCTGGCTTGCCACTGAAAATACGCGCGACGCGGGTGAACAACAGCTTTAAGAAGCGCCAGCAAACTCGTATCAGCCAGATACTGAGTACCAGCACCACAGCCAGTACCGCGACAAAAATAAACGGATGCGCTACCGCCGCCCAAAGGCCAAGCGGTACCAGGCCGTCCTCAAGCAATGACGCACCCACATTGCTAAACGGCTCTGGCGATGTGTTGATGGCCGCGCGTGTGGTGGCCTTGGCGGTAAAGCTGGTGGCCGCCAGTGTGCCGCCCAGCAGCGCCGCCACCAAAGCCATGGCGCCACTGTCTGCACTGAAGACACTGGCTGCCAACGCAGCGCCAGCGGGGATGCGAATCACGCTGTGCACCACGTCCCACAATGAATCCAGCCCAGGAATCTTGTCCGCAAAAAACTCAACCAACACCATGAAACCGCTGACGCCCAGGACCACCGGGTTAGCCAGCAAATGCAAGCCCTGCGGCAAATTGACCCAGCCCATAAACCCTGCCAAGCCTGTCAGCAGCACCACCAGATACAAGCGCAGGCCGCTGGCCCAACCCAGCGCGCCAGCCAGGGCAATCAGTTGCGGCGTGTCAAGACTTGGCATCAGGACTCCTGCTTTGGCAACCAGTTGGGTTTGCGCTTTTGCAAAAACGATTGCAGCCCTTCACGACCTTCAGGACTGACGCGTACATCGGCAATGCTGGCAACTGTCATGTTCACCAGCTCGGGCGTAATAGCTTGGCCTGCCACCTCCTGCACCAGTTTTTTGCACAGCCTGACAGCCTCGGGCCCGGCGTTGATGAGTGCCGCAGACAACTCGGCAACTTTGGCATCCAGCGCATCGGGAGCCACAATGTCATGCACAAAACCAATGCGCAGCGCTTCAGCCGCAGTGAAGCGCTCAGCCGTTAAAAAATACCGGTGCGCAGCCCGCGCACCCATGGCGCGAATCACATACGGGCTGATGGTCGATGGCACCAAGCCCAGCTTTACTTCGCTCAGGCAAAAGTGCGCTGTGTCCACTGCAACCGCCATGTCACAAGCCGCCACCAGGCCGGTACCGCCCGCATAAACATCGCCCTGTATTTTTGCGATGGTTGGTTTTGGGCACTCGTACACCGTGCGCATCATGGCCGCCAGTCGGCCCGCGTCCGCGAGGTTTTGCTCGCGTGTGTAGTCAGCCATGCTGCGCATCCAGTTCAGGTCTGCACCTGCGCAAAATGCCGTGCCGCTGGCCGCCAGCACAATGCAGCGTACATCGTCGCGTTGGCCCAATTCCTGAAAGGTTTGCGTTATCTCGGCTATGAGCGCTTCATTAAAGGCGTTACGCACTTCAGGGCGGTTCAAAGTCACGGTAGCCACCAGATTGGTGACGTGGAGTTGTAAGTTGTTCATCGCTTTTATGGCCAATCAATACCGCTTGGCAACTTCTTCCAGCATGACTTCAGTCGCGCCGCCGCCTATGCCCAGCACGCGTGCGTCGCGCCACAGCCGCTCAATCGGCGTTTCACGCATAAAGCCCATGCCGCCGTGAAACTGCTGGCAGGTTTGCAGCACTTCATTGACCAGCTCACCCGTGAGTGCCTTGAGCATCGACACCTCCTGAACAATGTCATGCCCCTGCGTGACCGACCAGGCGCAGTGGTACATGAACTGCCGGGCGGCACGGGTCTTGGCGTCCAGCATGGCGATGCGGTGGCGAATGGTTTGTTTGTCCCACAGCGTGGCACCAAAGGCCTGGCGCTGGCGCACCCAATCAAGAGTCAGTTCAAGGGCTCTGGTGCAGTGGCCAACAGCCATCGCACCCAGGGCGATGCGCTCGGTCTGAAAGTTTTTCATGACCGAATAAAAGCCCTTGCCTTCTTCGCCCAGCAGGTTGCCAGCCGGGATGCGCACATTGTCAAAAATCAGTTCTGCCGTGTCTGACGACAGCCAGCCGGTCTTTTTAAGTGCACGGCCCACAGTAAAGCCGGGCGTGCCTTTTTCAACAATGAACATGCTCATGTCGTGCCGCGCGGTACCCGTTTTGGCCGCCACAAAATACACGTTGGCATGCACGCCGTTGGTGATGAACATCTTGGTGCCGTTGATGACCCACTCGTCGCCTTCCCTGCGGGCGGTAGTACGCATGCCCGCCACGTCAGAGCCTGCGCCCGGCTCGCTGATGGCCACTGCTGTAATCAACTCACCGCTAACGACACCCGGCAAATATTTGGCCTTTTGCGCCGCGCTGCCCGCGTGGTGCAGGTGCGGGCTGGCCATGTCGGTGTGGACCAGCACCGTGATGATGAAGCCGCCAAAGGTGGACTGGCTCAGGGCTTCAGCAAACAC
>JANNYZ010000162.1:0-10902 GCA_031410335.1 Polaromonas sp. | reverse complement strand
CAAGCTTTTCGCTGGTACCCGCAAACTTGATGGGCGCGCCGGTGACTTGCCGCACGCTCAGTGCCGCGCCACCGCGTGAATCACCGTCGAGCTTGGTCAAAATAATGCCGGTCAGCGGCAGCGCGTCCTTGAAGGCTTTGGCGGTGTTGACCGCGTCCTGGCCTTGCATGGCATCGACCACAAACAGTGTTTCGACCGGGTTCAATACAGCGTGCAGCTCCTTGATCTCGGCCATCAGCGCTTCGTCAATCGCCAGGCGGCCTGCGGTGTCGACCAGCAGCACGTCAAAGAAATGGCGCTTGGCGTAATCAATCGCGGCGCGGGCAATGTCCACTGGCTTCTGGTCTGGCGTACTCGGGAACCACTCGGCGCCGGCCTGGGCCGTCACAGTTTTGAGCTGCTCAATCGCTGCGGGGCGGTAAACGTCGCCAGAGACGGTCAGCACTTTCTTCTTGCGCTTTTCAATCAGGTGTTTGGCTAGCTTTGCGGTGGTCGTTGTTTTACCCGCACCTTGCAGGCCCGCCATCAAGATCACGGCAGGGGGTTGCGCAGCCAGGTTGATGTCGCTGACGCCTTCGCCCATCGTGGCCGCCAGCTCTTTGCTGACGATGCTGACCAGTACCTGGCCGGGCTGCAGGGAGCCCATGACTTCAGCACCCAGTGCTTTGTCTTTGACGCGCGCAATGAAGTCGCGCACCACGGGAAGGGCCACGTCGGCCTCCAGCAAAGCCATGCGCACTTCGCGCAGCATGTCTTGCACGTTGGTTTCGGTGATGCGGGCCTGGCCACGCATTTCCTTGACGAGGCGGGAGAGTTTGTCGGTAAGGGCTGAGGCCATGGGAAGGCTCCGGTGCAATGGAGCAGTTGGGTAAGCTGAATGGGCGGACGGGCGTGAAATAGGCTGCAAGAAGCTGGCAGGACCAGCAGCACAAAGGCTAAACTGTTGTCATGATTTTAGCGATGAGTCAATGGTGGGGTTATGTGCTGGCGGGCGGCGCCTTTTTGGCCTATCTGCTGGCATCTGTTGCCAACAAGAAAATGGCACCCGACATGCTGCAGCTGGTGCTGTTTGCCGGCTGGCTGTTGCACGGCCTGATGCTGGCTGAGGGCCTGCTGGGTGAGCCACCCCGCTTTGGATTTGCGCCTGCCCTGTCCACCACGGTTTGGCTGGTACTGGCGGTGTACGCCATCGAAAGCCGTTTGCTGCCGCAACTGCAGGCGCAGTGGGCGCTGGCCGGGGCTGGAGCACTCACGGTGGCGCTGGCTGTCTTCTTTCCGGGCTCCAGTTATTCGCATGCTGCGTCTATTTGGCTGCCGCTCCACTGGGCGCTGGGTATTGCATCGTATGGCCTGTTTGCGGTGGCTGTTGCCCATGGCTGGCTGATGCAGCGCACTGAGCAGGCCATGCGCCTGGCCACGACCAGCTCTGCCGGCGTGCCCCTGATGACCCTCGAGCGCCTGACATTCCGTTTTGTTGAAGCCGGTTTTGTATTGCTGTCGGCCACCTTGCTGGTGGGCTGGCTGTTTGCAGAGCAGCTGTACGGCCCCGGTCTGGCTTGGAAGTGGAACCACAAAACGATTTTTTCTGTGCTGGCTTGGCTGACGTTTGCCGGCTTGCTGGCAGGCCGGGCGCGCTTGGGCTGGCGTGGCCTGCGGGCTGTGCGGGTGCTGTACCTCGGCAGTGGCTTGCTGCTGCTGGGCTATGCCGGTTCACGCTTTGTGCTTGAAGTCATTTTGCAGCGGGCTTGATCAACCCATGAAATACGCCCTGATTTTTGGCCTGGTTCTTGTTGTGTTCTGGCTGTGGCGCAGCAACCGGCAAAAGATGGCAACCCCGCCCGCCTCG
Organism: Polaromonas sp.; assembly: GCA_031410335.1. Taxonomy (GTDB): domain Bacteria; phylum Pseudomonadota; class Gammaproteobacteria; order Burkholderiales; family Burkholderiaceae_C; genus Polaromonas. The sequence continues at coordinate 9,056 of JANNYZ010000162.1, read as the reverse complement.
CGCCCGCAGGTTGCCCCAACCACCGAAGTGGTGGCCTGTGCAGTGTGCGACGTGCACCTGCCGCGTACCGAGGCAGTGGCAGGTAAGTACGGCCTGTACTGCTCTGCTGCGCACAGGCAGCAGGCGGACCGTTAAAGCGCGCGGATGCAGTTCATGCAGCCCGCCAACTCCGTCAATGACCCGTCGCATTCGTGGCTGGGCGATCTTGACAACCTGCACAGCAGCTGGGGCGTAGAACCCCGACAACACGCATTTGGAAGACTGTGGCGCGCCTTCATGACGGCGCGGATCACGATTGCCAGCGTGCTGGTTGTCCTGCAAGCGTTTATTTATGCGCTGGGCAACGTCAACAATGGTTGGTCGATTGCGGTTTGTGCCGTTTATCTGTGTGCCACCATGGTGGTGCGCTTGATAGCACGGCCCAAGCCACCGGGCGGCACGTTTGATGCCCAGTGGGTGTTGACGGTGGGCGTTGATGTGGTGACTTTCACGGCTCTCAATTTTTTGCAGTCCAGCGGAATCAACTACACGCCTCTTTTTGCGCTGCCGGTGTTGCTGGCATCCATTCTGGGCCCTATCTCCCTGGCCCTTGGCACAGCCGCCAGCGTCACCTTGCTGCTGTTGACCGATGCGTGGTGGGCATCGCTACATTTCTCGGGAGATTCAGCCGCGCGGTTTTTGCAGTCAGGTTTGAGCGGCTCGGGTTTTTTTGCAGTGGCGTTGCTGGCCAACCAGCTGGCCTTGCGTCTGGCCCGCGAAGAGCAGTTGGCCAAAACCAGCCAGCAAGTGGCGCGCATGCAGACTCAGGTCAATGAATTGGTGATTGAAACTTTGACAGACGGCGTGCTGGTCATCGATGCCAACGGTATTGTTCGATCTGCCAACCCTGCAGCACAGCGATTGCTGGCAACAGGTGCCAGGACTCGGCTGGCACCTTTTGTTCTGGCAACGCAGCAAGCATGGCAGCCGTTGGTTGAAATCACCCGTCAGACATTTGTGAGCCAGCTGCCACAGCAAGGCGATGTCAGCCTGAACGATGCGGGACAAAATACGCGTCACCTGCGTGTGCGAACCCGCCTTGCAGCGACACATGGGCGTGCCGAAGAAGCCCTGTGCGTGGTGTTTCTGGAAGACCTGCGAGAGATGGAGGCCCGTGTGCGGGTTGAAAAAATGGCCGCCATGGGCCGCTTGTCGGCAGCTGTGGCACATGAAATCAGAAACCCGCTGGCCGCCATATCGCAGGCCAATGCCCTGCTTGAGGAAGATCTGCAGGACCCGACGCACAAGCAACTGACGGCCATGGTCAGCCAGAATGCCCAACGGCTGGCAAAGATTGTGGACGACGTACTGAACGTTTCCCGCGTACAGGTACCCAGTCCGGAACAGCAGGGCACCGCCCTGATGCTGGATGCTGTGGTCGCCCGCATTGCAGCAGACTGGACTCTGCAAACCGCATCTGGCAACCGCACCCACATATTGCTGCGGGCGTCGGACGCCTGCGTTGTTTTTGACCCCGAGCATTTGCGCCGCCTGATGATCAACCTGCTGGACAATGCCCTGCGCTATGCCAGCCAGGCCGGCCACGCGATAGAAATTGCGACGCAAATGCCCGTCAACGGCCAGGCCAGGCTGTCGATCTGGAGCGATGGACTGCCCCTTGAAAAAACAGTTCAAACGCATTTGTTTGAGCCATTTTTCACGTCCGAAAGTCGCTCCAGCGGCCTGGGACTGTATATTTGCAGGGAACTGTGCGAGCGATACGGCGCGCTGATTGGCTACCAGCGGACAGCCCGGCACGAAAAAGCTGGCAATGAATTTTTTGTTGTCTTCAAGTTGACGGCGCCCGCAAGCCTGCCAGCGCGCACCGCTCCTGATGATCTGTTTGCCTGACCACCCAACCTGCCATGCCTGCCAACGACCACCCAAACCACGGCACGCCACGCCAACCACCCGGTCACATTCTGGTGATTGATGATGAACCTGACCTGCGCACCCTCTATGAGCTGACCCTGCTGCGCGAAGGCTACCGGGTGGAAGCTGCAGGGGACCTGGCACAAGCACGTCAGTTGCTGCAAGATCGCCCCTTTGATGCCGTCATCACGGACATGCGCCTGCCTGATGGCTTGGGGCTGGAGCTGCTGCGCGACATGGTGAGTCAGCAGCGTCCTGAACGCTGCGTGGTTATCACGGCCCATGGTTCCGCTGAAAACGCGGTCGAAGCGCTGAAGGCAGGCGCATTTGATTACCTGACAAAACCGGTAGACCTGAAACAGTTTCGAAGCGTGGTGGCGTCTGCCATTCAAAGTGCCCAGGCGGTGGCCTTACCATCAGCCGCTGCGCCCGATAATGCCCCCACAAGCGCAGAGCCTGCAAAGAACGGGGCTGACACAGCCAAGCGAGCGCCAGCCACATTGAAGCGCAAACCGTCAGCAACGCCCTCGGCACTTGAAAAGCTGGTGGGTCACTCTGCCAGCATGCAAGCTGTCAAAGCGCGCATCGCCAAAGTGGCAGGCAGCATGGCACCGGTGCTGATTCAGGGCGAGTCCGGCACTGGCAAGGAACTGGTGGCTAGAGCCGTGCACGACTGCAGCCATCGCGCCAGCGGCCCGTTCGTCGCGGTCAATTGCGGGGCTATTCCTGAAAACCTGCTGGAAGCTGAATTTTTTGGGGCCCGCAAAGGGGCTTACACTGGCTCTGCACAGGATCGTGTAGGTTATTTCCAGGCGGCGCAGGGCGGCACGCTGTTTCTCGATGAGATTGGTGATTTACCTTTCATCATGCAGTCCAAGCTACTGCGGGCGATTCAGGAACGTGTGGTCAGACCGTTGGGTTCTTCGCAGGAAGACATGGTGGATGTTCGCGTGCTGAGTGCTTCTCATAAAGAACTCGGCGAAGAAGTGGAAGCCAAACGGTTTCGCCAGGACCTCTACTACCGGCTCAATGTGATCGTGATTGATATCCCGCCACTGCGCGAGCGACTGGACGACCTGCCGGAGCTGTGCGAGTCGCTCCTGTCCCGAATCTGCAAGGAATCCGGCCTGAATATGCCGCCCCTCACGGCTTCTGTACTGGAGCAACTGCGAGCGCATCCTTTTAACGGCAACGTGCGCGAGCTTGAAAACATGCTGCACCGTGCCGTGGCACTGAGCGACGGCGGCGAGCTGCTGCTGGATGCGCCGGTCCAACCCCTTGACCACGCACAGCCGAACACACACCCCGACGCAGCAAAGGCCCAGGTCGGCCTGCCCGACAACCTGCAAGACTACCTCGACACACAGGAACGCGACATTTTGTGCCGTGTGCTGCAGGACACCCGCTACAACCGCACGGCAGCAGCCAGCAAACTGGGCATGAGCCTGCGTCAGATCCGTTACCGCATCGCGCGCCTGAACATTCCCATGCCCGATGGTGATGCCCAGGAGACGGGCAGTGACAACGCCGATGACCTCGCCTGAAGCGGCCCCCGGTGCCGCGCTTTGGCAAAGTGGCTGGTACCGCTTTGCAAGGCACCTCAAATCGCCGAACTTCGGGCTGCGACCTGATCGGGCCCTGGTGGACCTGATTGTTCTTCACTCCATCAGTCTGCCTCCGGGCAACTACGGCAATAGCAACGTCCAGCGCCTGTTTACGAACCAGCTCGACTGGGACGCGCATCCTTACTTTCAGGGCATCCGCGGATTGCAGGTGTCATCTCACTTTTTTATCAGCCGCACGGGCGAGCTGTGGCAGTTTGTGAGCTGCGACGATAGAGCCTGGCATGCCGGGCAATCAAGCTATCGGGGCCGCAGCAACTGCAACGATGACTCTGTAGGCGTTGAGCTGGAAGGACTGGAAGGTAGCCGCTTTGAAGAGCCGCAGTACGAGACCCTGCGCGCGCTGTGCTGTGCACTGATGCGGCAGTACCCGATTGCACATATCGCCGGACACGAGCACATCGCGCCCGGCCGCAAGGAAGACCCGGGGCCTGGTTTTGACTGGCTACTACTGCAACGCAGCATGGCATTACCGCAGGCCGCCATGCCCCACCCAGCGCCGAATCAAGGCTAGACAAGCCCTGGCTGTGCAAAACATCGGATTTGCCGCATGAATACTAGAGTTTGGGCAGAGTTCACGCTTGTTGCAAGGCTTGCAGGCCGACCTGACCATCACACGCCAGCGATGAAAAAAATAGGCCCGTTAAGCGTCAAATAAGTAAGTATCCGTTTCTGTGTAAATTCACCTCAAAAACACTACATCTAGTGCTTGAATTCCTTTCAGACCCTAGGTATAGTGTGCGAACGATTTGATATTTGATGTGTTGATGACGTCTTTTAGTCGCCATGAGTCAGTCTGAAGTTGCTGTGAATAATGTGTTTTGCAGCGGTACCAGAGAGACATCAATGGCCGCAAGCCGCGCAGGCTGGACAGATACCCATCCTCATCAAGTTTGACGAACACGAAACGCCAAGAAACCTAAAAACAAGTCAAGAGGATGACCATGCAAACAGCGCAAAACACCAGCCCCGTTACCACCGGCATGCCCGCTTTTACAGCCGGCGGTAACCAGACCAGCACCGGCACCCAAAGCAACCCTTTCAGCAATTACCAGATCATCCGCCGCAACGGCGCTGTCGTTCCATTTGAGCCGAACAAAATCGCCGTGGCGATGATGAAAGCGTTTCTGGCGGTGCACGGCACTCAGGGCGCTGCGTCTGCCAGCGTTCGCCAGACGGTGGACGAACTGACACAAGCCGTCATGCGCGCCATGATGCGTTCACGCCCCGGTGGAGGTACCTTTCATATTGAAGACGTGCAAGACCAGGTCGAACTGGGACTGATGCGCGGCGGCCACCACGAGATTGCACGTGCCTATGTGCTGTACCGCGAAAAACGCACCCAGGAGCGTGCACGCCAGCCGCAGGCGCAAACACCAGCTGCCCCGCAAATTCACGTCATGGACGGCGGCAAGAAAGTTGCGCTCGACATTCGCAAACTGCAGGGCCTGATTGAAGCCTCCTGCGCCAATCTGGGCGCAGACGTCAAACCGGACCCCATCGTGTCCGAGACCATGCGCAATCTGTATGACGGTGTGCCGATTGACGAGGTCTACAAAGCTTCTATATTGGCGGCCCGTACGCTGATTGAAAAAGACCCGGATTACACCTACGCCACAGCGCGCTTGCTGATGCACACCATTCGCCGCGAAGTGCTGGGCGAGGAGGTAGCGCATGAAGAAATGCAGACCCGCTACGCCGAGTACTTTCCAGGCTTTATCGCCAAAGGCGTGCAAAACGAACTGCTGGATGAAAAGCTCCAGCAGTTTGATCTGGCCAGATTGGGTGAGGCACTCAAGCCCGAACGTGACCTGCAATTTGACTATCTCGGCCTGCAAACGCTGTTTGATCGTTACTTTTTGCACGTACGCAAGCAGCGCATCGAACTGCCGCAAGCGTTCTTCATGCGTGTGGCCATGGGCCTGTCACTCAACGAGATCAACCGCGAAGAGCGTGCCATTGAGTTTTACGAAATCCTGTCCTCGTTTGACTTCATGTCGAGCACGCCAACGCTGTTCAATGCCGGCACACTGCGCTCGCAGCTGTCATCGTGCTATCTGACCACCGTCGCGGACGACCTGGGCGGCATTTATGATGCCATCAAGGAAAACGCGCTGTTGTCCAAGTTTGCAGGCGGACTGGGCAACGACTGGACACCCGTGCGCGCCCTCGGTGCTCATATCAAGGGTACCAACGGCGAATCGCAGGGCGTAGTACCCTTCCTGAAAGTCGTCAATGACACAGCAGTGGCGGTCAATCAGGGCGGCAAGCGCAAGGGCGCTGTCTGTGCCTACCTAGAGACCTGGCACCTGGATATTGAAGAGTTTCTGGAACTGCGCAAAAACACCGGCGACGACCGCCGCCGCACGCATGACATGAACACCGCCAACTGGATTCCTGACCTCTTCATGCGCCGCGTGATGGAAAAAGGCAGCTGGACCTTGTTCTCGCCATCTGACACACCCGACCTGCACGACAAGTTTGGCAAAGACTTTGAGAAAATCTATACCGCCTACGAAGCCAAGGCCGAGCGTGGGGAGATCAAGCCCGCCCGCAAACTGCAGGCGACCGACATGTGGCGCAAGATGCTGTCGATGCTGTTTGAAACCGGCCATCCCTGGATCACTTTCAAAGATGCCTGCAATGTGCGCTCGCCGCAGCAACACGCTGGCGTGGTGCATTCGTCCAATCTGTGTACCGAGATCACGTTGAACACCAGCGACACCGAGACTGCGGTTTGCAATCTCGGCTCCGTCAATCTGGTGCAGCACTTGAAAACCACGTCTGACGGTGTCAAGGTACTGGACCACGACAAGCTGCAAAAAACGATCACCACCGCCATGCGCATGCTGGACAACGTGATTGACATCAATTATTACGCCGTGAAAAAAGCGCGTGACTCCAACATGCGTCATCGTCCGGTGGGTCTGGGCATCATGGGCTTTCAGGACTGCCTGTATGAGCTGCGCGTGCCTTACGCCTCACAAGAAGCGGTTGAGTTTGCTGACAAGTCGATGGAAGCTGTGTGCTACCACGCCTACTGGGCATCAACCGAGTTGGCCAAGGAGCGCGGCAAGTACGCCAGCTACAAGGGCTCACTCTGGGACAAAGGCATCTTGCCGCTGGACACGCTGGACATGCTGCTCGAAGAACGTGGTGGTTATGTAGAAGTTGACCGTTCCGCGACGATGGACTGGGACGCCCTGCGCAAGAAGATTGCCCTGGACGGCATGCGTAACTCCAATTGCGTGGCAATTGCACCTACAGCCACCATCTCCAATATCATTGGTGTGGATGCTTGCATTGAGCCCTGCTTTGGCAACCTGTCGGTCAAGTCGAATCTGTCAGGTGAATTCACCGTCATCAACCATTACCTGGTGCGTGACCTGAAGCGCCTGGGCCTGTGGGACGATGTCATGGTGGTGGACCTGAAACACTTTGACGGCTCGCTGCGCCCCATTGACCGCGTACCCCAAGACGTCAAGGCGCTCTACGCCACCGCGTTTGAAGTCGAAACCTCATGGATTGTGGAAGCAGCTTCACGTCGCCAGAAATGGATTGACCAAGCGCAGTCGCTCAATATCTACATGGCAGGCGCATCGGGCAAAAAGCTTGACGAAACCTACAAGCTCGCCTGGTTGCGCGGCTTGAAGACCACCTATTACCTGCGCACACAAAGCGCTACACACGCTGAAAAATCAACCGTGACTGCTGGCAAGATGAATTCTGTTGCATCAAGCACCACCACCGCGGCGAGCAGCATGAGCGCGGTAGACAAAGCTGCTGCGGCTGCACAGATTCAGATGGATGCAACACCTGCAACCGACATCAAGTTCTGTGCAATTGATGATCCGGGTTGCGAGGCTTGCCAATAAGACCAATCGCATGCGCTCACACAACTTTTCGATGAGTCACTGACGATCAATCATTGACGATGTAAATGAGCAACACAAATTGGCAGCGATGTGAATGAACACTTTTCATTTTGTATCGCTGCTTTCATAATCACGAAGTATTGGAAACACCTATGTTGACCTGGGACGAAGAAGTCACACCATCACTGCAAAAATCAATGTCCAGCGGCGCGCCGAGCAGCCGCTCGATGGAGCTTCCCCAACTTTCCCCCACTCATGTTGAGCCACAGCCTGCTACACGCATTCTCAACGATGGCGCTGTAGTCGCGGCGACGCCTACCAACACAGAAGCATTGACAGCAACCGTTGCCGTGCCGGCCGTCATGAAGCGCGTCAAGGCTTCCGACAAGCGCATCATCAACGGCCAGACCGACGTCAACCAGCTGGTCCCGTTCAAATACAAATGGGCATGGGAAAAATATTTGGCCACCTGCGCCAACCACTGGATGCCGCAAGAAGTCAACATGACACGCGACATTGCTCTTTGGAAAGACCCCAACGGACTGACCGAAGACGAACGCCGCCTGGTCAAACGCAACCTGGGCTTTTTTGTCACGGCCGATTCACTGGCTGCCAACAACATTGTGCTCGGCACGTACCGCCATATCACCGCACCAGAATGCCGGCAGTTTTTGCTGCGCCAGGCTTTTGAAGAAGCCATCCACACCCACGCTTACCAGTACATCACCGAGTCACTGGGCCTGGACGAAGCCGAAATCTTCAATGCCTACAACGAAGTCCAATCCATCAAGGACAAGGACCAGTTCCTGATTCCGTTCATTGAGGTCATCTCCAATCCGCATTTCAAAACCGGCACGCACGAAGCGGACCAGACATTGCTCAAGTCCCTGATCGTGTTTGCCTGCCTGATGGAAGGCCTGTTCTTTTACGTCGGCTTCACGCAGATTCTGGCGCTTGGGCGCCAGAACAAAATGACGGGCGCTGCGGAGCAGTACCAGTACATCCTTCGTGACGAGTCCATGCACTGCAATTTCGGCATCGACCTCATCAACCAGCTCAAACTTGAGAACCCTGGCTTGTGGACAGCTGAGTTCAAAGCGGAGATCAAGGCCCTGTTCATGCAGGCGGTCGAACTTGAGTATCGCTACGCTGAAGACACCATGCCGCGCGGTGTGTTGGGCCTGAATGCCTCGATGTTCAAAGGCTACCTGCGCTACATCGCCAACCGTCGTGCCACGCAAATTGGCCTGGAAACGCTGTTCCCCAATGAGGAGAACCCGTTCCCCTGGATGAGCGAAATGATTGACCTGAAGAAAGAACGTAACTTCTTCGAAACCCGCGTGATTGAGTACCAATCGGGTGGTGCCCTGTCGTGGGATTGATGTTGAACTGATCTGGAAACTGATTCGTTAATATGTTTTTTAGAATTGCAATGACCAACAACCGCACCGCAGAGTGTGTGTCGGGCATTGCTCCTGTGTTCGCAGCGCTGGGCCCGGTTATCCGATGGCCCAACACCGCGAATCGCTTTGCGTACTCCAAACGCGAAGTGCTCTTTGCAACGTAAGAAGGAGAAAACTATGGCAACTGCGAAAAAACCTGCGGCTAAAAAAGCTGCACCAGCGAAGAAAGCCCCTGCAAAAAAAGT
>JANNYZ010000161.1:0-5012 GCA_031410335.1 Polaromonas sp. | reverse complement strand
GGCGGCCAGGCCACCAGTTGCATGCCCAGGCCCATGATGAGCAGCACCACGGGCAGGTGGCTGGCCCCAGGGGCGCTGTCTTCAACTTCGATCTGAATGCTGTTGGCCGTGACTTTCATGCTTGCCTCACAACTTGCGCCTGAAGACCAAACGATCAGGCGTGGACAACGCAGCTTCAAAGCCATAGCCTTCGGCGCTAAAGCCTTCTAGTTTTTTAACGGTGGTGGCTTTTTTTTCAATGGCGTAGCGCACCATCAGTCCGCGTGCACGCTTGGCGTGAAAGCTGATGATTTTGAATTTGCCGTTTTTGTAGTCTTCAAATACGCAGCTCACCACGCGGGCTTTGAGGGCGTTGACATCAACAGCTTTGAAATATTCTTCACTGGCCAGGTTCACCACGACGGGTGACTTGTCGCTAGCGACGCGTTCGTTCAGATAGTTTGACAGTTGCGTATCCCAAAACTGGTACAGGTTTTTGCCTTGGGGAGTTTGCAAAGCCGTCCCCATCTCCAGCCGATACGGTTGCATCAAATCAAGCGGGCGCAGCACGCCGTACAGTCCGCTCAGAATGCACACATGGTCTTGCGCCCAATCGAGTTGGGCCGCGTTCAGCGTTTTGGCATTCAAGCCTTCATACACGTCGCCATTGAAAGCCAGCACGCTTTGCTTTGAATTTTTAACGGTGAATTTTTTGGCCCACGCCTGGTAGCGCGCCACGTTCAAACCTGACAACGTATCAGACAGCTTCATCAGGCGGCTGATGTCTTGCGGCGACTTGGTTTTGAGCACATCGATCAGCACCGCCGACTGGCGGGTAAAAAGCGGCTGGGTGTGGGTGCTGACTTGCGGGGGCGTATCGTAGTCAAGTGACTTGGCCGGGGAAAGTAAAAACAACATGGCGTCAGATGTGGGTAAAAAACTGTCCTGACTTTACTTCAGCCGGCCGGCTGCTGCCGTTTAGTACGGCTTTGCAGCCGAACACAATTACGATACAGTAAACTCGTTACGAATAGGTAAACACTGGAATCATCCAAATGACAACCTTTGACACGCTGCCCCCCGCTGCCCCCATCCAGCAGTTGCACCATTACGCCTACCGTGCCAAAGATGCCGAAGAGACGCGGCATTTTTACGAAGACATTCTGGGGCTGCCGCTGTTTCACATCATCCAAAGCGATATCGTGCCCAGCACGGGTGAATACTGCCCGTACACGCACTTTTTCTTCCGGCTGCAAGACGGCTCCTTCATCGCGTTTTTTGACCTGGGCGACGACCAGGCCGCGCTACCGTCACCCAACACGCCGCTGTGGGTCAACCACATTTCGTTTCGCGTCAACACGGTGCCCGAGCTGGAGGCCATGAAGATGCGGCTGGAGGCCGAAGGCATTGCCGTGCTGGGCGTGACGGATCACCACATCTTCAAGAGTATTTACTTTTTTGACCCCAACGGCGTGCGGCTGGAGCTGACCGCCCAACTGGCCGACGAGGTGCACATGCAAAAGGAAAGCACCACGGTGCATGCCCGACTGGCGGAATGGACGGCGCGCAAGCAGCAATGGCGGGCGGAACGGGCGACGAAAGCTTGAAGTCGCTTACTATTAAATCAGGAGCTGCTTGCGCAGGTATCTATTGGCCTGCAGGCCTAAAACATAGGTAAAAACGACCTTAAAAAGCCTTTTTGAGCAGCCCAACAGTCAAATCCTGGTCATTTCATGCAGTCAAGCATTCACCTCTACACGCCAGCCCCCATTGCCAATGGCTATGAGTTTTCTGGCGGCACTGGCTACGCCTTGCCCCAGTACCCGTTCACCCCGCCGCCTGAACTGAACGAGCAGAAGGTCAGGCGGCATGAGATCGTGATCGTCGGCGGTGGGCTGGCGGGCCTGACGCTAGCGTGTGCGCTGAGTCAGTATGGCGTGCACGCGGTGCTGCTGGATGAAGACAACACGGTTGGGGTGAAGGGCGCATCGTCGCGCGGCATTTGTTACGCGCAAAAGACGCTGGAAATTTTCAAGCGCCTGGGTATTTATGACCGCATCGCCGCCAAGGGCGTGCAGTGGAGCGTGGGGCGTACTTTTGCCGGGCGCGACGAGGTGTATTCGTTTGACCTGCGGCAGCAAAATACCCACAACCTGAGCCAACAGCCGCCGTTTATCAACATCCAGCAGTTTTATGTGGAGGGGTTTTTGGTGGAGCAGCTTTACCAGGCTACCCATCGCACGGTCGAGCTGCGCTGGAACAACCGCATCACTTCCTTCGAGCAAAACGCAGACTTTGCCACGCTGGGCGTCGCCACCCCCGCTGGCGATTACCAGATTGACGCCACACACGTCGTCGACTGCACGGGCGCCCGCAGCCCGTTTCGCGCTTGGGTCGCAGCCAGCGTGACGGCCAAAAAAGGTGACGACCGATGGTGCATCGCCGATGTGCGCTTTAAAAACCCGCCGCCAGTAGAGCGCCACACCTGGATAGAAGCGCCGTTCAACGAAGGCCGCGCCGTATGGCAGCATTTGATGGCCGACGGCGTATGGCGCATTGACTACCAGATGCGGCCTGACGCCGACCCGGAGGAAGTCAGCCGTGAAGAGGTTGTCAGGCAGCGTATCAACGGTCAGCTGGGCCGGGACGTGCCGCACGACGAGTATGAAATCGTCTGGGTCGGCCCGTACGCTTACCGCAGCGAATGCCTGGACCAGCTGCGCCACGGCCGGGTGTTTTTTGTCGGAGATGCGGCGCACGTGGTCAGCCCGTTTGGCGCACGCGGTGGCAACTCGGGTGTGCAGGACGCAGACAACCTGGCATGGAAGCTGGCGGCCGTCGCGCAGCGCCGCGCGGCCCCCGCGCTGCTGGACAGCTACCACCAGGAGCGCCACGAAGCGGCCACGCACAACGTGCTGGTCACCAACCGCACCGCACGCTTTTTGCGGCCCGCTGACGGAGCCGAGCGCATCTTTCGCAGTGCCGCTATCAGCCTGGCCAAGCGCCATGCGTTTGCAAGGCAACTGGTCAACACCGGCCGCATGTCATCGCCCAATGTGTACAGCCGTTCGGGCGCATGCCACAAATCTGGCGGCCGGGCGCTGCAAAACGTGGCGCTGGGCTGGGCCGACGGCAGCACGGGTGATGTGGCCGACTTGCTCACTTGGGCGCAGGGTCATTTGTTGTTGCTGGTATTTGGGCCTCTCGGTGAGAAGGAGACCCTGCAGGTCAGGAAGCTGGCGCGCCAAACCGGTGCACGCTGTGTGCAGGTGGTGCGCAAGGCCGCCTTGGCGACTGCGAAAGAACACGTGGTTGACAGCCATGGCCACCTGAGCGACTGCGCTGGCAACCCGCGCTGGGCCATCGTGCGGCCCGACAGCTATCTGCTGGCAACTGGCAAGCAGCTGGATGCTACCGCCTTGACGTCCGCCGTTCGTTCGGCAGCGGGGGCTGCGGCATGACCAGCGCGTTGCATTTTGAAGACGCAGACGCTTTTTACGAAAGCCTGCTCGATGCACACCAGGGCCTGAGCCGGGAGCAATCAGAAAGCCTCAACGCCCGACTTGTGCTGGTGCTGGCCAATCAGGTGGGCAGCACGCAGGCCTTGCTAGCGTGCCTTAAAGCGGCGCAAGATGCCAACGACGCCTAAAGGGCGCTTCTAGAAATTCAGATGTTCGGGATGAAGTGCAAGGCGCACGGAGCGCAGGACACCGGAATGCACTTGGGTGCATGAGGATTGTGGGCACCGCCGAATGCCACGCGTTCGCTGACGCTCAGTGCAGCAATTCGCCCGAAAAATGAATTTATAGAAATGCCCTAAAGAATCCGGTTGAACCAGGCCAGTGACAGCCCGGCTGAGAGCAAGGCAAAAGCGGCCGCTACCAACGCCAGCAAGCCGGAGATTTCGGTTTCCTTTTTCACCACCGTCAGGCGCGAACTGAGGGACTCGTAAACCTTCTTCAAGTCCCCCGCCGTGCCTGCATAAAAGTATTCGGCCTGGGTGTTGCGAGCAATCCCTTTGAGAGTCTCTTCGTCGAGTTTGACGCGCATGGACCAGCCTTCAAAGCCAATCGTCTCGCCATCGACCGTACCCACACCGACGGTGTAGATCCGCACGCCCCGATCAGCCGCGGCTTTGGCGGCGTCCATGGAGTCAACACCGGTGGTGCGCTGGCCGTCGGTCAGTAAAATAATGGCAGCAGAGGTGTAGGAGCCAGGCGCTACGGGCACAAAAGGTTTTTTCTCCTTGCCGTCCTTGCCAAGCACGGGTTGCTGGTCTATCGCTACGCCGCGCTGGCGGTCACGGCCTGACTGCATGGACGCGATGTCGATGCCTGCATCGGGGAACAGCTCAGCCAGCGACACCACAATGCCATTGCCAATCGCTGTGCCGCGCTGCAACTGGAATTTGTCAATCGCGGCAACGAGGTCTTCACGACTGAGCGTGGGCGGCTGCACCACAGAGGCTGTCCCTGCAAACGCCACAATACCCACCCGCACGTTGCGCGGCAGCTCGCTCAGAAACGCTTTCGCGGCGTCTTGTGATGCCACCAGCCGGTTGGGTTTGACATCCGTTGCCCGCATGCTGCCTGACACGTCCATCGCCAGCATGATGGTTTGCTGGTCTGACGGCAGCGTGATGACGGCAAACGGCCGGCTCGAAGCCACCAGCATGGCTGCCAACGACAATAAAAACAGCAGCGGCGGTATGTGCCGGCGAAAGCTCTGCCCTTTGCCCATGGCCTCGCGCACGATGGACAGGCTGGCGTAGCGCAGCGCCATTTTTTTCTTGCGCCGCAGCAGCCACACGTACAGCACCACCAGCAGCGGCAGCGCCAGCAGCAGCCACAGAAATTGAGGCCACAGAAAGGTCATGGGAGCGGTCATTGCTTGTCCTTGATAGGTATTTATGCGGCGCGCGTCAAATGGGCTGGCAATCCGCCGACCGCAGACGCTCTGGCGCGGCGCTTGCGCAAGTCGGTAAAGCGCATCAGTGCATCCACCAGGTCACCGTCGGTGGACAGCTCCAGCGT
>JANNYZ010000160.1:0-21401 GCA_031410335.1 Polaromonas sp. | reverse complement strand
CCCTTTGGGGCTCCTCCTTGACCTCGCTGCGGCAGACACGCCATGTCCGTCGCTAGACAAGGTGTTTTGGGGCAAAGCAAAAAAATGGCCCTAAGAGCGGTTTGCCCGAGTGTTCTGCGGAGGTCAAGGAGGAGCGCGAAGCGCGGAGGACACGTAGCAAAACGCATCGGCAACCCTCTCCCGCAAACGCTAAACCACCCATCGGAAATCACAACGGAATATTCCCATGCTTGCGCCACGGGTTCTCCAGCTTCTTGTCCCGCAACATAACGAGTGACCGGCAAATGCGCCGGCGCGTCTCATGCGGCAAGATCACATCGTCAATAAAACCCCGCGCACCGGCAATAAACGGATTCGCAAAACGCTCTTTGTATTCCGCCTCACGCGCGGCCAGCTTCACCGGGTCGCCCTTGTCCTCGCGGAAAATAATTTCAACCGCGCCCTTGGCACCCATCACCGCAATCTCGGCATTCGGCCAGGCAAAGTTAACGTCACCGCGCAGGTGTTTGGACGCCATCACGTCATACGCACCGCCGTAAGCCTTGCGAGTAATCACCGTGATTTTCGGCACCGTGCATTCAGCGTAGGCGTAGAGCAGTTTCGCGCCATGCTTGATGATGCCGCCGTATTCTTGTGACGTACCCGGCATGAAGCCGGGCACATCCACAAACGTGACGACCGGGATGTTGAAGCAGTCACAAAAGCGCACAAAACGCGCAGCCTTGATGGACGATTTGATGTCCAGGCAACCCGCCAGCACCAGCGGCTGGTTGGCGACGATACCGATAGTTTGGCCTTCCATTCGTGCAAAACCAATGATGATGTTTTTGGCGTACTCGGGCTGTATCTCAAAAAAGTCACCGTCGTCCACCGTTTTGACGATCAGCTCCTTCATGTCATAGGGCTTGTTCGGGTTCTCGGGCACCAGCGTGTCCAGGCTCAGGTCCATGCGCGTAGCCGGGTCTGCGCTGGGTCGTACCGGCGCTTTTTCGCGGTTGTTGAGCGGCAGGTAGTTGTACAGGCGGCGCAGCATCAGCAGCGCTTCCACATCGTTTTCAAAAGCCAAATCAGCCACGCCGCTTTTGGTGGTGTGGGTGATGGCGCCGCCGAGCTCTTCAGCGGTCACGCTTTCGTGTGTCACGGTTTTAACGACCTCCGGGCCCGTCACAAACATATACGACGAGTCTTTGACCATGAAGATGAAGTCCGTCATGGCCGGGCTGTAAACCGCGCCGCCTGCGCTTGGCCCCATGATCATGCTGATTTGTGGAATCACGCCGCTGGCCATCACGTTGCGTTGAAACACATCGGCGTAACCACCCAGTGAAGCAACACCTTCCTGAATCCGCGCGCCACCTGAATCGTTCAGGCCAATCACCGGCGCGCCAACTTTCATGGCCTGGTCCATCACCTTGCAGATTTTCTCGGCATGCGCTTCACTCAATGCACCGCCAAACACCGTGAAGTCCTGGCTGAAGACAAACACCAAGCGGCCATTGATCATGCCGTAGCCCGTGACCACGCCGTCACCCGGCGGGCGGTTGTCAGCCATGCCAAAGTCGGTGCAGCGGTGCTCGACAAACATGTCCCACTCTTCAAACGTGCCTTCGTCAAGCAGCAACTCCAAGCGCTCACGGGCCGTGAGCTTGCCTTTGCCATGCTGCGCGTCGATGCGCTTTTGGCCACCGCCCAGCCGGGCTGCAGCGCGTTTTTGTTCTAGTTTTTCTAAAATATCTTGCATGGTTTGATTTCTGTTAATTGATCGTTTGCTATTTATTCAGGAGCTGCTTGAACACGATTTGATTGGGCTGCAAGCAGTTGTCGTGCTGCTGTAGAGGCTGGAACCTGCCCGCTGGCAACCTGCGCCAGCAATGCAGGCAGCAAGCGACTGATCGCAGGGTCTTGTTTAAAAGCCAGTTTCAGCCCCGCATCAATGCGTTCCCACATCCAGCTGAGTGACTGTTGCTGCCTGCGCGCAGCCAGCTTGCCGTTGGCACTTTGCCGCGCCTTAAAGTCTTGCACCTCCGCACAGAAAGCCTCCACGCCCTCGCCCTTCAAGGCGCTGAGCTGAATCGCTTTGGGGTGCCAGTTGGTTTCGACATAGCCACTGAACATGCCGAGTAACTGCATGGCAGATGTGATTTGCAGTTGCGCACGTTGCGCAGCGATTGCATCAATGTCAGCCTTGTTGATGACGACCAGATCAGCCAGTTCCATCACCCCTTTTTTAATCGCCTGCAAATCATCGCCCGCGTTGGGCAACTGCATCAGCACGAACATGTCAGTCATGTTAGCCACCGCTGTTTCTGATTGGCCCACGCCCACGGTTTCAACCATCACCACGTCGTAGCCCGCAGCCTCACAGACCAGCATCGCCTCACGCGTTTTTTCAGCCACACCGCCCAGCGTGCCGCTCGATGGGCTGGGGCGGATGTAGGCGTGCTCGTTGACTGACAGTAAATCCATGCGCGTCTTGTCGCCGAGGATGGAACCACCTGAAACGGTAGATGATGGGTCAATCGTCAGCACCGCCACACGATGGCCCTGCTTGATGAGATACAGACCCAGCACCTCAATGAAAGTTGATTTGCCCACGCCGGGTACGCCGCTTATCCCGAGTCGAAAGGACTTGCCGGTGTGGGGGAGCAAGGCGGTGAGCAGTTCGTCGGCTTGCGTGCGGTGGTCTGTGCGGGTTGATTCGAGCAGGGTGATGGCTTTGGCTATGGCACGGCGCTGGGTGATTGCGTCACCAACATCAATCAATTGTTCTATGGATACCGTTCGCCCAGAACTTCCTTCTCCCACCGTTCGTCCTGAGCCTGTCGAAGGATTGGGTTGAGCCTGTCGAAACCGCCTATCACGAGCGGAGTCGAAGGAAGCTTGGGCAAACCCTTCGACAGGCTCAGGGCGAACGGATTTCTTAGATTTAGCCAGCTCCTGAATACGATCCCAATCCCCGGTAATCAAAGCTTCCTTCTTCGCGCGAGACCAGCCTTTTATTTGTTGTTCGAAAGCTATGGCAGCTTCGCGAGTCTCAAATTCACCTTGCCATACTAAATCAAAAGGCTTGCGTGTTGATACGTACCCGCTCTCGCTTTGGTGGTGTTGCTGCATGCGAGTTTCAATATCGTCGGTGTGACCGCAATAGTAAGAGTGATCAACGCAGTTGAGCAGGTAAACAAAAAATGGCCGCATGTGAAAGACTTATTTCCAACTTTTTGGATCGCACTGGAAGTTAGTTTCTTCCAGCTTTATCAATTCACTAAAAAATTCGGACTTCTGCGATTCGGTTTTCTCTTTAATATCGATCCAAGCCTTCCTAAATGCAGGTAGCGACAAATTGAACTTAATGCCTGACTGCCAGTTTTTCCAAGTTGAGTCTCCGATGCGCTCTTGCTTTCTAAGCATCACCTGTTTATTACTTAAATCGAAGTACCGAAAGAGCTCATCGAATGCATCTTCGTATTGCTGAGGAGAAAGTCCACCGCCGATGAGTGCTCCTGTTGGAATACGCGCCGCGATGTCTCTATATTCTTTCTCAAGGGTGTCTTCAAACTGATTTAGAGCAATCTTCTTTGTTTCTTGTAATTGCCACCAAACGAAAATTACGCCGATGGCCGAAACCACAGCAGCAGCAGCCGATATCCATTCAGGTCTTTTGTCGGGGGAAACATAGATTGCACAAACGAACCAAAGCCCCACAACCAGTCCTAGAACTACGAGGAAACTTAAGAATAATTTTTTACGCATGAAAATTTAGCTTTAGTTGCCAACTAAAGGCTTCGATAAGTTCAGCCCGAAAGGAGTCAAGATTTATAAGCATTTGAATCGCCTCACAGAACCTCACACCCAGTTCTCTAGCTTCAATCCCTCAATGCGTTCAAACTCACGCGTGTTGTTGGTAACAAGCACGGCGTTCATTGCCAGTGCCTGACAGCCAATCAACAAGTCAAGCTCACCGATTTTTGTACCTGCTTTTTTCAGCTTGGCCTTGTGGAATCCAAACTGCCATAGCGCCGTTTCGTCCCAGGCAACGATGTTCATTTTTGCGAAGAACAGCTCTAGCGTTTGCCGATTCGATTCAATGCGCGTGCTGTTTTCAACACCGTAAGCCAATTCACCAGCAACGATGGATGAAATGGCTAATTCACTGGGCTCGTGCTCGCGAAATTTAGCCGTGACTGTTGGATATTTTCGAGACATGAAATAGGCGCAGATGTTGGTGTCTAACAAGTACATGCTGCGGCTCAGTCAAAGCGAACGGGCTCACTCAGCGCAGTTCGGTCGCGCTCAATGTGTTCTGGCATACCCTCAAAGCCCGCCAAAATCTGTTCCATCTCGTCCCACCATTCTTCTTTGGTTTGTACTTTGGGGCGCAGAATCACAGCGTCACCCTGCCGCTCGACTGTCACCTCGCTGGTGTCGAAGCGAAATGCTTTAGGCAAGCGCACTGCCTGGCTACGGCCTGTAGTGAAAACCTTCGCGGTGCTTAACACTGCTGTTGTCATGACCATCTCCAGATATTTGATATATACCAATGATACATATCAAACCCTATTTTGGCAACCCTGCAATCGCATTGCGTATCTGCTCCAGCACATCCTTCGCACTCGCCACAATCGGCGTGCCCGGCCCATAAATCCCCTTCACGCCTGCCTCGTACAGCATCTCGTAATCAGGCCGGGGAATCACGCCGCCGACAAAGACGATGATGTCGTCTGCACCCTGCTTCTTTAGTTCAGCAATGATGCCGGGCACCAGCGTTTTGTGGCCTGCTGCCAGCGTGCTCACACCCACGGCATGCACGTCGTTTTCAATCGCCTGGCGGGCGCATTCCTCGGGGGTTTGAAACAGTGGCCCCATGTCGACATCAAAACCCAAATCGGCAAACGCGGTGGCCACCACTTTGGCGCCCCTGTCGTGGCCGTCCTGGCCGAGTTTTGAGATCATCACGCGCGGGCGGCGGCCTTCTTTTTCTGCAAACTCGGTGATTTCTTTTTTGAGCTGTTCCCAGCCCTCGGCAGAGTCATATGCGGCTGCGTACACACCGGTCACCTTTTGTGTATCGGCGCGGTGGCGGCCATACACGGCCTCCAGCGCGTCGCTGATTTCACCGACCGTGGCGCGCGCGCGCACGGCTTGAATGGACAGGTCCAGCAGGTTACCCGTGCTGTCTTCTGCTGCACTTTTAATAGCGGCTAGCGCCTTATTCACATGCTCTTGGTCGCGTTTTGACTTGATGACTTTAAGCCGGGCGATCTGTCCGTCACGCACCGCCACATTGTCAATGTCGCGGGTTTCAATCGGGTCTTCGGTCTTCAGCTTGTACTTGTTCACGCCCACAATCACGTCTTTGCCGCTGTCAATGCGCGCCTGCTTTTCAGCGGCAGCCGCTTCGATCTTCAGCTTGGCCCAGCCGCTGTCTACCGCCTTGGTCATGCCGCCCATGGCTTCAACTTCTTCAATGATTTTCCACGCCGCATCGGCCATGTCTTGCGTCAGCTTTTCCATCATGTAGCTGCCCGCCCACGGGTCTACCACTGCGCCAATGTGGGTTTCTTCCTGAATGATGAGCTGCGTGTTGCGGGCGATGCGCGAGCTGAACTCGGTGGGCAATGCAATCGCCTCATCGAAGCTGTTGGTGTGCAGGCTTTGCGTACCGCCAAACACCGCCGCCATGCCTTCAATCGTGGTGCGCACAATGTTGTTGTACGGGTCTTGCTCAGTCAGGCTCCAGCCGCTGGTCTGGCAATGGGTGCGCAGCATCAGGGACTTTGGCGACTTGGCATCAAAGCCCTTCATGATGCGGCACCACAGCAGGCGCGCGGCGCGCATTTTGGCGATCTCTAAATAGAAGTTCATGCCAATCGCCCAGAAGAAGCTCAGGCGGCCTGCAAAACCGTCCACGTCCAGCCCCTTGCCGATGGCTGTCTTCACATACTCTTTGCCGTCGGCCAGGGTGAAGGCCAGCTCCAGCGCCTGATTGGCTCCGGCTTCCTGCATGTGGTAACCGCTGATAGAAATGGAATTGAACTTCGGCATGTGCTTGGCCGTGTATTCAATGATGTCGCCAATGATGCGAATGCTGGGCGCGGGCGGGTAAATGTAGGTGTTGCGCACCATGAATTCTTTGAGGATGTCGTTTTGAATCGTGCCGCTCAAATCAGCCTGGGCCACCCCCTGCTCTTCAGCCGCCACCACGTAGCCCGCCAGCACCGGCAGCAC
This sequence comes from Polaromonas sp., assembly GCA_031410335.1. Lineage (GTDB taxonomy): Bacteria > Pseudomonadota > Gammaproteobacteria > Burkholderiales > Burkholderiaceae_C > Polaromonas. Next base: position 15,176 of record JANNYZ010000160.1, on the reverse strand, counting down.
CGCGCCGTTCATGGTCATGCTGACACTGACTTTGTCGAGCGGAATCTGGTTGAACAAAATCTTCATGTCTTCAACTGAATCAATCGCCACACCCGCCTTGCCCACGTCGCCCGTCACACGCGGGTGGTCGCTGTCGTAGCCCCGGTGCGTGGCCAGGTCAAATGCTACTGACACGCCCTGCCCGCCTGCGGCCAGAGCCTTACGGTAAAAAGCGTTCGATTCTTCAGCGGTTGAAAACCCGGCGTACTGCCGAATCGTCCACGGCCGCACAGCGTACATGGTGGCCTGCGGGCCGCGAATGAAGGGCTCAAAGCCCGGTAGCGTGTGGGTGTATGGCAGGTCTTTGGTGTCATCTGCCGTGTACAGCGGTTTGACGGTGATGCCGTCTGGCGTGTGCCAGTTCAGGGCATTCACATCGCCGCCGGGGGCTGATTTGGCGGCAGATTTTTCCCAGTCGGCAAGGCTTGAAGATTTGAATGGCGTACTCATAACCAACATCTTACCAAACTTCCAGATTTATAATTATAAATTCAGAATTCAGTTTCGTGTAAACTTTAAAGCGTTATGAACGCACCCACCTTGCCCCAAAACCTCAAGCAACGCGCCCTGTATGAAGAAGTTGCCGAGTTGCTGCGCCAGCGCATCTTCAGCCGCGAGCTGCTGCCTGGTAGCTGGATTGACGAGCTGAAGCTGGCTGAAGAATACGGCATCAGCCGCACGCCGTTGCGTGAAGCGCTCAAGGTGCTGGCCACCGAAGGTCTGGTCACCATGAAGGTGCGACGTGGCGCCTATGTGACGGAAGTCAACGCCAAAGATCTGCGCGATGTCTTTCACTTGATGGCTGTGCTGGAAGCCGATGCTGCCTGCACAGTTGCCCAAACAGCGACAGACCAACAGATGCAAGAGCTTGAAGCCCTTCACCAGCAGTTGGAAAAAGCCGCAAAGGACAAGAAAGACAGCCTCCGGTTTTTCACGATCAATGAAGCGTTTCACATCCGGTTGCTTCAAATTGCCAACAACAGGTGGCGTGACCAGATGGTCGCCGATTTGCGCAAAGTCATGAAGCTGAATCGCGCGCAGTCCCTCCTCAAAGCGGGGCGAATTGAAGAGTCGCTGGCCGAGCATGCGGCGATCATGGCGGCGTTGAAAAAGCGGGACGCGGCTGCTGCGCAGGCGACGATGCGGGTGCATATAGAAAACGGACTGGCAGCTGCAGCATGACCAGACGCGTCAGCTGGTTTAACCATGGGCACGACAACCGGTAACACCCCCAAAACATCCATGACCTTAAAACACCACCTCATTTCTGGCGCACCCGACCCCGTTGCACCATTCAGCCACGCTGTTGAAGCCGATGGCTGGGTTTATCTGACGGGCCAGATGCCTTTCAGCGGCACCTCGATTGATGAGCCGTATCCCCAAGGCATTGCGGCGCAAACGCACCAGGTGATGCACAACCTGCAAACAGTGCTCGGCGGTGTCGGCCTGGGCCTTGCGCAAGTCGTACAAGTGCGCGTGTATTTGCTGGACTTCGAGCGCGACTATGACGCCATGAACGTGGTTTACGCAAGCTACTTTGCCCCCGGACAGCGGCCGGCGCGCACCTGCGTGGGCGTCAGCGGCCTGGCCAAAGGCGCGCTGATAGAAATTGACATGGTGGCTCGTCGGCCAAAGAACACGTAGTTTCTGCGGCTGCGGGCCCACCCACTTACCATTGGCAGGTAAAGTGCGAACATGCTTTCAGATCCCATTGCCCAGGCCGTCACATTTCAACCGCCACAGCACGTACCCGTCATCATCTCACCCACCATCACGGGTGGCCCGGCACGAGGCTTGTGTACCGACTGCGGCTTATCGCGCAGCAGCGACCCAAAGCGTTGCGGGCAGGCTTGCCAGTTCATCAAACCTGATTACGCACGGCTTGAGACTGCAGTGCACAGCCGTGAGCGGGACATCAGCAAACCGGACGAACTCTTTTTTGGCCCGCACCAGCGCATGCTGCGCGCCCGCATGGCAGCACCAGCCCAGGGCGCGCAATGGACGGGCATCACCACGGGGCTGGCCGCGCGGCTGCTGGAGACAGGCGCCGTGGATGCCGTGCTGACGATGGCACCTGATGCCAACGACAAGTGGCGGCCCAAGCCCGTCATCGTGACGCGCGCTGAAGGCATGGCTGAGTGCCGGGGCATGCGCATGGGTTACGCGCCGCTGCTGGCGCTGCTGGAGCCTGCCCTGGCCATGGGCTACAAGCGCCTGGCCGTGATTGGCATCCCCTGCCAGGTCTACGCACTGAGGGCGATTGAAGAAGAACTGAAGCTGACGATGGGCCTGGAGCAGTTGTATGTGATTGGCACGCCATGTTCAGACAACACCACCACCGAGCGCTTTCATGAATTTTTGGCGCTGCTGGGGCAAGACCAGGGCGAAGACCCCGACGACGTGACCTACCTGGAGTTCAGGGCCGACTATCACGTGGAGCTGCGCTACAAAGATGGCCGCATCAAGGCGATTCCTTTCCTGCAACTGCCACTGTCCAAGCTGCCGAATGATTTTTTTCCACTCACTTGCCGCACCTGTGTCGACTACACCAATGTGCTGAGCGACATCACGGTGGGCTACATGGGTGGCGAGGGCGAGCAGTGGCTGCTGGTGCGCAACCAGCGCGGTGAAGACTTGCTCAAATTATTGGGCAATGACGTCGTCACGTCGAAGCCTGGCAGCGCTGGCAAACGTCAGGGCGCTGTGAAGGGCTTTATCAAAAACGTCGAGCTGGCGGCGGGCGGACTGCCGCTGCGCAAAATGCCCAATTGGCTGCGCCCCATCGTCGGCTGGCTGATGCCCAAAGTCGGCCCACGTGGGCTGGAGTTTGCACGCGCGCGCATCGACATGAAGGCCGCTGAAACCATCATTCACCTTCGGCGTGAAATGCCCGCGAAGATGAAAAACATGGTACCGCCGCATGTGTGGCACTTGGTGGCGCCTTACGGCATGGGGCCAAGGGATGATGAAAAGGCATCCGCACCAAAATAGCAGCAATCTAGCGCTATTATTTCAGGAGCTGCTTGCGCAAGTATTTATTGGCTTGGAGCCAATTTTTAACCCCAAAAAGCGTCCAGTTTGGCCGCAAAAGCCGCTAAATCTTCAAAATACGGCAGTGCACCGCCTTCTGTCAATTCAAACTGCCAGTTGGCGCGCTGCTCAACCGTGCTGCGACCCCGGTAGTCGGTAAAGTCACCGCGCGTGGCCATCGACACCCAGACTGGGCAGGCCAGCTTTTCATACAGGGTGTTAATGTCGGCGGCAAACAGATAGGCCGATAAAAAATACAGCGGCGCATGTTTCGCACCGGGCTGGCGCGTCGTCTGAACGCAGTAGCGCCATAGCGCTTCGTCAATCTGCTTGCGGCCAAAGGTGCGCTGCAAAAAGTAGCGCACCACACCGGGCCGGGTCAGGGTGTTGAACAATCCCTGGCTCCACGCTGGGTTGCTAAGCGCGCGGTGCAACCAGGCAATGCCGCGCGACGTACCCGGCGTTTCGTAAAACCGTTTTGAACCGCTAAAGCCCGTCGGGCTGATGAGCGCGATGCGCCGAACGGCGGCGGGTGCTTCACAAGCTGCGCGGGCGACATATTCACACGACAGCGACACACCCACCACATCAACCTTTAGCGTCGTGCTTTCGTCACCATGCAGCTTGCGGATATGCGCCAGCACAGCCAGCACCGCATCGGTCATCAGCCGTATGGTGTAGGTCCTGTCGCTGCGGTTTGAAAAGCCATAGCCTGGCAACTCCATGGCATAGGTGGGCCGCGTCTGGCGGTAGTGGTTATACAGCGGAGCGACCTCCGCGGCCGATGCAGCGGCGTTGACGCTGTGCACCAGCAAAATGGGCTGGATTGGCTGCATCGGTGTTGGCCCGGTTGCGCCAGATGGGCCTGACAGGTACAAACAGACAACGCCAGACGGCGTTTGCAACTCAACCCGCTCCCCTGTTAGCGCAGGCAGCAATGATGAGGTGAGTTGTGGCGTTGATGTCATGCTGCAATTGAAAAAAAACTGATTAGACCACTGGAGACAAGGTATGCAAACCCGAATTTTTTCGTCCCGCCGCGCATTGTGCGTGGCGGCCCTGTGCGCAGTTGCCGTGTTGCCCGCCTTTGCCCAAAGCGCCTATCCCAACAAGCCGATTCGCCTGGTCGTGCCCTTCACGCCCGGCGGCGTGACAGACACCAGTGGCCGGCTGATAGCCGAGCAGTTGTCCAAGCGGCTGGGCCAGCAGGTGATTGTTGACAACAAACCCGGTGCGTCGGGCAATATTGGCACCCAGCAGGTGGCCGCAGCCGCGCCAGACGGCTACACACTGGTGCTGGGGTTTGACGGTACGCTGGTTATTAACCCGCATGTGTTTGACAAGGTGCCTTTTGACGCCGTCAAAGACTTCGTGCCGATTGGCAAAATTGGCGATGCGGTACTGATTTTGGTGGCACACCCTGCTGTGGCAGCCAAGACGCTGCAAGAAGTCATTGCCTTGTCGAAAACGCAAGCGGGCGGCCTGTCTTACGGCACATCGGGCACGGGCGGCACGCCGCACATTGCGGGCGAGCAGCTCAAGCTGCGTACCGGAGCCAACCTGGTGCATGTGCCGTACAAGGGCGGTGGCCAGGCGCTGACGGACGTGCTGGGCGGCAACATACCGCTGGTGTACACGGCAGTGGCGGGCGCGCAGGGCCATGTCAAAGCAGGCAAACTGCGGGCCATTGCGGTGTCCAGTGGGCAGCGCAGCAAATCGCTGCCGGACGTGCCAACATTCATTGAAAGCGGCGTGGCTGACTTTGAAGTCAGCTCATGGGTTGGCCTGCTGGCCCCGGCCAAAACACCCAAAGCCATTGTTGACAAACTGAACGCAGAGCTGAACGCCGTGCTGAACGACCCGGACGTACGCGAAAAACTCAACCTGATGGGCATCACGGCCACGCCAGGGACGGCGGACAAGTTTGGCGACGACATCAAGCGCGATTTGACGCGCTACGGCCCGGTGGTGAAAGCGGCGGGTATCAAGGCCGAGTAAAACCGGGCAAAGCGTATGCTCCTAATTCAGGAGCTGCTTGCGCACATATCTATAAGGCTGCAGGCACTTTTTATAGCTGAAAAAGGGCTTTTTTAGGGCTTTTTCAGTGCGTCGACGGCTATTTGGCCAGTTCGGCTTCCTGCAACGCCCGCCACATGACTTTGCCAGAGCCGCTTTTAGGCAGCGCATCGACAAACTGCACCACGCGGGGGTACTTGTAAGCGGCCATGTTGTCTTTGCACCAGGCAATGATCTCGTCTTCCGTCACCTGGCCTTTAAAGGCAGCGCGCAGCACCACCACCGCCTTGACGGACTCACCCCGGTACGCATCAACGGTTGAAATAATGCAGGCTTCCTGAATCGCCGGGTGCTTGAACATCAGCGCCTCCACCTCTGCCGGCCACACCTTGAAGCCCGAGGCGTTGATCATGCGTTTGAGGCGGTCGGTAATAAAGAAGTAGCCCTCCTCGTCCACCCGGCCCAAATCGCCCGAACGGAAAAACCGTTTGCCGTCCAGCTCAAAGAAGGCCTCCGCTGTTGCGTCAGGGCGCTTCCAGTAGCCCTGGAAGATTTGCGGCCCGCTCATGATGATTTCGCCCTGCTCGCCTTGCGGCACTTCTTTCAGGGTCGTCGGGTCAATCACGCGCGCGTCAACACTGATAAACGGCACGCCCAGGCACTGCTGCTTGGTTCTGTCGTGCGGGTTGCTGTGGGACGGCGCGGCGGTTTCTGTCAGGCCGTAGCCTTCGGCGTAGTGCAGGCCGTAGTTGTCAAGCAGACGCTGCGCTACCGCCTGCGGCATAGCTGCGCCACCACCGCCGATATAGACCAGGCTGCTCACATCAAACTTGTCAAAGTTAGGGCTGGCCAGCAGGTCAATCACCATGGTCGGGATGTTCGTCCAGTGCGTGACGCGCCAGCGGCTGATGAGGTGGCCCGCCAGCTCGCGGTCCCAGCGCGGCATGATGACCAGCGTGGTGCCGCCATACATCGATGCATGCATGACAGACACCATGCCGGTGATGTGAAACATGGGCACAACCGACAGGATGACGTTTTCAAAATGGGTGCTGCCCCACAGCGCCGTGCCCACCGCGTTGTGCATGATGCTGGCATGCGTGTGCATGCAGCCCTTGGGCAGGCCGGTGGTGCCGCTGGTGTAGGGCAGCACGGCCAGGTCTTGCGGGGTGGCGGTATGCAGAGGCAGGTCAGCCACGCCGCCAGCCAATGCATCAGCCCAGCTCAGCACCTGGCCGCCCTCGATAGCTGGCAGCGCATGCTGTGTGCCCAGCCAGTCACGCCAAACTTCAGGCATGGCCGCATCGGGGGCAGACATATCAAATGCATCGCTGTAATGCGTCACGATCATGTGGCTCAAGCGTTCAGCGGGTGCCAGCTGCGCATTGGCCTTGGCCAGCTCGGCGGCCAGGTCGCCCGAGGTGATGGCGACTTTGGCATCGGGGTCAAGAATGTAATGCTTTAACTCCTCGGCCCGGTTCATGGGGTTGACGGGAACCACCACGGCGTTGGCACGCAGGATGGCAAAGTGTGCAATCACCCACTGCGGGCAGTTTTGCATGTTCAGCACGACCCGGTCGCCTTTTTTGACGCCCATGCGCGCCAGCGTCGCGGCCAGCGCCTCGGCTTGGGTCATCACCTCACGGTAGGTCAGAGTTCGGTCAAAGAAGACCAGCGCTGCCTTGTTAGGAAAGCGCAGCGCGTTGATGGCCAGGTTGTGCCACAGCGACGTGGCGGGCGGCGTGATGCGGCGCGGGATGCGTTTGGGCCAGATGGCGTAGTGGCGTTGATGCGGTGGAAATGACAAAAAAGTGCTCCAGGAGTTGCCACAAGCCTACCTGCACTTGGCCTGCGCCGCATCGGGGAAGCTCCTGATAAAACAGTGTCTCGTCAGGGACGGTTACTTGTTCAATCGTGGAGCTGTTTTTCAAAAGTGCACTGCTTCTTGACCTGCAACGGGTACGGTGCATCGCCCTCCGCTCATGTCCTCCGCCCCTTTGCGGCTCCTACTTGACTTCGCTGCGAGAGACGCCCCGTACCCGTTGCTAGGCAGGGTTTGACAGTCAAATTTCTTGCGAAACCATTGCTCAAAGAGTGGGTTGGCTGCGCGTTTTGCGTAGGTCAAGGAGGAGCCCCCAAAGGGGGCGGAGTACACCAATCAAAACGTATCGGCAGTACGCTCGCGCTCAAGACAACAAATCCACGCCGGCTTGGTGCAAAGCAAACCCAAAATCCAGGGAAATAAGATGAGCTTTACGCGAAAGGTGTCCCACCGTGTGATCTTCATGCACCAGGGCCGGGTGCATGAGATGGGGCAGCCAACGGAGCTGTTTGGCAACCCGCAGACCCCCAGAATTCAGGCAGTTTTCGTTGTCACTGCACGACCAGGTCGGTCAGGCTTAGCGCAAATTCCCGGTGTGCCCGAATGAGAAGCGACCAGGTTGTGGCCAGACCGTCAGGCCGTGCGGCTCGCGCCCAACCTTGACTTTGTCTACCGCGCCACTGTCGGTATTGAAACGATACACCTCGTCGTCATAGCGCCCGCCCAGCCACAGGTATTTGCCGTCAGCGCTGACGTTGCCCATGTCCGGGCTACCGCCGCCGGGAACAGGCCAGGTTTTGGTGACTTTGCGGGTGGCAAAGTCAATCACCGACACGCCGCCTTTGCCATTGGGTGTACCGCGAATTTTGTTGCTGCCACGGTTGGCCACATACATACTCTTGCCGTCACGGCTCGGGTACAAGCCGTGCGCGCCCACACCTGTCGGGATAAAACCGATCTGCTTGAAGCCCTCGCCATCAACCACATGCACGCCATCGACCATCATGTCAGCCACATAAAAAATCTTGCCGTCTGGCGATATGCGCACGTCTTGCGGCATGCCGGGAGTGGTGCAAATGTCAGCGCCTGCAGGATTAGCCGGATCAGGAATGTAGCGTGGTTTTTTGCCCGGCGCGGCAATCAGTGCCTGGGCATCAGGCCGGTCAAAGTAGGCGCTCAGCTTGATGGTGTCCACCACTTTGCGGCTCACCAAATCAATCTTGGTGAGCGACCCATTGAACTCACATGTAAACAGCACAAACTTCCCATCAACTGAAAAATCTGCGTGGTTGATACCTGCACACTTGGGAGTAGGAATGGTGAACTTCATCGCCATGGTTTTAGCGTCCCTGAAGTCCAGGCGCTTGTAGGCCTCAGCCACCACGATAGCGAATTGCCCATCGGGTGACCAGTAGAGGTTGTACGGGTCGTCAACCGGGACAGACTTGCCGGGTTTGCCGGTTTTGGGGTCGATCGGCGTCAGGCTGCCATCTAAACGGCCTTCCGCGTTGTTGGCGACCCAAAGTGTTTTCAAGTCCCAGCTTGGCACGATGTGCTGCGGGTGCACACCCACCTTGAATTTGTCAATGACTTTCATGGTGGCCGGGTCAATGACAGAAACGGTGTTTTCGCCCCGGTTGGGCACATACACACGCTCCAGCGCACCAGCGACGTTGGGGCTCAGTTTGCTGGACGCTATTTCACTGTACAAATTGGTTTTATCGATGGCGGGCGGCATGCCGCTGACCATGTCAAGCACACCCGCAGGCAGAGGGCCAGGCGGCGGAATGACCGGCTTGCTGTAGGTCGTCTGGGCCATGCTCATGGACACCGCAGCAGCCCAACCCAAAACAGTGACCAGGCCAGCTTTCCAATAATTTTTACGCATGTGAATAACTTTAAGACTTGAAATGTCAATATGAATGGATGGTGCGGTGAAGGATTGGCACTGCGCTAGCGCGGTTCAGCCGTTGCCTTTTTGATCGCGTCAACCGTGATTTTAACAACCGCGTCCACGCCCAACTGGCCGTTGGCAGCACTCGACGCGCGCGGATCACCCAAAGTACCTGACTTCCAGCCCTCACGCGCAGCGTCTGCAAAGCGGTCAGGGCGCACCATGGTCGGTTCAATGGCCATCAACAAAGATGTGTCAGCCGAGCCAGCATGCGTGCCGATTTCTGTACTGCTCAAGCCCTTGGCTTTTAGCGCGTCTACGTAGGGGCCCTGGGTGGTACGGTAGTAGTCGGCAACGTAGTGCAAACGCACGTTGCTCCGGGCAGCTTCACGGTTGAACTGCGTCGCTACAGCAGCCAGTGCTTTCTGGTAATTACCGCTGTCGCCCAGCAGAACGATGTTGGTAAACCCATGCCTTTTAAAGCTGCGGGCTGTGCCCAACAAAATGTTTTTAAACGTATCTTCTGAAATAGAAATCGTTCCGGCAAAACCCATGTGCTCGGTTGGCGGGTCAATGTTGCCCTCTGGGGTGTAACCCAGCACCGGGGCCACCAGCGCATTACCCAAAGACGCGGCGATCTTGCCCGCCAGTGCCTTTGCACGGACGTTGTGTTTGCCAATCGCCATGTGCGGGCCATTTTGTTCGGTCCCGCCAATCGGAATCAGCACAGTAGTCTTGCCTGCCTTCAGCGCGGCACTGACTTCTTGCGTGGTCAACTCTTCAATAAACACGCTGCGCTGCGCCCACACCGCGGCAGGCGCCAACATGGCGACCCAGCAAAAAAGCGAGGCAGCCAAATAGCGGGATTTCAACATGCCTTCTCCAGAGTAAAACCGCTATTGTCGCTGGCGACAGCCTTGCAGCTGGCTTCACGGCACAATCACGCGTATCGCGCCAGCACTTCCCTCAGCTGCCTTTCTTTTCTTATCTCCATGCCTCGCATTCTTTATTTTTTTGCCCTTTGTAATCTGGTCATCGGTAGCGGCGCATTTGTGCTCAGCGGCATCTTGCAGCCGCTGGCCCGTGAATTGGGCATCAGTGTGGCGGCGTCCGGGCAGGTCATGACGGCTTACGCGATTGCCACAGCCGTGCTGGCACCAGTACTGATTTTGCTCACCGCCAAGTGGCCACGCAAACGCGCCATTCAACTGGGCCTGGGCCTTTTTGCCGCCGGCAACCTGGTGTCGGCCCTGGCGGGCAGCCTGGGCGTGCTGCTGATGGGCCGGGTGCTGATGGGCGCGGGCGCGATGTTCACGGCCGCAGTATCCGCCTATGCGGTGACGCTGGTCGCACCGGCCTTGCGCGGCCGGGCGTTATCGACCGTCTTTTTGGGCATGAGTATCAGCTATGCGGTAGCCTTGCCGATTGGTGCCTGGCTGGGTTTTCAATACGGCTGGCACACACCAGTTTGGCTGTGTGCGTTGGCCAGTCTGGCCGCGTTGCTGGCGGCTTCAGTACTGCTGCCCAAGGGCGTGGTCACCGAAAGCGCCAGTCTTGCAGGCTTCAGGTCTGCCGCCCGTCAAACCGCCGTGCTGCGCGTGTGGCTGCGTACCCTGCTGTTTTTTATCGCCATCTTCAGTGTGTTTGCCTATGTGGGCCCGGTACTGCTGGCGTTGAATGCCATGAGCCCGACGCTGTTGTCGGTCGTGCTGGCTATTTTTGGCCTGGCAGGTGTTGCGGGCACCTTGCTGGGCGGCTGGGCCAACGACCGATTTGGCTCTCTGCGCACCATCACCGCCCAGCTGATGGTGCTGTTTTCCATGATGTGCATGCTGCCTTTGACGCAAGGCCATCTGCTGGCCACCATCGTGACGCTGGTGGTGTGGGGCCTGGCAGGTTTTGGGTTGACAGCCCCGCAGCAAAGTCGCCTGGTGAACCTGTCCCCCGCCCAGGCACCCCTGTTGCTCAGCCTGAACAGCTCCATGCTGTACCTTGGCACGGCGCTCGGTGCAGTGGTCAGTGGCGCCCTCATCAACAGCGTGGGGTTGGCCCAACTAGGCTGGGTAGGCGCACCGTTTGCACTGGCGGCCCTGATGACGCTGGTATTTGACCGCGCGCCAAAAACCGCTCACACACCTCGGACTGTTTAAACGTGGCGCTTGCCAGCAGGCGCAGAACGTGATTTTTTCGGCAAACTGTCTGCCCGCTCATGCAGGGCTTCAATGATGTGGCAGGTGGTGTCAAGCCCATCACAGCGGCCACGCAGTGCCTTCAGATCTTGTTCAAGCGCTTTCAATTCGGCCAGCCGTCTACGCACATGCGCCAGATGCTCATCCAGCGCATCGCGTGCGGTACCGCAGTCAGACTTGTTATTCAAATCCAGCCCCAGCAGGGTACGCACTTCATAGAGCGACATGTCAAGCGCGCGGCATGCCCGGATAAAACGCAGCTGGTGGATGTCGGCATCGCTGTACATCCGGTAGCTGTTGTCGCCCCTGAAGGCTGACCGGAGCAGCTTTTCTTTTTCATAAAACCGGATGTTTGCGGGCGTGACGCCACTCAGCAAGGCAGCCTGGCTGATGCGATACGTCAGCGCACGAAACGAATCAGTGCGGGTGACGGTGGTGTGCATCGGGGAAATGTGCATGGCTGTGCTCCAGGGGTTCATGCTGATGCGCGTGTGAGTGCGTGACGCCCGCCCCTGCCGACAAAGTCGGCTCCACTTCAGAATGATCATGACGGTGGTGCGCATCGTGGGTATGGTCATGGGTATGCTGCAGGGGCGCATGCTTGTGCAGGTGAGCGTGGTTTTCGGTCACGTGCAGCCACACCCCCAGCCCCATCAAGGCGCTGGCCATGCCCAGTTGCCAGGTCAAGGGTTCCGTAAAAAACACGACCGAGATGACGGCCCCCACAAACGGGGCGGTTGAAAAATAAGCCCCCGCGCGTGACGCCCCCAAGTGCCGCAAAGCCACCACAAACAGGGCAAGGCTGACACCATAGGCCAAAAAACCGACGGCCATCGCAGCAGTAGCGCCCGGCAGCGTTGGCCAGGCCGCACCCAGTAAAAAAGCCAGCAAAAGATTGCTCAGGCCCGCCGACAGGCCCTTGATGCAGGCAATCCAGGAGGCATCAAGGTGCGCCACCTTGCGCGTCAGGTTGTTGTCCAGCGCCCAAAAAGCGCAAGCCAGCACAATCACCAGGGCGGGCCAGACCTGCGCAGGCCCATCACCCGCCGAAACGGTGCCGGATGGCCATCCCAGCAGCAGCGCCCCCACCACAATCAGCGCCATGCCCGCCACAATGCGCAGGCCCAAATACTCTTTGAACAGAGCCCAGGCCAAGACAGTTGTCAACACAGCTTCGGCGTTCAGTAGCAGCGACGCATGGCTTGCCGGCATAGCGGAAAGCCCAAACATCAGCAGCACAGGCGCAGCCCCGCCACCACAGGCAACGGCAGCCAGCAGCCAGAGTGACTCAATCCGACTAAGTTGGGGACGGGGCAACTTTTTAACCGTCCGGTAAACCAGCAAACCCAAGCCAGAGCCTGCGTAAAGCAGCCCGGCAAGCAGCCACGGGCTGACCTGACCCAACAGGCTTTTGGCCAACGGCGTGCCTGCACCAAACAAAAAAGCCGATGCCAGCGCTGACCACAGTCCGATATTTCCTGCGCTTAAAAATGTCATTTTCACGGCGCTTGACCTTCAAGTGGGTTTAAAGTTTCCAATCATGCCATTGATTAAAACTGAAGGAAGACATGTCAGCACATTGCGACCACCATCATGAGCCGGACGACCGACGTGCCAGCAGCCCGCGCTACCGCAAGATACTTTGGGCGGCCCTTATCATCAACTTTTCGATGTTCGGTGTTGAAATTGGCGCGGGCTTCAAGTCGGGTTCTGTTTCTTTGCTGGCAGACGCGATTGATTTTTTTGGCGACGCAGCCAACTACGGCGTGTCGCTGGCTGTGCTGTCTGCCGGGCTAGCCTTGCGGGCCCGGGCTGCGCTGTTCAAGGGCGCTTGCATGATCGCGTTCGGTCTGTTCGTGCTGGGCCGGGCGGCGTGGATGTTCAGCCAGGGCGGCACGCCCGAAGCCTTCACCATGGGCAGCATTGGCCTGCTGGCGCTGATTGCCAACGTGACGGTCGCAGCCATGCTGTACGCCTATCGCGAGGGCGATGCCAACATGCGAAGCGTGTGGCTGTGCTCCCGCAACGATGCAATCGGCAACATCGCTGTCATGCTGGCCGCGCTGGGTGTGCTGGGCACGAGTAGCGCCTGGCCTGATCTTCTGGTGGCCGCAGGGATGGCGGTGCTGGCGTTGAGCGGCGGCGTGTCTGTGGTCAAACAGGCCCTGAGCGAGCTCAAGCACCCGGATTGAACTTTCTCGGCAGAGCGCTATCATTAGCTTATGCGCCATCTGGTTCTTGCTCTCATGATCGTCCTGCTGCCTTTGCGCGGCTGGACGGGCGACGCCATGGCCACCCAGATGGCCAGCATGACCATCATGGCCAACGCTACAGAAACAGGAGCTGCTCGCGCACATGAAATGGGACCTGCAGCCTCTTCTGACCATCAAAAACAGACATCTGAGGCAGTCGCGACCATGTTTGACTGCCATGAACAGGCAGCCGAGCAGTCAAAAACCATCACCACTGCCAACAGCGCAAAAGGTAATGACCCCTGCGGGACTTGCCAGGTCTGCCAAGCTTGCCACTCGCTGGCCTTGTCCACCTCGCTCATGGAAGTCATGACTTCTTTTGCGTCTCCCCAGCTGCGCCCCACGCGGGCGACAGCATTTACCAGCGCGGCGTCAGCGCTGGGTCAAAAACCACCGATTTCCTGACTCGCAGGCCCAAGCTGGGTCTGTACTTTGCCTTTCGGCGACGACCTGCTCAGGTCAGCGCCGAAACACCGCGATTTAACAATCGCATGCAATAGTTTCAGGAAATTTCACCATGGGTATTTTAGTTTTTCTACGTGGCCGCTGGCAGCTTGGCATCGCATCAGCTTTGATGATGGCCAGCCTGTCGTACGCGCAAACCACCACCGGGGCGGCACAGGCTGCGCCAGAGGCTGTCGCACCTTATGCATCAGCATTTAAAGGCTACAAGCCCTATGCGGACGAACCCCTCGTCAACTGGAAAGCAGCCAACGACACCACCGCTAGCGTTGGAGGCTGGCGGGAATACGCCAGACAGGCTCAACAACCTGACAACGCACCCCCATCCTCTGCTAAGCCAGAGCAAACCCTGCCTGCGCCAGGCGCAAAGGCCAAACCATGACGACCGTTATGACACCCAGACCATTTAAATTAATGGCGTTGGCAGCGGCTTTGCTGGCGCTTACAGGCTGCGCTGCCGTCAATTTTGACCAGGCCGTGAGCAATGCCAACGAGACGGCTGGTTCCTTCACGGGCGGAAAGTTGGAGCTCAGTCGGACCGCACAGCAGCAGGAAGCCAGAGCAAAACTGGTCACCGATTTGTTGTCAAAACCCTTGACTGCAGGCGATGCCGTGCAATTGGCTCTGGCCAACAGCCCGGCGGTGCAAACAATGCTGGCACAAAGCTGGGCCGACATGTCTGCCGCCGAACAGGCAGGCCGCATCGCCAACCCTATCTTCAGATTTGAACGCCTTACTTTCAAGGACGAGTTGGAGCTCGGGCGAATACTGTCGTTCGGCTTGCTTGACTTGATCACGCTGCCGCGCAGGCAGGCCATCGCACAAACCCAGCTAGCGCAGGCCCAGGTTCAGCTGTCTACCAGCGTGGTAGACCAGGTGACGCAGGTGCGCCAGGCCTGGGTGCGTGCTGTAGCAGCCCGCCAAACACTGCAATATGCGGACCAAATCAACAGTACCGCCGAAGCCAGCGCCGAGCTGGCCAAACGCATGCAGCAGGTTGGCAACTTCAACAAACTGCAACGCGCGCGCCAGCAGGTTTTTTACGCCGACAGCACAGTCCGGCTGGCGTCAGCGCAACAAGCTGCCCTGGCATCACGAGAAGAATTGGTACGGCAGCTGGGTTTGACCGACGGGCAAGCAGCACAGCTGAAGTTGCCCGAAAGATTACCTGACCTGCCCCAAGACCCGCGACCAGCAAGTTTGGTGAGCAGCACAGCTGCTGACCAGCGCCTGGACGTGCAGATGGCCCGCGCCCAGCTGGATGTTGCGGGTAAGACCCAGGGCTTGAACCTGTTGACAAGCCTGGTCGATGTTGAACTGGACATTAATCAGAGCACCACCTTTGACAATGGGGGCGGCGCAGGCCGAGCCTTTGCCAAGCGCGGCTATGAGCTGGGTATCAGGCTGCCCATTTTTGACTGGGGCAATGCCAGACGCGACACCCTGAATGCCCGGTCGCTGGCGGCCGCCAA
>JANNYZ010000159.1:0-6170 GCA_031410335.1 Polaromonas sp. | reverse complement strand
AATGCGGTTTTTGCCCATCGAGTGGTAGCTGCCATAAAACGGGTGAAACGCAGCATGCGGCAGCCAGGCTTCGTCAAAGTGCAGGTTGTCGATGTAGCCGTCGAGCATGCCCTTGATGGTTTCGGTGTTGTACAGCACGCCATCGTAGGTGGACTGGGTCAGCGTCATGACGCGCGGCTTGATTTTGCTGATGCCTTTGACACCTTCGAGCAGGGGGTTGGCTTCAATTTTGGCGCGAATGGCATCGGGTTCAAACTCGCTTTGCGGGATCGGCCCGATGATGCCAAAGTGGTTGCGCGTGGGTTTGAGAAACACCGGGATCGAGCCCGTCATGATGATGGCGTGCAGGATGGACTTGTGGCAGTTGCGGTCAACCACCACCACGTCGCCTGGGGCTACAGTGTGGTGCCACACCATCTTGTTGCTGGTCGATGTGCCGTTGGTCACAAAAAAGCAGTGGTCAGCGTTAAAGATGCGTGCGGCGTTGCGCTCGCTCGCGCCAATCGCGCCGTCGTGGTCGAGCAACTGACCCAGCTCTTCGACCGCGTTGCACACGTCAGCGCGCAGCATGTTTTCACCATAAAACTGGTGGTACATCTGGCCGACCGGGCTTTTCAAAAAAGCCACGCCGCCTGAATGGCCCGGGCAGTGCCAGCTATAGGAACCGTCTTCGGCGTAGTCCAGCAATGCTTTAAAGAACGGCGGCTGCACGCCTTCCAGGTAGCTTTTGGCCTCACGCAAAATATGACGCGCCACAAACTCGGGCGTGTCTTCAAACATGTGAATAAAGCCGTGCAGCTCGCGCAAAATATCGTTCGGGATATGGCGCGAGGTTTTGGTCTCGCCGTACACATAAATCGGCACGTCCAGATTCTTGCGGCGCACTTCTTCAATGAAGTTGCGCAGGTTCAAGACCGCTGGGTCCAGGTCCGGGCCTGGCGTAAATTCTTCATCGTCAATTGACAAAATGAACGCGCTCGCCCTGCTCTGCTGCTGGGCAAACTGGCTCAGGTCGCCGTAGCTTGTGACGCCCAGAACTTCAAAGCCTTCCGTTTCAATGGCTTGCGCAAGCGCGCGGATGCCCAGGCCGGAGGTGTTTTCAGAGCGGAAGTCTTCGTCAATGATGACAATGGGAAAGCGAAATTTCATGGCGATAGAGGTGGTGATGAATAAAGCTGCAACAAGGCCCTGGGATACAAGAACCTGCAAACCTGTCAAAGTGTACGGAAATAATATGGCATTGGGCTTGTGCGGTGCTACATTGACCGCAAACTGTGTTCACAGGCCTACAAACAAATCAACACAAAGGAGTGTTCATGATGTCAAACCCAACCATCTGGTGGCTCCTGGCGGGCATTACCGTCGCCATCGAACTGGCCACCGGCACGTTTTATCTGTTGATGATCAGCATTGGCATGGCCGCTGCGGCTGTGGCGGCGCACTTGGGCGTGCCCTTGCCAGGGCAGCTGGTGACCGCTGCGGTAGTAGGGGGCGGCGCTGTGGTCATGTGGCACTGGCAAGGCAGCAAAAAGCCCAAGGCGCTGCACGCCAACGCCAACCGCGACGTGCATATCGACATTGGTGAGCAGGTAACGGTGACCGCGTGGCATGCCGACGGCACCACCAGCGTCAACTATCGGGGTTCTAACTGGACGGCCGTGCTGGCGCACAAGCCCAAGGCTGACGCGCATCCTGCTACTGGCCAGTACCGCATCAAGGAAATGTCAGGCAATCGGCTTTTGATTGAACCCGCTTGATGCCAGCTTTGTACTTTTAAGACTTTTCAAACTGAAAGAAACCTCATGGAAATCGCACTTATCCTGTTTGTCGTGGCGGTCATTTTTATTGTGCGCAGCATCAAGGTGGTGCCGCAGCAAAACGCGTGGGTGGTCGAGCGGCTGGGCAAGTACCACGGCACGCTGACACCCGGGCTGAATTTTCTGGTGCCCTTTATTGACCGGCTGGCCTACAAGCATTCGTTAAAAGAAGTCCCGCTGGACGTGCCCAGCCAGGTTTGCATCACGCGCGACAACACACAGTTGCAGGTTGACGGCATTTTGTACTTTCAGGTTACCGACCCGATGCGCGCCAGCTACGGTTTGTCCAACTACATCGTCGCCATCACACAACTGGCCCAAACGTCGCTGCGCTCGGTCATTGGCAAGCTTGAGCTGGACAAAACCTTTGAAGAGCGCAACATCATCAACGCGCAAGTGGTAGCCGCCATTGACGAGGCCGCCATGAACTGGGGCGTGAAAGTGCTGCGCTACGAGATCAAGGACCTGACGCCACCCAAAGAAATTTTGCACGCCATGCAGTCGCAAATCACCGCCGAGCGTGAAAAGCGCGCGCTGATTGCCGCATCAGAAGGCCGCAGGCAAGAGCAGATCAACATTGCCACTGGCGAGCGCGAGGCTTTTATCGCCCGGTCTGAAGGCGAAAAGCTGGCCGCCATCAACAACGCGCAAGGCGAAGCCGCCGCCATTCTGGCCGTGGCAGACGCCAACGCCAAAGCCATCGAGTTGGTAGCCAACGCCATTCGCCAGCCGGGAGGCGAGCTGGCGGTGCAACTGAAGGTGGCTGAAAAAGCAGTTGAAGCTTATTCGCGCGTGGCGGCAGATGCCACCACCACGCTGGTGGTGCCCAGCAACATGACCGAAGTTTCGGCGTTGATAACGTCAGCCATGAAGATGGTTCAATCAAACAAGGCTTGAAAATGGAAGTGATGAATGTTTTAGGTACAGCACTGGTGCCCTGCTCGTATGACCCGCTGACGGGCTACTTCAGGGACGGCTGCTGCAAAACCGACGAGACCGACACCGGTTCGCACTTGATTTGCGCGCGCGTGACCGATGCTTTCTTGACCTTTTCAAAGGAGCGTGGCAACGACTTGAGCACCCCCCGGCCGGAATACCGATTCAAAGGCTTGCAATCAGGCGACCGATGGTGCCTGTGCGCCACCCGCTGGGCCGAGGCATTGGCCGCAGGGGTGGCTCCACCCGTGGTGCTGGAAAGCACCCACGCCAGCGCCCTGAAGTTCGTCACACTGGGGCAATTGGAGAAGCACCGCTTTTCAAGCGCGCTACAATAAGAGGCTAAGCGGAAGGGTGGATGAGCGGTTTAAGTCATACGCCTGGAAAGCGTACGTAGGGTTATACCTACCGCGGGTTCGAATCCCGCCTCTTCCGCCACAAGACAAATCAGAAAGCCATTAAAAAACCACCCCTTGAGGTGGTTTTTTAATGGCTTTCATACTTTTTTGTGTTGCTCTTTATTGAAATAACACGCGCAAGCGGCTCCTGAATGAACAGGGTTTGATTACCGGGGAAGAGCCACTTCGCCGGCCAGCCGCGCCTTCAGCGCAGGCAGCGCCGCCAGCATCGCCGTCCTGCCCGCCTCGATAGCCAGCTTTCGGGACGTGAAGTCGGCACTCTTCAAGCCCGCTTGTGATGGCCGCACCACCAAGTCCGCGCCTTTCAGCTCAAAGTCGTTGATGCTTTTGCCCATGATGGCGAAGGTTTGCAGCAGGATTTGCAGGCTGCCGTCTGCGGCGTTGGCCTCGGGCGGGTTCGATATGTCAACCGCTATCACGACGTCGGCTCCCATCTGCCGGGCAAAGCGCACCGGCACAGGAGACACCAAGCCGCCATCGACGAACTCGCGGCCATTGATCTTAACGGGCTGGAACACCGCGGGCACGGCGCTGGACGCGCGCACGGCTGTGCCGGTATCACCCTTTTGAAACAGCACCGCGTTGCCGTTGCCCAAGTCAGTGGCGACGATGCCCAGGGGTATGACCATGTTTTCCATCAAGCGCCCAGCTACCAGCTCGTTGACGTATTTGGCCAGCGCGTCACCCCTGAACATGCCGCGCCCAAAGATGGGCAGCATCCAGTCGGTGATGGCAACCTCTTCCATGTTCAGGGCGGTCTGCTGCAACTGGGCACTGGTTTTACCGCTGGCGTACAGGGCTGCGACCAGACTTCCTGCAGATGTGCCAACAATAAGTTGCGGCTTCAAACCCGCCTCTTCGAGCACCGCTATCACGCCCACATGTGCAAAGCCGCGTGCTGCCCCGCCACCCAGCGCCAGGCCCAGTTTGAGAGGCTTTTGCAACGCTGCTGGAGGGGTGCTGGTTGCAGGCGGCTGTGCTGTACGGGTGGCGCAGCCACCCAAAAATAATAGCCCTGTTAACGCAAAACAAATGAGAACAATTCGTGTTTGTATTAAGATATGGGCATCATTATTTTTCAAGGTGTTACTCAACATGTTCAAAAAAGCTCCTCTGTTTGCCGTTCTGGCATTGGCCGCTGTTGCAAGCCTGGGCACGGTAGGTACCGCCGCCGCCCAAGACCAGGTGGTTAACCTGTATTCTGCCCGCCACTACCAGACCGACGAGGCGCTGTACAGCAACTTCACCAAGGCCACAGGCATCAAGATCAACCGCGTTGATGCAGATGATGCCGGTATTTTGGCCCGCCTGAAGGCTGAAGGTACCGCCTCACCTGCCGACGTGATCATGCTGGTTGATGCGGCGCGCCTGGTCAAGGGTGATGCAGATGGCCTGTTCTTGCCAATCAAGTCCCCCCTCCTGGAAGCTGCCATCCCTGCACCCTTGCGTGCAAAGGCGAGCGTTGACGGCACCACCTGGTTTGGCTTTTCAACCCGCGCGCGCGTGGTGGCGTATGACAAAACCCGCGTGAAGAAGACCGATGTGGACACCTATGAAGAGCTGGCTGACCCGAAAAACAAGGGCTTGCTGTGCACACGTTCGGGCTCTCACCCGTACAACCTGTCGCTGTTTGGTGCGGTGACAGAGCATTTGGGCGAGGCAGGTGCTGAAGCCTGGCTCAAAGGCCTGGTGGCCAACATGGCCCGTGCGCCTCAGGGCGGCGACGCCGACCAACTGCGCGCCGTGGCCAGCGGCGAATGCGGCATTGCGCTGAGCAACACTTACTACATTGCCCGCATGATGCGATCTACTGCACCAGCGGACAAAGCAGTGATGGACAAGCTCGACATCGTGTTTCCAAACCAGGCCACATGGGGCACACACGTCAATATTGCTGGCGCAGCCGTGGCCAAAAACGCCAAAAACAGCGCCAACGCTGTGAAGTTCATGGAATACCTGGCCAGCCCAGCCGCGCAAGACTACTTTGCCAATGGCAACAACGAGTACCCGGTGGTTGCAGGCGTCAAGTCAAACAACCCGGCGTTGGCAGCGATGAGCGGCGGCCCGTTCAAGAGTGAGACCATTCCGCTGACGGCGGTGGGTGGCAACCAAGTCAAAGTGCAGCAGATGCTGGATCGTGTCGGCTACAAATAATCTTTAGCGCCCCCCTCAAGCCCGGCCATCCACAAATGGCCGGGCTTTTTTATGCGCCATAATTTCCAGCTACCTTACGTTAACGTCAACTCTTCACTTACAGGAATAACATCATGGACATCGCAGGCAAGGTTTTTATCGTGACGGGTGGCGCATCGGGCCTGGGCGAAGGCACAGCCCGCATGCTGGCAGCCAATGGCGGCACCGTCGTGATTGCCGACATGCAGGTTGAAAAAGGCGAAGCCATCGCCAAAGACATTGGCGGCGCCTTTGTCAAATGCGATGTGAGCAGCGAGGCCGACGGCCAAGCCGTGGTGGCCAAGGCTACTCAAATGGGCAAACTGATGGGCTTGGTGAACTGCGCTGGCATTGCCCCAGCAGAAAAAACCATCGGTAAAAACGGGGCGCACAGCCTGGCCGTGTTCAGTAAAACCATCACCGTCAATCTGGTGGGCAGCTTCAACATGATTCGCCTGGCGTCTGAGGCCATGAGCAAGAACGAGCCCGAAGCCACGGGCGAGCGGGGCGTGCTGATCTCCACCGCATCGGTTGCCGCATATGACGGTCAGATGGGCCAGGCCGCCTACAGCGCGTCCAAGGGCGGCGTGGTCGGCATGACGCTGCCAATCGCCCGTGACCTGGCACGCAACGGCATTCGCAACATGACGATTGCACCGGGTATTTTTGGCACGCCCATGATGTTTGGCATGCCCAAGGAAGTACAGGACGCGCTGGCAGCGGCTGTGCCCTTCCCGAGCCGCCTGGGCACGCCGGAAGACTACGCCAAGCTGGCCAAACATATTTTTGAAAACGACATGCTGAACGGCGAAGTGATTCGCCTCGA
>JANNYZ010000158.1:0-24878 GCA_031410335.1 Polaromonas sp. | reverse complement strand
GCTGTGGGAATCTCTTATGAAGACCTGTGCATTGAAATTCTGAAGTCTGCTGCGCTGGATTACGAAGCCAAAGCCCCAGTAACCCAAGGAGCCGCCACTTGAAACGTGCCTTGCCACTGCCAGCATCAGCCGCGCTTCCTGCGGACATCCGGTTCATGAATGCTGTATCGACGGCGTTTAGCTGGGTGTTTGTGCTGATGCTGATGGCACTGGCGATGTCCTGGTTGCAGCGCCTGCCGCTGTTTAAGCTCAGTGCCATAGCCGTGCAGGGTGATGTTGCGCATAACAATGCCGTCACGTTGCGTGCCAATGTCACCCCCCGCTTGGCAGGTAACTTTTTCACAGTCAATCTTGCGCAGACCCGCGCTGTTTTTGAGTCCGTCCCCTGGGTTCGCAAAGCCACCGTCCAGCGCCAGTTCCCTGACCGTTTGAAGGTGGTGCTGCAGGAACATCAGGCGGTTGCCTACTGGGGGCCTGAGGGCGATACCCGCCTGGTCAACAGTTTTGGTGAGGTGTTTGAGGCCAACCAAGCAGAAGT
This sequence comes from Polaromonas sp., assembly GCA_031410335.1. Classification (GTDB taxonomy): domain Bacteria; phylum Pseudomonadota; class Gammaproteobacteria; order Burkholderiales; family Burkholderiaceae_C; genus Polaromonas. Next base: position 24,340 of record JANNYZ010000158.1, on the reverse strand, counting down.
TGAAGCGGTCGACCTGCCGCAGCTTAATGGCCCTGCGGGTCAAGCGCTGCTAGTACTTCAGGCGTATCGCATGGTTTCTGCGCAGTTTGACAAGCTGGACATGACGATTGAACGCCTGGAGCTGACAGGCCAGGGCAGCTGGCGTGCGCGTTTTGACAACGGTGCCACCATTGAAATGGGTCACGGGTCTCCCGACGATATTGAAAGCCGCACGCAGCGTTTCATGGCCACTTTGAGCCAGGTGTCATCCCGCTATGGCCGTGATCTCGAATCTGCCGACTTGCGTTACAGCAACGGCTATGCGCTCAAGCTAAAAGGTGTCACCACTTTGAATCCGGGTGACAAAGACGACAAGAAAGTGAAAAGGTAAAGCTATGGCCAAAGAATACAAAGACCTGGTAGTAGGGCTGGACATTGGGACCAGCAAGGTCATGGTGGTGGTGGCCGAGGTTATGCCCGGCGGCGAGCTTAAGCTTGCGGGCCTGGGCATTGCCGCCAGCAACGGGCTCAAGCGCGGTGTCGTGGTCAATATTGATGCAACAGTACAAAGCATTCAGCAAGCCTTGAAAGAGGCCGAGCTGATGGCGGACTGCAAGATTTCCCGCGTTTACACCGGCATCACCGGCAGCCACATACGTGGCATCAATTCAAGCGGCATGGTGGCGGTGAAAGACAAGGAAGTCACGCAGGCAGACGTCGCCCGCGTCATTGAAACCGCCAAAGCCATCAACATATCGACCGACCAGCGCCTGCTGCTGGTGGAGCCGCAGGAGTTTGTGATTGACGGGCAGGACGTGCGCGAGCCGATTGGCATGAGTGGCATCCGGCTGGAGGCCAAGGTACACATCGTCACCGGTGCGCAAAGTGCTGCTGAAAACATCATCAAGTGTGTGCGCCGCTGCGGTCTGGAAGTTGACCAGTTGATGCTCAACCCGCTGGCATCAAGCCTGGCGGTGCTGACACAGGACGAGCAGGAACTGGGCGTGGCGCTGGTCGACATTGGTGCAGGTACAACCGATGTGGCGATTTTTACCGGTGGGGCGATCCGCCACACAGCCGTTATTCCGATTGCGGGGGATCTGATTACCAGCGACATCGCCATGGCCCTGCGCACGCCGACCAAAGACGCAGAAGACATCAAGGTTGAAAGCGGTTATGCCAAACAGTTGCTGGCCGACCCCGAGACACAGGTTGAGGTTCCTGGCCTGGGCGACCGGGCACCGCGCATGTTGAGCAAGCAGGCGCTGGCAGGCGTGATCGAGCCGCGAATTGAAGAAATTTACTCGCTAGTCCAGCAGGTCATTCGCGAGTCGGGCTACGAGGAAGTGCTGTCCTCCGGCATTGTGATCACTGGTGGCAGCGCGGTGATGCCGGGGATGGTCGAGCTGGGTGAAGACATTTTTCTCAAGCCCGTGCGGCGCGGTATTCCCCGCTATTCAAGCTCGCTCTATGACATGGTGGCGCAAGCCCGCGCAGCGACAGTCATGGGCCTGCTCGAAGAAGCGCGGCTGGGGCGCATGCGCGGCTACAAAGTCTCGCAAAAAGCTGGCAGTGTGCATAACGCATTTGGTCGGGTCAAGGACTGGTTTGTTGGTAATTTTTAGGCATGCCCACATGAAACACTATCCCGCATTTATTCCCACCGCACCACCCCATAAAAGGTCAGGAGGCGCTGATCCGCCTTCATGAAAACTTGATCCTCACAACAACGAATCTAATTTTTGGCAACTGCAATTTAACGAAACAGGAGGCTCACCATGAGCATCGAAATGATTGAGATTGAAGAGTTCAACCAGGGCACACAAATCAAGGTGATTGGTGTCGGTGGCGGCGGCGGAAACGCTGTGGCGCACATGATTGAATGTGGCGTGCAGGGCGTAGAGTTCATTTGCGCCAACACTGACGCGCAGGCGCTCAGCCGTGGCAATGCGCACAAGACCATCCAGCTCGGTGGCAGTGGTCTGGGTGCGGGCAGCAAGCCTGACAAGGGCCGTGACGCAGCTGAACTGGCGGTGGACGACATTCGCAGTGCCATTGATGGTGCGCATATGCTGTTCATCACTGCCGGCATGGGCGGTGGCACTGGCACGGGTGCCGCTCCCGTGATCGCACGAATCGCTAAAGAGATGGGCATTTTGACGGTGGGTGTGGTGACCAAGCCATTTGAGTTTGAAGGCGGCCGCCGCATGACCAATGCTGACCTTGGCCTGGCCGAGCTGGAAGCCAATGTCGATTCACTGATTGTGGTGCTCAACGAAAAGCTGCTGGAAGTGCTGGGCGATGACGTGACGCAGGACGAAGCCTTTGCCCACGCCAACGACGTGCTTAAAAACGCGGTGGGCGGTATTGCCGAGATCATCAACGAGTACGGCAACGTCAACGTCGACTTTGAAGACGTGCGTACCGTGATGGGTGAGCCGGGTAAAGCCATGATGGGCACGGCAGTGGCCAACGGCCCCGACCGCGCACGCATCGCAGCCGAGCAAGCCGTGGCCTGCCCGCTGCTGGAAGGCATCGATTTGTCGGGTGCCAAAGGCGTTCTGGTGTTGGTCACGGCGGCCAAGGGCTCGCTCAAACTGAGCGAATCCAAGCTGGCCATGAACACCATCCGTGCCTATGCCTCGGCTGACGCACATGTGATTTACGGCGCAGCCTATGACGACAAGCTGGGCGACGATATCCGCGTGACAGTGGTCGCCACGGGCCTGAGCCGTCAGGGTGTGCGCCGCCACGCACCGCCACTGCAGGTGCTGCGCACCGGTACCGACAATGTGCCCTTTAATGTTCCTACTCTCAATGCGGTTGCTGGCATGAACAGCATGGGCGGTGCAAGCCAACCCTCGATGGGTTCGACGCAACCAGACTATGGCAATATGGCCGTGCCAAGTGTGTGGCGTACTAACCGCACGCAGGCGGCTGCAAAAGTGGACGCGCTGGCTTCTGGCGGCATGGATGATTTTGAAATTCCAGCGTTTCTGAGAAAGCAGGCGGACTGATACCAAGCGGTATGTCGACATACGCCTTTTGTCCTTTGGCAGAGGGCGTATGAACTACCGGACATTGGAGAGAAACTAAAATACAGGCATGCTTGCTCAAAGAACCCTGAAATCACTCACCAAGGCCGTTGGGGTTGGCCTGCACAGTGGTCAGCGGGTTGAGTTGACCTTACGGCCTGCTGCGCCCGATACGGGCATTGTTTTTCGCCGGGTTGACTTGCCGCAGCCGGTGGACATCGCCATTTCTGCTTTAGCAGTGACGGACACTCGCCTTGCATCCACCGTATCCAACGGCAACGCCAAGGTGTTCACGGTGGAGCATTTGATGTCTGCCTGCGCTGGCCTGGGCTTGGACAACCTGTACGTCGACATCACGGCTGAAGAGGTGCCCATTCTGGACGGCTCTGCTTCGTCCTTCGTGTTTTTGTTGCAGTCGGCAGGCATCGAATTGCAAAATGCGCCAAAGCGTTTCGTGCGCCTCCTCAGAACGGTTGAGGTACGTGAGGGCGAGGGCCCCAGCATCAAGTGGGCACGTCTGGCCCCGTATGAGGGCTACAAACTCAGTTTTGAAATTGATTTTGACCACCCGGCGGTAGATTCAACAGGCCAGCGGGTGGAGTTCGACATGAGCTCAGGCTCGTACACGCGCGACATTGCCAGAGCGCGTACCTTTGGCTTTACCAAGGATGTCGAGATGATGCGGGCCAACGGTCTGGCCATGGGAGGCGGGCTGGACAACGCCATTGTGATGGATGACTACAAGGTGCTCAACAGTGAGGGCTTGCGCTACAACGATGAATTTGTGAAGCACAAAATTCTCGATGCGATGGGCGACCTGCATTTGCTGGGCAAGCCGCTGCTGGCTTCCTATAGCGCCTTCCGCTCGGGCCATGCCCTCAACAACAAGCTGCTGCGCGAACTGCTGGCTCACAAGGATGCGTATGAGGTGGTCACGTTTGAAGATGAAAAGCGTGCGCCCAAGGGTTTTGCAACCTTGGCGCCTGCCTGGTAATTCGCAGTCCTTCCAATCGCCATGCCTTTTGTCCGCGCGCTTTTTCTGCTTCTGCTCTTGACGTCAGCGGTATTGTTTTTGCTTTACGCCGTTACCGCGCACGTCCGCTACAAAAAATGGGGCCTCATGGTTTTAAAGTGGACGCTGCTGGCGGGCTTTGGCTTTTTTGCGGTGCTGATTGCCCAGAGGTTGAGCTAGCGGTTTTTCAGCGCCGCGGCCACAACGGCTCGTGCCCGCCCCGCATGTGCATGCGTGATAGCCAAGCCCAGCGCGTCTGCGGCGTCCTTGCCTGGCAGCGTTGGCAGCTTTAGCAAGCGCATCACCATTTGCTGCATTTCTGCTTTGCCGGCTTTGCCATAGCCCGCTATGGCCTTTTTGAGCTGCAGGGCGCTGTATTCGGCAACGGGCAAGTCCTTTGACACCAGCGCCGTGATGCATGCGCCGCGTGCCTGGCCCAACAGCAGCGTGGCCTGCGGATTAACGTTAACAAACACAATTTCAACAGACGAGCAGTCTGGTTGGTAGCGTTCTGCCACTTCGCGCACGCCGTCAAACAGCACTTTGAGGCGGCCTGGCAAATCCTTTTTATCCAGATGCGCCGTTTTGATGGTGCCGCTGGCTACATAGCTGAGCTGATGACCTTCCACATCGACGACGCCAAAGCCTGTGATTTGCAAACCGGGGTCAATGCCAAGAATACGCATAGGGTAGGTCAATGAATAATCGCTATGAAATCAGGAGCTTTTCACGCATGTATCTATTAGCCTGAATGCTGATTCAGATACCAAAATACCACCGTACAGAGTGAAAAAACACCGGTGCAGCAAAGCAAAGCGCATCGACACGATCCAGCAAGCCGCTGGCGCCGGTGACAGACTTGCCCTCGGTGCCCCAGTTGGTGATGCCCCGGTCGCGCTTGAGCGCCTTCATGACCAGATGACCGAGCGAGCCCGCAACGCAGGCAATCAAAGCCATGGCCACGGCCTGTGCTGGCTTGAAAGGAGTCAGAGCCGACATCAGCCCGCCAATCAGGCTGGCCACCACAACCGCTATCAACCAGCCGGTCCAGTTAAAGCTTTGACTGATTTTGGGCGCGATCGGTGCGCGTTTGAGTTTGTTGTCAACCAGGTACTGAACCAGCATGCAGCTTTGCACGACAAACACCAGAAAAAACACCAGAAACGCGTTCTTGCCCTGATAGTTGGGAAACTTGAGCAGCAACAGCGCTGGCACATGGCTAATGCCATACACGCACACCATGATGCCCCACTGCAGTTTGGCATTGCGTTCCAAAAACCGCTCAGGGTCATTGGCCAGTGCACTGACCACCGGTATCGCCAAAAAAACGTATACCGGGATGAACACCGTCACCAGGTCGAAGTGCCGGGTGATGACCAGTGAAAACTGAACCGGCAGCACGATGAAAAAGGCCAGCACCAGGCTGCGGTGGTCGCCCTGACGGGTCGGTGACAGCGTGATGAACTCGCGCAGCGCAAAAAAAGCAACAAAACCAAACAGCACTGTAGCGACCGTTTCACCCAGTGCCCAGCCGACCCAGAACACGGTTGCCATAACCCACGATGTCTGCAGGACACCGTTAAATTCTTTGAGCGTTTGAATGCGCGGGTCGCCTTCAGCCCGCTCGCGCAGCGATGCCGTGAAGGCGTACAAGCTGACAGCCGCAAGCAGGCCAAACAACAGCACAAAAAGCAAACCCACCTGTTGGGAGGGCCGAAGGCTGAGCATGAAGGTATTGATCATGTTTGTCGAAGGGCAAGCACTGCCTCGCGCGCGCGCGTCAAAAAATCAGTCCTGCTTTCATCAAGTTCCAAAGCAATGGGTGCGCCAAAAGTCACGGAGCACAAAATCGGCACAGGCACCACCTCACCTTTGGGCATGACGCGCTGGACGTTGTTGATCCAGGCGGGCACCAGCACCACCTCTGGAAACTTTTGCGCCAGGTTGTACAGGCCAGACTTGAACTTTTGCGGCTCTTCCTGGTTGCCGCGTGTGCCCTCTGGAAACAGGATGATCGAGTCACCCTTGTCCAGCGCATCCATCAGGGGCTCGAGCGGGTCCTGGTCACCGGTCTTGGCGCGGTCCACATAAATCGCGTTGAACACAGCGGTCGTGATCCACTGCTTGAACGGGGTTTTCGTCCAGTAATCTTTGGCCGCAATGGGCCTTGTGATGCTGCGCAGCTCTTCTGGCAGCGCTGCCCACATCAAAACGAGGTCCGCATGGCTCTGATGGTTGGCAAAATAAATGCGCTGCTCGGCCTTGGGCGGGCAACCCTGCCAGCGGGCTTGCGCGCCAGTCAGCGCGCGGATCAGGCCTAGCAAAAGCAAACTCATGATTTTCGCCATCATGGCAGTTCCACCCCACCCATGCGCGCGGCAATCGTGTTGGCGCGTGATGACAAATAGCCTGAGTTGGGCCGGGTTTCAAAATACTTGGGGCGTGGCAGCATCACGGCCAACCGTGCGGCTTCGAAGGCGCTCAACTTGCTGGCGCTTTTGCGGTAGTAGTGCTGTGCCGCAGCTTCAGCACCAAACACGCCTTCACCCCATTCAACGCTGTTCAGGTAAATCTCCAAAATACGTTCTTTGTTGAGCAGCTTTTCAAGCAGCAGTGTCAGCACCAGTTCCTGGCCCTTGCGTAGCAGCGTGCGTTCACCCGACAGGAAAAGATTTTTGGCCAATTGCTGTGTGATGGTTGAGCCGCCTACGATTTTCGGGGGTTTGGCGGGTTTGGTGCCTGCGCTTTTGCCGCCTTGCTGTACTTTTTGTTCAGCCTTGGCATTCTTGTCCCAGGCCTTTTCAAGCGCCTCAATGTCAACGCCTTCGTGTTCGGTAAAGCCGGCATCTTCCGATGCAATAACGGCACGCTTGAGGTTGTCTGAAATGTCGCTGTAAGGCAGCCACTGCTGGCGCCACTTCAAACTGCCCGTGCTGGTTGCCACACTGTAAACAGCCGATCGCTCAAAGGCGGTGGATTCGGGGTCAACGATCGCCATCAGGGCAATTCGGCCGACAAAATAAAGCTGCAATGACAAGCCTGCCAAGAAAACCAGCAGGAGCAGGCGAGAGATGGCTTTCATAGGGCTTTCAGGGCGATATTCAGCGACTGGTCAGCTTGGTTTCAAGCGTTTCGTCACGCGTGAACTTAAAACGTGACACCACCACGATCTGGTCGGCCCTGCGCCGCATGGCATCGGTAAACTTTTCAAACGGCCCGGTGCCCTTGACGATGGCTTGCGCGCGGCGGTCCAGCGTCAGATTGCCCGATGTTTCTACCACCTCGGTGTCCAGAATGCGCCCGTCAAAATTAACCGTCACGATCATGGTCAGTTCGCCGTACAGCTTTTTGCCTGCCAGCTCGGGGAAGTTGCTTGTGCCCTTGTCCTCAATCTTGCGGCGCAGGCTGTCGTAGTAAATGGCGTAGACCTCTTCGCGGGTGGCTGGGCTGATGTAGCGCTTTTTTGGCCGCGCGTTTTCTTCGTTGATGCGTTTTTCAATTTCCGCCAGAATTTTGATCAGCTGCTTGCGCTTTTCTTCACGCTCGGCCTGCACCGGGTCGTTGGTTGGCACTTTTGGGTCAGGTGGCGGCAGAGTGGCCAGCTGCCTTTTGATTTGCGCCAGCAACTGGGTTTGCTGCTCCTGCATGGCTTCCACTTTTTTCTGCGCGTCCTCTGCCGCATCGCCTAGGTCGGTCAATGCAGAAGGCGGTAGCGGTGATGTGGCCCGGCCTTTTTCAAGCTGTCCGCCACCCGCCAGACTGCTTTGCGCAATGGCTTTGGCAAAGTCCGGTTTTTCATTCGACTTGGCATTGACCAGGATCACTTCCAGCGGTGTGTCCTTGAAAACCCGGTTAAAGCTTTGCGGGTCCACAAATCGGGTCGTCAGCGCCACTGCATGCAGCAGGGCAGAGGCTCCCAAAGCGATTTGCAGTGTGCTGAAGTTTTTCACCATCAAATTATCAGTCTTAAAGCGCAGTTGCAGCGGAGTTTCAATTGCCGCGCAAGACGGTATCTTCAGTCACTTCATTGACATCTACGGCAATCGCAATCGGGCCCGCAGAGACGTCCTCGTCATCATCCTGGTCGGTGGCTTCATCGGGGGCATCAGCCACCACATCCAGCCGCTCGATCACGGCGCTGGTGATGTCCAGCGTGATCTCGTCAATCTCCCCCAGTTTGACGCGCACCCTGGCACCGCGCGGCAAGCCCAGTGCGCCTGTGGCGGGCAGCACCAGCGGCAGGTCGTCGGCACGCACCAGGTTGTCTTTGAAGGCCGTCGCGACCAGCTCGGTGATGCCATTCTGCTGCAAATACTTCAGTGTCCAGTAGCGCTCTATGCCGCTCTGGTAGCTGTTGTAGGCGCTGTAGGCTGCATCGAACCCCGAGATGATGGAAAACAGCTCGGCATCCTTTGGCTTGAAGGGCGCTACCAGCGCTGCGCTACGGCCATGCTTGACGCAGGCAATGATTTGCCACTGGTTCACCAGGTCGGTGTAACGGCGCAGCGGCGAGGTAGACCACGCATAGCTTTTCACGCCGAGGCCCGCATGCGGCAGGGCTTTGGTGCCCATGCGCACCTTCACGCCAGGGGCCAGGCTGGCCTGGCTGCGGTAAATGCCCGGCACGCCGTGTTCTGCCAGCCACTGGCCCCAGGTGCTGTTGGCCAGAATCATCGCCTCGGCCACGATCAGGTCCAGCGGTGCGCCGCGCTGTCGGGCGGTGATGGTGACTTGCTCGTTACCTTGAGGTTCTTGGCCGCTGGGGTTGTCCAGCTTGAAGTTGTAGTCAGGCCGGTTGAAATTTTCTGGCTTGCCGCGTGCCACTTCACGCTGTGACTTGAGGTATTTGGCTAATTTGTGCAGGTAAATAAGCTCGCCAGACCAATCAATATGTGCGCGAGCAGCTATATTTTCAGTAGCATTGAAAAACTCTTCGTTGAACGTGCTGTCCAGCACGTCGTGCCGGAGGTTGGCTGCAATCGGCACCCGTTCCAGTTTGGTGGCGGTTTCCCTGATCTCGAATGTGGCCTCGTCCATCGTCACATACAGCGACACCGCCGGGCAGTTGCGCCCGGCCATCAGGGTGTAGTTTTGCACCACGTCATCGGGCAGCATGGTCAGCTTGTAGCCTGGCATGTAGACGGTGGACAAGCGCGCCCGGCCCAACTGATCTATAGCACTGCCAGGCTGCACCGCCAGGCCCGGCGCAGCAATATGAATGCCCAGCGTGACTGTGCCTGTGCCGATGCCCTGCAACGACAGCGCATCGTCAATCTCGGTGGTGGCAGAGTCATCAATCGAGAAAGCCTGCACATTGGCCAGCGGCAGGTCGTCCGTGTGCGTTGGCGCCTCAATGGTCGGAAAGCCCGTGCCTTTGGGGAAGTTTTCAAACAAAAACCGCTTGTAATGAAACTGGTAGGGCGACGAGATGGCACCTGATTTTTGCAGCAGGTCCAGTGGTGCGGTGTGGGTGCTTTTTGAGGCTTCCACGACAGCCTTGTACTCAGCCGCGTTTTTGTCAGGCTTGAAAAGAATTTTGTAGAGTTGCTCACGTATCGGCACAGGGCAGCTGCCTTTGGCCAGTTCGTCAGCCCATGCGGTGATTTGCAGGGCGAATTGCTGTTTCTTTTCAATCGCCTTCAGTGCCAGCTGCAAAATCTCCAGTGGCGCTTTTTTAAACCGGCCTTTGCCCGCCCTGCGAAAGTAATGCGGCGCATCAAACAGCCTGAACAGTGCTGCAGCTTGTTGTTCAAGAGTGGCGGGTTTGGCTGGGTCGGGGCTAAAGTAGTCGCGCGCCAAGTCAGCAAAACCAAATTCGTCTTCGCTGGCAAATTCCCAGGCCAGTTCCAGTTCGATGTCAGCGCTTAATTTTTGCGCCGCGGCGACAAACTCGGCGGGAGCGGGCTTTTCGAACTTCAAAAGTGCTTTGACGGCTTTCACCTTCACGCGCTTGCCCGAGTCCAGCTCCACCTGCAGCGAGCTGTCAGCCTCTAACAAAATCCGGCCAGCCAGATGCTTGCCAGCTTCTTCAAACAATACAAACAAAATGGGGGCCTTTACGTCGCTGAAGTCTTGGTGAGGAGACAAGTGTAATCAGGCCTTTGAGGCAAGATACTGACCGATAATCGTGCATGGCCGCTGTTTTTGATAAACCCTCGCTTTTCAAGCGTGCTGCGCCGCTGCTGAGCGGCTTTGATGGCCCGCTGGCGTTTGCGGTGTTTTTGCTGGCCAGCGCTGGCCTGCTGATCATGTATTCATCGGGCTTTGACCATGGCAGCCGCTTTATGGACCATGGCCGCAACATGCTGATTGCGGGTTTCATCATGTTTGTGGTGGCGCAAATCCCGCCCCAGCGACTCATGACGCTGGCGGTGCCGCTGTATGTTTTTGGCGTGGCGCTGCTGGTTGCAGTGGCGATTTTCGGTATCACCAAAAAGGGCGCACGCCGCTGGCTGAATGTGGGCGTGGTGATTCAGCCCAGCGAGATTTTGAAAATCGCCATGCCTTTGATGCTGGCCTGGTGGTTTCAAAAACGGGAAGGCCAGCTGCGCCCGCTGGACTACATCGTGGCCGCGTTGCTGCTGGTGGTGCCGGTGGGCCTCATCATGAAGCAGCCCGACTTGGGTACCTCACTGCTTGTTTTGGCGGCCGGGCTGGCGGTGATATTTTTTGCCGGTTTGAGCTGGAGGCTGATCGTGCCGCCGGTGGTGCTGGGATTGATCGGCGTCTTTCTGGTGGTGTGGTTTGAGCCTGCGCTGTGCGCTGATGGGGTGCGCTGGCCGATACTACATGATTACCAGCAACAGCGCATCTGCACTCTGCTGGACCCATCGCGCGACCCGCTGGGCAAAGGCTTTCACATCATTCAGGGCATGATCGCGATTGGCTCGGGCGGGCTGTTTGGCAAGGGCTTCATGGCCGGGACGCAAACGCATCTCGAATTTATTCCCGAGCGCACCACCGATTTTATTTTTGCCGCATTTTCAGAAGAGTTTGGCCTTGCCGGCAATTTGCTGCTGATTGCTGGATTCCTCTTTTTGATTTTGCGCGGGATGGTCATTGCCATGGAGGCACCCACACTGTTTTCACGCTTGCTGGCAGGCGCGGTCACGATGATTTTTTTCACTTACGCTTTTGTGAACATGGGCATGGTCAGCGGCATTTTGCCGGTGGTGGGCGTGCCGCTGCCGTTCATCAGCTACGGCGGCACGGCCATGGTGACGCTGGGCCTGGCGGTGGGCATGCTGATGTCGATTGCCAAGGCCAAGCGGCTGGTGCAGACGTGAGCGATTCGACATCAGTTTCCATCATTGGTGTTGGCAATATGGGCGGCGGCCTGGTGGCCAATTTGCTGTCGAAGGGCTGGACTGTTCTGGTGAGCGACATTGATGCCTCCAAAGTCGATTTTTGGGTATCAAAAGGGGCTCTAGACCAATCAAAACGTACGCGAGCAGCTCATGATTTAATAGCAAATATCATTTGCGTGGTAGATGCTGCGCAGACTGAAGATGTGCTGTTTGGTGTCAATGGGCTGGCCCATCGCCTGTCCAAAGGCCAAACCGTCATCCTGTGCCCCACCATCTTGCCGCAAGACGTGGAAGGGTTTGCCCGCCGACTGGCTGAACGCGGCATTCACACCATCGACGCACCCATGTCAGGCGGCCCTGCCAGAGCGGCTGACGGCACCATGAGCCTGCTGGTGGCTTGCCCGCAAGCAGTGTTTGAGCAGCACTCTGAGCTGCTCAATGCACTGTCAAGCAAGCTGTTCAGCATCAGTGAAAAGCCAGGCGATGCTGCCCGCACCAAGCTGGTTAACAACCTGCTGGCGGGCATCAATTTGGTGGGCGCGGCTGAAGCGCTGGCGCTTGCTGAAAAGCTCGGTCTGGACGTGGCCAAAACCCAGAGCGTGATTGAGCAGTCGAGCGGGCAAAGCTGGATAGGCTCAGACCGGATGCGCCGGGCGATCGCAGGCGACTATGCGCCGCGTGCCCATGTCACGCTGCTCGAAAAAGACACCCGGCTGGCGCTGCAATGCGCCGCTGCGGCAGGCTTTGACGGGCCTTTGGGGGCGGCTGCCAGCAGTGTATTCGCTCAAGCGCACGCCGCCGGTCTGGCGGGTGAGGATGATGCGGCGGTGTTCAAGCTGCTGCGTGGTAAATAAGCCTGCGGAGGGTGACTTATTGTGCAAATAAGTGTGTCTCTTAGTGAAATCAGCCTTGTTTTCTTGCAACTGAACGCCTGAAAATGCAACTTTACAACTCAAAAAGGCACTTTCCATGGCCGGAAAATTCGAACTCAAGAAGTCCAAAAACGACAAGTATTTCTTTTCGCTGCTGGCGGGCAACGGTCAAATCATTTTGACCAGCGAAATGTATGAGTCCAAAGCGAGTGCCCTGAACGGCATTGAATCGGTCAAGAAAAACTCGCCCGATGACGCGCGTTATGACCGATTGAAGGGGAAGGGCGATGCGCCGTACTTCACCTTGAAGGCCGGCAACCATCAGGTGATTGGTAACAGCCAGATGTACGCCAGCGAGTCCAGTCGCGACAGCGGCATTGCATCCTGCAAAACCAATGGCCCAACGGCCAAGGTCGACGACCAGACCTGAATGGACGGGCTTCAGCGCGGGTGTGGTCAGCTGCCTACAATCAGGGCATGACCACACTGCGCTCCTCTTCCCCATCTGCCCTCAACGCTTCGATTACCTCGTCAACCGTCAGGCCTACAGCAGCATCGACCTCGGGGCGTTTGGAAATTGCGCAAAAACTGCTCCTCACGCCCTTTGGCCTGACGGAAGCGCACTTGGCCAAAGCACTGGCTGAGATCACTTCCAAAGGGGCAGACGACGCGGATCTTTACTTTCAATACACCCGCAGCGAAGGCTGGAGCTTGGAAGAGGGCATCGTCAAAACCGGTTCCTTCAGCATTGACCAGGGCGTCGGCGTGCGGGCCGTGAGCGGTGAGAAAACTGCATTCGCCTATTCGGACGACATTTCAGAAGCTTCCCTGATGGATGCCGCGCGCACCGTGCGCAGCATTTCTGGCGCAGGCAAGTCCGCCAAAATCAAAACCCCCAGCCGCAAGATTGCCAACAGCCGTTCGCTGTACGAAGGCGGTGACCCGATTGCCACACTGGACAGCACGGCCAAAGTCAAGTTGCTGGAGAAGGTTGAAAAACTCGCCAAGGCCAAGGACCCGCGCATCGTGCAAGTCATGGCTGGCCTGGCCAGCGAATACGATGTGGTGATGGTGGCGCGTGCTGACGGTACCCTGGCTGCTGACGTTCGGCCGCTGGTTCGCTTGAGCGTGACGGTTATTGCCGAACAAAAAGGCCGACGTGAAACCGGCTCAGCAGGCGGCGGTGGCCGTTTTGGCCTGGCGTATTTTGACGATGCACAAATCAGCCAGTATGTGGACGATGCGGTGAAAGCCGCACTGACCAATCTGGAGGCACGCCCCGCACCTGCGGGTGAAATGACCGTGGTACTCGGCTCCGGATGGCCCGGCATTTTGCTGCACGAAGCCATCGGCCACGGCCTGGAAGGCGACTTCAACCGCAAGGGGTCGAGCGCGTTTGCAGGCAAGATTGGCCAGCGCGTGGCCGCCAAGGGCGTGACGGTGCTGGACGACGGCACGATTGCCGACCGACGGGGCTCACTGAACGTGGACGACGAAGGCAACGCCAGCCAGCGCAATGTGCTGATTGAGGACGGCATTTTGAAGGGCTACATTCAAGACTCATTGAACGCGCGCCTGATGAACGTCAAGCCCACAGGCAACGGCCGCCGCGAAAGCTACGCCCACACGCCGATGCCGCGCATGACCAATACTTATATGCTGGGCGGTGACAAAGACCCTCAAGAAATCGTCGCCAGCATCAAAAAAGGCCTGTACGCCACCAACTTTGCAGGCGGCCAGGTCGACATCACGTCTGGCAAGTTTGTGTTTTCAGCCAGTGAAGCCTATTGGGTTGAAAACGGCAAGATTTTGTACCCCGTCAAAGGCGCGACCATCGTGGGTAGTGGCCCGGAATGCCTGAAAAAAGTCAGCATGATGGCCAACGACATGGCGCTGGACAGTGGCGTCGGCACCTGCGGCAAAGAAGGCCAGAGCGTGCCTGTGGGGGTGGGCCAGCCAACGCTGCGGATTGATGGCTTGACGGTGGGCGGCACGGCTTGACACCTTTCAGTTCGGCGGGCCACTTTTTAAGCTGTGCTACATTTCAACCCATGCACAACGCATCGTTTTATTTTGGTTACTTTTGGTTCTCAAGCGCTTCTGGCGGTAGAGAGACTTTTGCGTAACCCCCGATAAACGCACGAATCTTTCAAAAACCGCCGGACACCCGGCGGTTTTTTTTTGCTTTTTCATTTGGTTTTAGCTCTCGTTTTATAAAAGGAAATCTGTGATGACCACCCCTACACCCGCCTGGTATGCACCCGTCGACAAAACCAGCCAGACCGACGACGAACGCATCAAGGACATCACCGTGTTACCCCCTCCCGAGCATCTGATCCGCTTTTTCCCCATTCAGGGTACGCCCGTTGAAACGCTGATCACTGACACCCGCAAAAGCATTCACAACATCATGGCCGGCAGCGACGACCGCCTGCTGGTGGTGATTGGCCCCTGCTCGATCCACGACCCGGCCGCTGCGCTGGAATACGCACGCCGCCTGGTTGAGCAGCGCAAAAAGTACGCGGGTACGTTAGAGATCGTGATGCGGGTGTACTTTGAAAAGCCCCGCACCACGGTCGGCTGGAAGGGCCTGATCAACGACCCGTACCTGGATGAAACCTACCGCATTGACGAAGGCCTGCGCATGGCGCGCCAGCTCTTGATCGACATCAACCGTATGGGCCTGCCCGCGGGCAGCGAGTTTCTGGACGTGATCTCGCCGCAATACATTGGCGACCTGATCGCCTGGGGCGCGATTGGTGCGCGCACGACCGAAAGCCAGGTCCACCGCGAACTGGCTTCTGGCATCTCTGCGCCGATTGGCTTTAAAAACGGCACCGATGGCAACATCCGCATTGCCACTGACGCGATTCAGTCCGCATCGCGCGGTCACCACTTTTTGTCAGTGCACAAAAACGGCCAAGTCGCCGTGGTGCAAACCAACGGCAACCCCGATTGCCACGTGATTTTGCGCGGCGGCAAAACGCCCAATTACGATGCAGCCAGTGTGACAGCGGCCTGCAAGGATCTGCTTGCCGCCAAACTGCCCGCTACATTGATGGTGGACTGCAGCCACGCCAATTCGTCGAAACAGCATGAAAAGCAGCTCGACGTGGCACGCGACATCGCAGGGCAGGTCAGTGGCGGGTCAAAACAGGTGTTTGGCCTGATGGTGGAGAGCCACCTGAACGCGGGTGCGCAAAAATTCACCCCCGGCAAGGACGATGCCAAGGCGCTCGAGTATGGCAAAAGCATCACCGACGCCTGCCTGTCGTGGGACGATTCGCTTCAGGTGCTGGACGTGCTGTCCAAGGCCGTCCATGCACGGCGCGCCGGTTAACAAGTCCCGTCTTGGTTCAGAGGGTTTGCGAGAATTGCCCGTCAGGAGCTGTTTCGCAGACCATCAAGTGATTACAAACAGTCTGGAGCCACCATGCGCAGCGAAGTCAGCATCACCTTCAAAGGCGCATCGCCGGTGCGGATTGACCTGAATGAGGTTCAGCCGATGCCGCACGACGTGGCCCGCTGGTGGCTGGACGACCAGTTCACCCAGATGGGCTGCGAGCCGCTGCGGCCAACCGGCAAGCTGCTGACGGCGGATAAAGTGCTTGTGGTGGCGCAAGCTGCTGGCTTGGCCAGGTTTGCTGAGCCCAAGTTTGCCCTGGAGTTTGCCCGGGCCGCCAGCGCAGCATTGGGTAAGCCGCTGGTGCATGTGGATGTGGCGGCGTTGAGTATCAGTTATTGAAACGGGACGCTATTGATTCAGTAGCTGCTCGCGCATATATTCATTGGGTTTGAGTCCGATTTGGCACCTGAAAACACTGGTTTTTGAGCTTTTTGAGACGTTTTGGCTGCACCGCTACGCTTAACACGGTTATTTATCGCCTTTTCGGGCCATTTTTACCTGTCAAAAAGGCCTTCAGGCCAATAGATACATGCGCGAGCAGCTACTGAATTAATAGCATCCGCAGGCTGGCAGATCAGGCCAATGCTGCCAGCAGCTTGCCATGTACGCCGCCAAAGCCGCCATTGCTCATGCACAGCACGTGGTCGCCGGGTCTTGCTGCGGCTTTCACCTGTTTGACCAGTTCGTCAATGGTGTCGGCCACATGCGCCCGGTCCACCATGGGGGCTAGAGCCTCGCGCGCGTCCCAGTCCAGACCGCCGGCGTGGCAAAAGGCAATGTCGGCAGCCTCCAGGGAGCGCGGCAACTGCGCCGTCATGGTGCCGAGCTTCATGGTGTTGCTGCGCGGCTCAAACACGGCCAGTATCCGGTCAGCCGCCTTACCCGCAGCATTGAGCTGGCGGCGCAGGCCGTCTATCGTGGTGTGGATGGCGGTCGGGTGGTGGGCAAAGTCGTCATAAATGGTGATGTCGCCGCCGCTTTTCCTGACGACGCCCCTGACTTCCATCCGGCGCTTGACGTTTTGAAAGCTGGCCAGCGCGTCGGCAGCGGTTTGCGGGTCAACGCCCACATGCTCGGCAGCGGCGATTGCGGCCAGGGCATTGAGCTGGTTGTGAACGCCGCTGACGTTCCATTGAACGCGCGCTACCGGCTTGCCCGCTTTGACGACTTCAAAGTCATTAGGCTCACCCAACGCGGTAAAGCCCGCCTTATTCGCCCATGCTTTGCCGAAGAGTACCTGCTCACTCCAGCAGCCTTGGGCGATGACCCGGTCCAGGCTTTCTTCAGTGGCATTGATGACGACGCGACCGGTGGAAGGTACGGTGCGCACCAGGTGGTGAAACTGCCGTTCAATCGCTGCCAGGTTGTCAAAAATATCAGCGTGGTCAAACTCCAGGTTGTTCAAAATCGCCGTGCGCGGTCGGTAATGCACAAATTTGCTGCGCTTGTCGAAAAAAGCGGTGTCGTATTCATCCGCCTCAATCACAAAGGTGTTGCCTGTGCCCAGCCGGGCCGACACCCCAAAATTCAAAGGCACACCACCGACCAAAAAGCCCGGCTGCAGCCCCGCGCATTCCAATACCCAGGTCAACATGGCGGTAGTGGTGGTTTTGCCATGCGTACCCGCCACCGCCAGCACATGGCGCGGGCCAGTGGCATGGTGGGTCGGGTGGTGCAGCACATGGCCGCTGAGCCACTGCGGGCCGCTGGTGTAGGGCAGGCCAGCATTCAGAATTGCTTCCATCAACGGGTATTTGGGTGTTCCATCAGCCAGATGCGCCCGCGACACGACATTGCCCACTACAAACACATCCGGGTTAAAAGCCAGCTGGTCGGCTCCATAGCCCTCTACCAAGTCAATGCCCAAAGCGCGGAGCTGATCGCTCATGGGCGGGTACACCCCCGTGTCGCAGCCCGTCACCTTGTGCCCCGCCTCCACCGCCAGCGCAGCCAGGCCGCCCATGAAGGTGCCGCAAATTCCGAGTATGTGTATGTGCATCGGCTTATTCTAGGAGTCAATGGGCGGGTTTGGCGGCTCACCTAAACTCTGTCCATCGCCTTCGCGCTCTCATCTCTGAATGACTACCCTCAAATCCGAAATAGCCGCCACTGCTGCCGCCCTGGTGGTTGAAGAAGGCCTGGAATATGGCCCGGCCAAGCGGCGTGCCGTCAAGCAGATGGGGCTGCCTGCCCGAGCTGAGTTGCCTGACAACGCCGAGATTGAGGACGCGGTGATGGAATACATCGCCGTGTTTTGCGCGGATACCCAGCCGGAAGAGCTGGCGGCGCTGCGGGAACTGGCGCTGGTATGGATGCGGCGTATGGCCAGCTTCAGGCCGCATCTGGCCGGAGCGGTGTGGCACGGCACGGCAACGCGGCTGAGCGACATTTACATTCAGCTGTTTTGTGACGACCCGAAATCCGCTGAAATTGCGCTGATCGAGCACAACGTCGACTATGAGCCGCGAACGGTGACGGGCTTTACTGGCGGCAAAGTCGAGGCGCTGAGCCTGAGCAGCCTGTGCAAGCCGCTCAGCGAAAACATCGGCGTTCACTTGATGGTGTACGACCACGACGACTTGCGTGGCGCATTAAAACCCGACGACAAGGGTCGCAAGCCGCGGGGTGATCTGCAAGCGGTTGAAAAGCTGGTCGGCAAAGAGGCTAAAGTCTGACCATGGACAGAAGAAACCTTCTTTATATAGGTGCAGCGGGTGCCGCTGCGCTAGCTGGCGTGGGGGCCGCGTGGTCCAAGCATGAGCCGCAGAAGCTGACGACCGGGCAAACCACCGCTGTACAGGATGCCTTTTGGGCGATGAGTTTTGACACACCCAATGGCCAGCCGCAACCCATGAGCAGCTTTCGCGGCAAGCCGCTGCTGCTGAACTTCTGGGCCACCTGGTGCCCGCCGTGTGTGGAAGAGTTGCCCTTGCTGGATGCTTTCTACCAGGAGCAAAAAGTCAAAGGCTGGCAGGTGCTGGGCCTGGCAGTTGATCAGCCCAGTGCGGTGCGCAAGTGGCTGCAGGCCAAGCCACTGAGCTTTGCGGTGGGCATGGCGGGCTTAAGCGGGACTGAACTCAGCAAATCGCTGGGCAATCTGGCGGGAAGCTTGCCATTTACGGCGGTATTTGGCGCATCAGGTGCATTGCTCCATCGCAAAACAGGCAAAGTTTCTGGCGAAGATCTGGCGCAATGGATTCAATTGAAATAAAAGTTGCTAAATCCAATTAAATAATATTTAAAATCCGCTAAAAGTGCTTATTTGTTATTCATCCAGAAATAACAACTCAGCATGACGCGATGCGTTTTTGTGTATCAAACCGTTTGGGCTTGGAGTACACTTTGCCCCTTCTTTGTCGCAGTGCATGCAGACTGCCGGGCCGAAGCTGCTTTTTAAGTGCTTTAAGCCCCGAAAGAACCGAGTAAGCGTAGGAAGAACGAAGATTGGCTTGGTTGCCAATGCTTTTGGCCCTGCCGTCGTTGGAGAAAAACATGGATTTAAGAAAACTCAAAACGCTGATTGATCTGGTGTCGGACTCCAACGTGTCTGAACTCGAAATCACCGAAGCTGAAGGCAAGGTACGCATCGTCAAATCCAGCGGTGCGCCGCTGGTAATGCAGCAACCTGCCGTTGCCATGGTAGCAGCACCGGCTGCTGCCCCTGTTGCTGCCGCCCCTGTGGCAGAGGCTGCACCCGCCGTTGAAACAAGCCATGCTGTCAAGTCACCGATGGTCGGCACGTTCTACCGGTCGGCCAGCCCAGGCGCCAAGCCCTTTGTTGAAGTGGGCGACGTGGTCAAGGAGGGTGAGACCATCTGCATCATCGAAGCGATGAAAATCCTTAATGAAATTGAAGCCGACAAGTCGGGCACGGTCAGGAAAATACTCTGCGAAAACGGCCAGGCGGTTGAATATGGACAGCCTTTGTTTCTGATCGACTGAGCGGCACATCGGATTTGGGCATGTTTAAAAAAATACTGATTGCAAACCGCGGCGAAATAGCCCTGCGTATCCAGCGCGCCTGCCGCGAGCTGGGCGTCAAGGCGGTGATGGTTTACTCGGAAGCTGACCGTGACGCTAAATACATCAAGCTGGCCGATGAGTCGGTCTGCATCGGGCCGGCACCGTCTAAAGACAGCTACCTCAACATGCCGGCCATTATTTCGGCGGCTGAGGTCACGGATGCCGAGGCGATTCACCCCGGCTACGGTTTTTTGAGCGAAAACGCTGACTTTGCCGAACGGGTTGAAAAAAGCGGTTTCAAGTTCATTGGCCCCACGCCCGAGTCGATTCGCATCATGGGCGACAAGGTGTCGGCCAAGCAAACCATGATCAAGGCCGGCGTGCCTTGCGTGCCGGGCTCTGAAGGCGCGCTGCCTGACGACGCGGCCACCATCAAACGGACCGCCAAGCAGGTGGGTTACCCGGTCATCATCAAAGCCGCGGGAGGCGGCGGTGGGCGCGGCATGCGTGTCGTGCACACCGAGGCCGCGCTGCTGCACGCCGTGCAAACCACCAAGGCCGAGGCGGGCGCTGCATTTGGCAACCCCGAGGTGTACATGGAGAAGTTTCTCCAGAACCCGCGGCACATTGAAATTCAGATCATGGCTGACCAGCACCGCAACGCGGTCTGGCTGGGCGAGCGCGATTGTTCCATGCAGCGGCGCCACCAAAAAGTCATCGAAGAAGCGCCCGCGCCTGGCATTCCGCGCAAGCTGATCGAACGCATTGGCGAGCGCTGCGTGGCAGCCGTCAAGAAAATTGGCTACCGCGGCGCGGGCACGTTTGAGTTTTTGTTTGAAAACGGCGAGTTTTATTTCATTGAGATGAACACCCGTGTGCAGGTCGAGCATCCCGTGACCGAATGGGTGACGGGTGTGGATGTGGTGCGTACCCAGATCATGGTGGCCGCAGGCGAAAAACTGCCTTTTGCGCAGCGCGATATTGAGATCAAGGGGCATTCGATCGAGTGCCGCATCAACGCCGAAGACCCATACAAATTCACGCCGTCGCCAGGCCGCATCACGACCTGGCATACGCCGGGCGGGCCAGGTGTACGGGTCGATTCGCACATTTACGCCAACTACTTTGTGCCGCCCAACTACGATTCGATGATTGGCAAAATCATCGTGCACGGCGACACGCGCGAGCAAGCCCTGGCGCGCATGCGCACGGCACTGGCCGAGACCGTGGTGGAGGGTATCAACACCAACATTGCGCTGCACCGCGAGCTGATGGTGGACGCCAAGTTCATGGATGGCGGCACCAATATCCATTACTTAGAAGAGTGGCTTAGCAAGCGTGTTCGGTAGAAGATGGCCCCCACGGTCTCTCACTGCGTGTGCTCCCTGCCCCCCGAGGGGGCCGCTACGCCTGCGGACTGGCAAAGCCAGATCCGCGGCCCCTGCTTGAAAAGAAATAGCAATGTTTGAGTTGATCTTGTTGGTTCCTGAAAGTGGCGTTGAAGCCGTCAGCGACGCCCTTGACGCGCTGGACGCACTCAGCGTGTCGGTTGAAGATGCTGACGCTCAGACCGATCATGAACAAGCCCTGTTTGGCGAGCCTGACATGCCGCCGCCCAAAGCGGGCTGGAACCGTTCACGTGTAGTGGCTCTGTTTGCGACTGAAGCGCAGGCCAGCGATGCAGCAGGGCTGCTCAAGGTGCAAGATTTTTTTGCTGACTGTGCAGTAGTGGCGATTCAAAACGTGCCCGAACAGGACTGGGTGCGCCTGACGCAATCGCAGTTTGCACCGGTAGAAATCACGCCTGAATTCTGGATTGTGCCGACCTGGCACGAACCGCCTGCGCAGGCAGTGCAAGTCATTCGGCTCGACCCAGGTTTGGCGTTTGGCACCGGGACGCACCCGACGACAAGAATGTGCCTCAAGTGGACAGCTGACCAAAAATCTCCTCTTGGCCGTGTGTTGGACTATGGCTGCGGCTCAGGTATTTTGGCCATTGGCGCCGCCAAGTTTGGTGCCGTCGAAATTGACGCGGTGGACATTGACGAGGCTGCCGTACAGTCCACCCGTGCCAACGCCGATGCCAACCATGTGCAGCTGAATGCTGGCTTGCCTGACAAAGCCACCGGCAAGTACCAAACCGTGCTGGCGAATATTTTGGCGACGCCCTTGAAGGTGCTGGCACCGCTGCTTTGCGCTCATGTTGCCAAAGGCGGAAGTCTCGTGTTGGCTGGCATTCTGGCGCGTCAGGCCGACGAGCTGAAAGCCGCTTACGCACCTTGGTGTGCGCTGGATGTCACCGATGCTGAAGAGGGCTGGATTCTGATGACAGCCCGCTTCTGAATCGCGTTTGACCCATTGAGTTGGCCGGTCAGCGCCCACTTACAATACAGCGCTAAATGAGCCTGATTACGCGCTGCCCCGCTTGCGGCACGATGTTCAACGTCGTGACCGACCAACTCAAAGTCTCTCAGGGCTGGGTGCGATGTGGCCAATGCGCAGATGTGTTTGATGCCACGCTTCATTTGCAGGCTGAAAACGCGCCATCACCATCTGAAGTTCCGCCGATGAGTAACGATGAACCTTGGCCGTCTGATATGGATTCAGCGGGCAGTGGCTTTGTGTCTTATGCCGAGGAAGTCACGGCGGCGCTAAATGTGCGGGATGAAAATGCGGCGGCCGCCGGTGTTGATGCTGCTGCTGTCGATGTGTCTTCGCCCGTGCCCAGCCCAGCGTTAGACCAAGCAGAGCCGGTGTTTGTTGATGCGCGTGATGATGTATCCAGTGAAATACCGAGCGATGTCTTAAATGATGTTCCCAATGACGTTTCGTTCGTGCGCGACGCACGCCGTCAGGCGTTCTGGCGCAAGCCCTTGACGCGAGTTGTTCTGGGCTTGTCAGCAGTGCTGCTGCTCAGCTTGCTCGCGCTTCAAGTGGCTGTGATGCAGAGGGACCGCCTGGCCGCGTTGGAGCCCCGCCTCAAGCCGATACTGCAAATGCTGTGTGAGGGATTGGCATGCCAGGTCGGCCCGATGCGGCAGATTGAAGCCATTGTGATTGACAGTTCGTCGTTCAACAAAATCAACGACGCAGGTGTGTACCGGTTGAGCTTCATCCTGAAGAACGCAGGCTCTGCTGCGGTTGCCATGCCCTCCCTGGAAGTCACGCTGACGGATACCCAGGACCAGCCAGTATTGCGGCGCGTGTTGTCTCCTGGCCAGTTCAGCACGGCCAGCAGCATGCTGGCTGCCGGCGCCGACTTTTCTGCTGCCCTGAACTTGCAAGTCGCTGCAAACGCATCGCCTTCTGATGCGGCAACGCCCCCTGGCTTGTCGCTGCGTGTTGCAGGTTATCGCCTTCTGGCTTTTTATCCCTGATCTTTAACTCCTGAAATATTAAAACCATGCCTGCTGTAATTTGTGGATCGTTGGCCTTTGACACCATCATGACCTTTGAAGGTCGCTTTGCCGAACAGATATTGCCGGAGCAACTGCATATATTGAACGTCTCATTTCTGGTGCCCAGCCTGCGCCGTGAGTTTGGCGGCTGCGCTGGCAATATTGCCTACGCGCTCAAACAACTGGGCGGCACACCGCTACCCATGGCCACCATTGGCAGTGACGGTACAGATTACGCGGCGCGCATGAAGGAGATGGGCATCAGCACCGAGTTTGTCCGCGAGGTGGCCAACAACTACACCGCGCAGGCCATGATCATGACGGACCGCGACAACAACCAGATCACGGCGTTTCACCCCGGTGCCATGATGCAAGCGCATGTCACACAGATTACGGCGCGCACCGACATCAAACTGGGCATCGTGTCACCCGACGGGCGCGACGCCATGCTGCAACATGCCGAACAGTTCAAGGCCGCGAACATTCCTTTTGTGTTTGATCCGGGTCAGGGCTTGCCCATGTTCAATGGAGACGAGCTGGCGCATTTTGTTGACTTGGCCACCTGGGTCACCGTGAACGACTACGAAGCCAAGCTGCTATGTGACCGTACGGGCTTGTCCTGCGCCGAGCTGTCTCACCGGGTTGAGGGCCTGATTGTGACCTTGGGTGCAGAGGGTTGCGAGGTGTGGGTCAAGGGTGAGAAAACACTTGTGGCACCCGTCAAAGCCGCAGAAGTGGTGGATCCGACTGGTTGCGGCGATGCGTTTCGTGGTGCCTTGTTGTTTGGCCTGGAGCAAGGCTGGTCTTTGGTGCGATGCGCGGAACTGGGCAACCGTGTGGGTGCGCACAAGATTGCGTACCGGGGCGGACAAAATTACACGCTGGAAGCGTTCAAAACAACTTGAAAAGCGCGTCAAATATGGCTGCAGCCCAATGAATACATGCGTAAATAGCTCATTTTTTAATAGCAAAAAAATCGATCGCGCATAAAAAAAGCCCGGCATCATGGATGCTGGGCTTTTCAAGCAGAAGTACCTTACTGCTTACGGCTTACTGGCTGTTGGAAACGGCCAGGCAGCTTGCGGGTTCAGAGTAGTCTGAGCCGCAGGGGCAGCCGGTGCAGCGGGTGCTTTGGCAGCGGGTTTTTTCGCAGCTTTCTTGGCAGCAGGTTTTTTCGCGGCTTTCTTCGCAGCGGGTTTTTTCGCTACTTTTTTGGCTGCGGCTTTCTTCGCTGGTGCTTTTTTGGCAGCGGCTTTTTTGGCCGGTGCTTTTTTAGCGGCTACTTTCTTCGCTGGCGCTTTTTTAGCTGGCGCTTTTTTGGCAGCGGCTTTTTTGGCCGGTGCTTTTTTCGCCGCTACTTTTTTAGCC
>JANNYZ010000157.1:0-2317 GCA_031410335.1 Polaromonas sp. | reverse complement strand
AGCTCACAGGCAATTAAGCTGCGAGTGCGAAACGTTCGTCGTTTGCAGTTAGTTTGTTTGAATCAGTTTTACGAGCACACTCAGCTCGACATGCACCACACCGCGTCCGAACCCACGTCGAAACCAATGCAGCCCCAAGCGAGTAGTTTAAGGCATTGCGGGTAATTGCAAGAGGGACAGCAAGGCAGACGGTGTGGCAATGGTGGCGTCAGCCTTCCAGTGGTCCGTTGCAGCCGTGGCACCCAGGTAGCCATAAGCAGCGGCTACGGTGGGCATCGCTGCGGCGCGGCCGGCAATGATGTCGCGCTCGTCGTCGCCAACGTAAAGGCATCTTTCAGGGGCGATGCCAATTTGGCGGGCTGCCTCCAGTAGCGGTGCCGGGTGCGGTTTGGCATGCGGGGTGGTGTCGCCGCCGACAATGGTTTGCGCTGATTGAAACAGTGGCATCGCTCGGGTCAAGGGCAAGGCAAAGCGTTCAGACTTGTTGGTCACCACACCCCATTTGAGGCCAGCCTGGTTGAGCCGCGCTATCAAGTCTGCGACGCCGTCAAACGCATAAGTGCGCTCAGTCATGCAGGCTTCGTAGTTTATAAAGAATTCTTCTTTCAGGGTCTCAAAATCAGCATGGCCGGGGGCGATGCCAAAAGCCACGCCAAGCATGCCGCGTGCGCCAGCGCCAGCCATCGGCCTGTAGTCGGCCAGAGGCAAGGATGGCAATCCGCGGTCAATGCGCATTTTGTCGGCAGCGGCTCCCAAGTCGGGCGCGCTATCGATCAGCGTGCCATCAAGGTCAAACAATACGGCTTGAATATGTTGGAACATGTCAGGCTTTGGAGGTCGCAAACATATAGTTGACGCTGGTGTCTCCATCGAGCCAATAGTGTTTGGTGAACGGGTTGTATTGCAGGCCCTTGGTATGAGTCAACTCAAGGCCTGCCCCACGGCAATGCGCGGCCAGCTCGCTGGGTTTGATGAGCTTGGCATATTCATGCGTGCCACGCGGCAGCAAATTGAGCACGTATTCCGCGCCGACAATGGCGAATATAAAAGCCTTGGCGTTGCGATTGATGGTGGAAAAAAACACGTGGCCGCCGGGTTTGACCAGGGTGGCGCACGCTTTGACCACGAGCGACGGGTCGGGGACATGCTCCAGCATTTCCATGCAGGTGACAACGTCGAAACTGCCCGGTTGCTCCGCAGCCAGGCTTTCAGCACTGATTTCACGGTACTGCACACCTTCGGTCTGCGCCTCCAGAGCATGGAGCTGCGCCACTTTTAAGGCTTTGCTGGCGAGGTCAATGCCGAGTACGTCGGCCCCCTGGCGAGCCATAGCGTCTGCCAAAATGCCACCGCCACAGCCCACGTCAAGCACACGCAGGCCCTTGAGAGGAACCATGTTTTGAATCCAGTCAAGCCGCAATGGGTTGATCTGATGAAGCGGACGGAATTCGCTTTCCTTGTCCCACCAGCGGTGCGCAAGGTCAGAAAATTTGGCCAATTCGGCCGGATCGAAGTTGTCTTGGGTATGCATAATCTCATTATCGTTCGGACATAAAAAAACCGCGCCTGAGCGCGGTTTTTTCGGGCAATCCTGAAGGATTACTTGGTAGCGCGTGTACCCACAACTTCGATCTCGACGCGGCGGTTTTTGGCACGGCCTTCGGCAGTCTTGTTGTCAGCAACTGGCTGCTTCTCGCCCTTGCCTTCGGTGTAAACGCGATTTTTCTCAATGCCTTTAGACACGAGATACGCTTTTACAGCTTCGGAACGGCGCACAGACAGTTTCTGGTTGTATGCATCACTGCCCACTGAGTCGGTGTGACCCACTGCAATGATGACTTCCAGGTTGATGTCCTTGATTTTGCCAACCAGATCGTCCAGTTTTGCTTTGCCTTCTGGCTTGATGACAGATTTGTTGAAGTCAAAGAAAGCATCAGCAGCGTATGTGACTTTGGTTGCAACCGTTGCAGGTGCCGGGGCAGGTGCGGGAGCTGGTGCCGGTGCTGGTGCAGCGGCCACAGGAGCTGGTGCAGCCCGTGGAGCTACAACAGGAGCAATGGCGCCATCGCAACCTGGAAAGGCTGTTGCAGGTGTCCAGTTGGCATCGCGCCAGCAATATTCGTTGGTACCGTTTTTCCAGACCAGCTCATTGGTACCGTTTTTCCAGTTGTCGATAGTTTGTGCGCCAGCGGCGGTAGCAAGCGCTGCGGAAGCAAACAACATTGCCACATTGTTGAGTTTCTTCATGGTTCTCCTCTAGAGAAAAGCCGCAGACTGGCTGCGATTGATAAGTTATACGCTGTGAATGACCATCACT
>JANNYZ010000156.1:0-13068 GCA_031410335.1 Polaromonas sp. | reverse complement strand
GAAAAGTAAACGATCTGCGCACCCATCGCTTGCAGGCAGTCAATGTTGCCCGCGTAGGTAAAGCAGAAAGCGGCATCACGCGCCACGGCAATCGTCTGGCCTGTCAAAGCGGTAGCGGGAAAGACTGTTTTGTTTGAATCAGGCGCTTCAAAAGTGGTCGACCAAGTCTGCAAGTCAGCCGTGCTCATTTTGCCAAGCGGTGTTTCAGCCAGAGCATCGGCCGCCGCATCCAGCCTTTGCGTTGCATCGCTCAGCTCACTGGCAACAACCAGCCCCAAATGCCGTTCGGGCAGCGTGAAAGCGTCGCTGCGCATCAGTGCGCCACGCCACTGACTGGCATCGCGCAACCCAGCCTCCAGCATCTCGGCGTGGCCCGTTGACGCCACGCGGTTAGCCAGCACGCCGGCAAAAACCAGGCCTTCGCGGTAGTGTTGCAAGCCCCAGGCCAGAGCGCCAAACGTCCCCGCCATCGCGCTCGCGTCAATCACAGCCAGCACGGGCAGGCCAAAACGCTGCGCCAGGTCAGCCGCGCTGGGTTCGCCGTCAAACAAACCCATCACGCCTTCAACGATGATGAGATCAGCATCAAGAGCCGCCTCATGCAGGCGCTGGGCACAATCGGTCTCGCCCGTCATCCACAAATCAAGTTGATGGACGGGCGCGCCGCTGGCCAGCGTCAGCCAGTGCGGATCCAGAAAGTCAGGCCCACACTTAAAGACCCGTACCCGCCTACCCTGCCGCACATGCAATCGCGCCAGGGCAGACGCAACCGTGGTTTTGCCCTGCCCGGAGGCTGGGGCGGCTATCAGGATGGCGGGGCAATGTGCGAGCATGGGTCGTTACGCGTTACTGTGGTGCCCAGGTCAGGCCCACATACAGCGAGCGTCTGGCGGTGGCATAGGTATTGATGGTCTGGTAAGTTTTGTCAGTCAAGTTGTCAACGCGGACCAAGGCTTTCCAGTCTCTCGACAAGGCGGTGCTGGCACTGACGTTCACCAGGGTATATCCTGGCAGCACGGCCGACGTGGCGGTGGTGTTGTCATAGCGCAGGGCAGACAACAACACATCGCCCGCCAGCGTCCAGGCGCCAATCCGCGTGTCAACCCCGAACGTAGCATGCCGTTTGGCACGACGTGCAAGCTGCCTGTCCAGCGTCACGTCTTTCGGGTTCTGTAAATCTAGAGAGCCATAGAGGCGGTAGTTGCCCACATTCTCACTTGCGGTGAATGTCAGGCCCGTGTACTCGGCCAAAGCGGTGTTGGCATAGCAGGCGCGGCTAGCCAATGCAACGGGGGCCTGGCCGTTGATACACGTACCGTTACCACTGGCGAAAGTCAGCAAGTTTGTGACCCGATTGCTATAGGCCACCACACCAAAGTTACTGGTGCCCTGCGCGTACTTCAAGCCCAGCTCGACGCTGCGCCCGGATTCGGGTAGCAAAGGCGTGGTGGGTGAGTAAATGGTAAATCGCTGATAAAGAGTAGGCACACGAAACGATGTGCCTCCACTGGCAGAGATTTTCCACTGCGGAGTCAATGCAAAAGCATAGGCTGCCGTTCCGGTTGATTTACTGCCAAATTCGCTGTCGCGGTCGCGCCGCATGTTCAGCTGCACGGTATGCGCACCACCTGTCCAGCCATAACCCAGGCCAACGCTGTTTTGCGATTTTTCACGACTGACAAACGCACTTCCAGCGGGTACCGCAGAAGAGCCTACCAGCAAAAACTGGTCTCGGCGGTTCTCGACTGTGGCGCTAAAAAGGTGTGCGTCAAGGCGATATTCGTTAGCCCATAACACGCTTCTGATTTTGGTTTGGTCGTACGACAAAATAGGCGTCGAGCCATTCAGCGCCTCCTCACCGCGGTCGGTACCCCCCGACACCACGACACGGGTGCTGTAGCGGTCTGTCCAATTGGCCAACCACTTGCCACTGACGGTTTGTACTCTGTTGATGCGCCTGTAGTCACGCGTTAACCCACTGTCGTACTGGGCATCGTTTTTGTTGCTCAAAATACCGGCTTCAAGGCGGTGACCTGCATTCAGCTGAAAACCCAGACGGGTGTTGATCGCAATACTTTTGTAACCATCCGCATCGGGGTTTTGCCCATTGATGGGGCGAACGTTAAAGCCATCGCTGGTGGCCTGGGACACCCCAAAAGAATAATCAAAAGCGTCAATTGACCCGCTGGCACTGGCTTCTATTTTCTGGGTGTTGTACGTACCGTATCCCAGCGCTATCACAGGCGCAAAAGCGCCTTGACCCTTTTTGGTAAATATCTGGATGACGCCTGCCACCGCATCTGAACCGTAGACCGCACTGGTGGGGCCACGCACAATTTCAATGCGGTCGATTTGCCCCAAAGGGATGGCTTGCCAGTTGGCCCCACCGCTGGTGCTTTGGCTGTCAACTCGCACGCCGTCGATCAGCACCATGGTGTGGCGACTTTCACTGCCGCGCGTAAAAACATTGGTCGAATTAGCCGCGCCGCCATTTCGTGCAATCTCGATACCCGGCACGCGGGCCAGCACATCGGCCAGGGCAGCAGCGCCACTACGCTCTATCACCTCACGGTCAATGATGGTCACATCAGCCACCACATCTGCGATGAGCTGCGCATTGCGCGTGGCCGTGACAAACGTATCTTTCAGCTGCGCGGGGGGCGCTGATTGCGCAAAAGTAGAAAAAGACGGAAATGCGGCGGCAAGCGCCAAAGGCAGTGCGGCAAGGCGCGCACTCAAACAACAAGTTTTCATGAAATCAACGATCAACAATAAGCTCTCACTGGCTTCCCCGCCAGTGCATGAGCGATACGACGACACACCATTTGACAGGCGCATCGTCACCTTGTTGGCCGGTATCCGGGCTGACGAAGCTGCATTCATCGCCTTCCCAAGCGCTTGTTCAGGGCACTCAGTGGCTGTAGATGAACACTGGATAAAGGCCACAAGTGATGACCTGAATCCGTTCGTTTTACCGTTGCGGGGGCAGCGCAGGTTAAGGGTTTTGGCACGTTTGAGTGCAAACCCTGTCCTGCTTCCCGTTGAACTGCGGCATGTGAACCACACCGCGAGCACCAACAGACGAGATTCTACGCTTTGGGTTGCTAGTAAACCCTACAATTGAAGGCGTATGTCCAATACCACCCAAATCGACCAGATCACGGAGCGCGTTGAACGCCTGTTGCTGCGCTACGAGGAATTACAACGTACCAATGCGCTGCTGACCGCAGAAGTCAGCGCGTTGGCGCTAGAGCGCGACTCGCTGCGGTCCCGGCTTGGGGCTGCCCGCGCCAGGGTAGATGCGCTGCTGGAGCGCCTGCCTGAAAATGCAAACCACAGCCAGTCAGCACCCTTTGGAGCCTCGCGATGAAGCAGCTAGAAGTCCAGATCATGGGGCAAAGCTATTTGCTGGGTTGCCCACCCGACGGTGACGCACGTCTGCTTGATGCCGTCAACCGTGTTGATCTGGCGATGTGCAAAATTCGCGACAGCGGCAAGATCAAGGCGCGCGACCGTATTGCAGTGCTGGCGGCCCTGAATCTGGCATTTGAAGTGCCTGAACAGTCCACAGCAGTTCAAAGCGCCGCCCCCAAGCAAACTGACCCCAGCCGAGAACAGGCGCAACTGTCCGCCTTGCTGCAGCGTCTGGATATCGCCCTCGGACAGGATGGCCGGCTGCTTTAACTTCAGCATGCGCCTACAATTGAAATTGTCTGCAGTACGCGCTGGGCTTTATATTTCCTTGTACCAATGCTTTTAATAGCACGGGCTTGGTAAATTGCCCGGTTGGCGTGCCCGTCTCGCGTTAGACGAGCCCAAAGCCTGGCTGCCCTCGCCCACCTGAACCCTGGTTCAGGATGACGGTCCAGCGGTACTTGCAGACACCTTTCTGGTAGTTGAAGACACGGCGATCATATTTCTTAAATTACCTATTCACGCCAAAAATCCAGATTCAATAGTTCAATCCAACAAAGATGGACATCAAATGCTCTCCAAACATTCGGCATCAATCATTGCATCAGTTGCAAGTTTTGTTTTCTTGGCAACCGGTCATGCCCAAACGCCTTGGTTAGTGGGTCAGTCCGCGCCACTATCGGGAAACAATGCCGCATTTGGTACAGATATCCGCGACGGTGCAGCGGCTTATTTCAAATCCGTCAATGCTAAAGGTGGAGTTGATGGCCGCCAAATTGAGCTCATATCCCTCGACGACAAGAACGACCGAAAGCTGGCGGGCGCAAACGCTCAAAAGCTGCTGCAGGAAAATAAAGTCTCAGCACTGTTCGGATTTGCGTCTGCAACACTGAGCCTGGACGCCATGCCGTTGGCCGAGAAAGCCAACATCCTGTTTTTTGCCCCGTTTTCAGGTGCCGATCCGGTGCGCAAAGCAAGCCCTGTGGTATTTACCCTACGCGCGTCGTATTCAGAAGAGCTTGAAAAAATGCTCGCCTTTTGGACGGGTGCAGGTCTCAAGCAAGTTGTGGTGATTCACTATGATGACGAAGTCGGTAAACAAAACCTGGCCTCGGTCACTGACTACCTTTCGAGGCAAAGCAAGCAACCCAAAGCGATTTCATTGCAACGCAATGCCAAGGTGGATGCCAGGCAAATCGATGAATTACTCAAGCTCAAACCAGACGTCCTGATCAACACGGTCCTATCGGGCCCCGCAGCTGAAATCAGCCGTCAGCTTGGCAGCAGGGGACTCACCATCCCGATGTCCAGCCTGTCCTTTGTTGGCGCCCAGCAGTACATTGTCGCCGCAGGTGAGTCGGGTGCAGGCGTGTCGATTGCTCAGGTTGTACCAAACACAGCATCAGCAAGCCCAGTAGTTCGTGAATGCGTAAAAGCCCTGCAAGATGCCGGTATCACTGCCCCCATGAACAGCACGCATCTGGAGGCCTGCATTGGTGCCAAGGTTTTGACAGAGGCCATGCGTCGCGCGAAAAAGCCGGGCAACTCAGAAGGTTTGCT
Organism: Polaromonas sp.; assembly: GCA_031410335.1. Classification (GTDB taxonomy): domain Bacteria; phylum Pseudomonadota; class Gammaproteobacteria; order Burkholderiales; family Burkholderiaceae_C; genus Polaromonas. Next base: position 8,094 of record JANNYZ010000156.1, on the reverse strand, counting down.
CAACGCCATGCGCAGCCTCGGCAGTTACGACACAGGCGGATTTGTCGTCTCTTACGGCGCCAGCAAACAGCACGGGAGCAAGTTTGTAGACCTGGCTATGGTCTCGCGTGACGGTCGACTGCGTAACTGATCTCAGCAACGAAGTTGCCAAAAACTATCCAGTCAGCCCCAGTTTTTGCGCCAACCCAATGCGCTGAAGCTTGCCCGTTGCGCCTTTGGGAATCTCATCCATGATGAGGATTTTGCGTGGGACTTTGAAGTCAGCTAATTTGGTGGCAGCAAATTCGCGTATCTCACGGTCGGTCACCGTTTGGCCTTCACGCAGCACCACAGCAGCAGCAACTTCTTCGCCCAGTTTGTCATGCGGCATGCCAAACGTCACCACTTGCGCCACCGCCGGATGATCCATCAGTACTTCGTCAACCTCACGCGGTGATATTTTTTCACCGCCACGGTTGATGATTTCTTTCAATCGCCCCGTCAGCGTGATGTAGCCATCTACCGTCATCGTCCCCTGGTCGCCCGTGCGAAACCAGCCATTGGTAAAACCTTCAGCATTGGCTTTGTCATTGTTTTCGTAGCCTAACGTGACGTTTTCGCCACGAATGACGATTTCACCAATTTCACCAACGGGCAGCAGCTTGCCTGTGATGTCCATGATGCCGACTTCAGGGCCGGCAGCAATGCCCACAGAGCCGGGAATACGCTTGCCGGGTGGCAGCGGACTGCTGGCCATCTGATGCGCGGCTTCCGTCATGCCGTAGGACTCAATCAGCGGAGTTTTAAACACCCTTTCCAGCTCTGCGATCACCTGAGGCGGCATCGATGACGAGGATGAACGGATAAAGCGCAGCGGGTTGGCTTCAATCACATCCATATTGTTGGCGGCGCGCGCCAAAATGGTTTGGTGCATAGTCGGCACGGCCGTGTACCAGGTGGGTTTGCACTCTTTCATCCAGCTGAAGAACTTGAGGGCATTGAAACCAGGCGTGCAGAAAATCATGCTGCCTACCGCCATGGGTGCCAGCACGCCTGCTATCAAACCATGGATATGGAACAGCGGCATCACGTGAAGTTCGCGGTCGGCGCTTGTCAGCTGCAAGGTGTGGCTGATGTTGCGGGCAGACGCGCACACATTGCGGTGTGACAGCGGCACTATTTTGGGACGCGAAGTCGTACCCGAAGTGTGCAAAATCAGGGCTACATCGTCAGGCTTGGCCGGGCCAGGCGACGCCACCTGACCTTTTTGGCTAGAGATCAATTCAAAGTTGCCTGCGCCTTGTTCGGGCAAGGCCTTCAGATAAATAACCGCCACGCCCATTTTGGCAGCCACCGCCAGCGCGGGGGTTTCACTGCCGACAGCCACGATCAGTGCTTTCGCTTTCAAGTCGCTCAGGTAAAACTCAAACTCGTCAGAGCGGTAAGCCATATTGAGCGGCGCTGCCGTGCAGGCACTGGCCACAGCGACGAAAGCGGTTGCCATTTCAGGGCAATTGGGCAGCACGATGCCCACACGGTCACCCCGGCCAATGCCCATGGCATTGAGGGCAGCGGTCGTCTGCACGATGAGCTGGTTCAACGCGCCGTAAGACAGCGGCACGCCGCCGGGTGCCATCATGGCAGTAGCTGCGGGCGCTTGCAGCGCAACCATGTCGTGGAGAGTCGTAAAGTGCGTCATAAGAAGTAATAAAGATTAAGAGATTTTGAGCGTCGCATTGTGCTGTTGCAAGTTTTTGGCCAACAGGCTTGCAAGCGCATGAACAGCGTGAATTGTCGGCGTGGGGGTCTGGGTGATCTGCCCGAGCTCCATCACCGAAGAAACCAGCGCCTGCAATTCGAGTGCCCGGCCCTGCTCCACGTCTTGCAGCATGGAGGTTTTGTGTTGCCCCACTGCCTGCGCACCTGCAATGCGCTTTTCCAGGCTGACTTTAAACTGCACCCCAAGCTTTTCACCGATGGTTTGCGCCTCGGTCATCATGCTGGCGGCCAGCTCTCGCGTAGGTGGGTACAGGCAGATGTCTTCCAGAGTCGCATGCGTTAGCGCACTGATGGGGTTAAAGCTCAAATTACCCCATACCTTGAGCCAGATCTCGGACCGGATATCCATAGACACAGGCGCTTTAAAACCCGCGCCTTTGAAGGCATCGCTGATGGCGCGAATGCTGGGCGTGTCAGACCCGTCAATCTCACCCAGCGTAAAGCGGTTGCCTTCAATCACCTTGATCACACCGGGGCGAATCACCTCACTGGCGGGATACACCACGCTGCCAATCACGCTGTCGATCGGGATGTACTTGGCAATCACGCCATCAGGGTCAACAGCACGCACTGGCATGGCGGTGTAATTGCCCGAAAGCTTGTAAAAGTACCACCAGGGAATACCGTTTTGCATGGTCACCACGCGGGTAGCGCTATGCATCAGTTGCGGCAAATCCGCGGCCACAGCCGCCACCTGATGTGCCTTTACGCCCAGGATCACCACGTCTTGCACGCCGGCTTCACTGATGCTGGATGTCGCCTTGATGGGTTTGGCCAGCAGCTCGTTGCCGTTTTCTTCAATCAGCGTCAAACCGTTTTGCTTGACGGCGTCCAGATTGACTCCGCGCAAAATGAGGGTAACTTCATGGCCGCTCAATGCCAGCTTGACGCCCAGCATGCCGCCTATGGCACCTGCGCCTACGATACAAATTTTCATTTCAGGAGTCTGCTTGGTTTGTTATTTACAAGTCGTTAGCTTCGAAGGTGTTCTTCAGTACACCAATGCCGTCAATCGACACTTCCACAACTGTACCCGGCTTGATGGGCAACACGCCCAGCGACGTACCACAGGCAATCACATCGCCGGCGTAGAGCGTCATTTCACGTGACAGACTAGCAACAATCTGCGCGGGTGAAAAAATCATGTCGCTGCAAGGGTAGTTTTGCCGCTCACGGCCATTGACCAGAGTGCGAACATTCAGTGTTTGCCAGTCAAGCCCGGTAGCGATGGTGGGCCCAAAAATACCAAAGGTGTCAAAGCTCTTGGCGCGTGTCCATTGTGCAAACGATGCGTCCCGTGTCAGCAGATCCAGCGCCGTCACATCGTTCACGCAGGTCATACCGAATATGGCGTCCGCAGCCTCATCCACACTGATGTTTTTGCAGGTTTTGCCAATCACCAGGCCAAGCTCGCCCTCGTAAACGACGCGCCCATCGTAGCTGACTGGCACTGTAAATGGCTGCTCATGCGCACAGTAGCTGCTGGCCGCCTTGATGAACCACAAGGGCTCTGAGGGAATGTTTAAGCCCTGCTTGGCCGCCTGCGCGTGATAGTTGTTCCACAGGCCGATCAATTTGCCGGGTATACATGGCAGCACAGTTGCAACATCGCCCGCAGACATTGAGTGCCCAGTACGCTCAAAGTTGCCGAACATATCGCCGTGGCAGACTTCAATAGACTCACCATGAAGCAAACCAAACCCGGTTTGGCCATCCGTTTCATAGCGGATCCATAAATTTACAGTCATCGTCAACTAGCCTTTAAACGCTTCAGCACAGCCCCCATCAAGGGCCAGAACAACATGACCAAAGCCAGCGCCGTGATGCTCGCGACCAGCGGATTTGACACGAACACCAGCATGCTGCCACCAGATCCCAGCAAAGATTGCCTAAATGCATTTTCCGCCATGTCGCCAAGCACCAGTGCCAGCACCAGAGGTGCCAGCGGGTAATCCAGCTTTTTAAACACGTAGCCGATTACACCAAAACCCATCATCAGCCAAACGTCAAACATGGAACTGTGAACTGTATACGCCCCAACTGCACAAATCACCAAAATCACCGGCGCGATGATGGAAAACGGGATGCGCAAAATCGCCGCAAACCAAGGCACGGTGAGCAGTACCACAATTAGCCCGGCAATGTTACCCAGGTACATGCTGGCTATCAGACCCCAGACAAAATCTTTTTGCTCCACAAACAGCAGCGGCCCGGGCTGCAAACCCCAAACAAGCAAGCCGCCGAGCAACACAGCGGCCGTAGGGGAGCCAGGAATGCCCAGAGTCAGCATCGGCAACAACGCGGCGGTACCCGCGGCATGGGCGGCGGTTTCAGGGGCAATGACGCCCTCAATGTCGCCCTTGCCAAAGTTGCCTGGGTTTTTTGAAAAGCGCTTGGCAATACCGTAGCCCATGAAGGACGCGGGGGTTGCACCGCCTGGTGTGATACCCATCCAGCAGCCAACGGCTGCGCTGCGAATGTAGCTGAGCCAATAACGCGGTAACTTCTTCCAGGTTTCCAAAACAACTTTGGCGTTGATCTTGCCGTCTTTTCCTTTGAAGGCCAACCCCTCTTCCATCGTCAGCAAAATTTCGCCAATACCAAACAAGCCGATGACTGCTATCAAAAAGTCAAAGCCTTTCATCATCGGCTCAAAACCAAAGGTCAAACGCAGCTGGCCGGTAACGTTGTCCATGCCAATAGCAGCCAGAGTGAAGCCCAAAAACATGGCGGCCAATGTCTTCCACGGCGCGCCCTTGCTCATGCCCACAAAGCTACAAAAGGTCAGCAACTGAACCGCAAAAAATTCAGGCGGACCAAATTTGAGGGCGAACCTGGCGACCAGAGGCGCCAAGAAAGTAATCACCAACACGGCCACAAATGCGCCCACAAACGATGAGGTAAAGGCCGCTGTCAGGGCTTGCCCCGCGTGGCCTTGTTGGGCCATGGGGTAACCGTCAAAGGTAGTGGCAACTGACCAGGGCTCGCCCGGAATGTTGAACAAAATCGACGTGATGGCCCCACCAAACAAGGCGCCCCAGTAAATACACGACAGCAAAATAATGCCCGACACGGGACTCATGCTGAAGGTCAGTGGCAGCAAAATCGCTACCCCGTTAGCCCCACCCAAACCAGGCAGCACGCCAATCAAAATACCCAGCACAATGCCTAAAAACATCAGCCCGATATTGACGGGCGACAAAGCCACGGCAAAGCCCTGAAACAGCGCTTGAATTTCTTCCATATCAGTACCCCAAAGCAGCTTCTAATGGGCCTTTGATCAGCGGCACCTTAAACCAGATTTCAAACATCACAAACAGCACAGCGACCACAATGAGAGATGTCAAGCCAGATTTTAAAAAGCTGAATTTGCCCTGCCAGCGCATAAATACTGAGATAAAAATAAGCGATGCCACGTACAAGCCAAGCCACTGCATGAACGCAACGTAGACAAGACATGGCAAGAAGACAGCCATAACCAGCTTGATTTGTGACCGGGACACAAAAGACTCGGCTTTGCCAGACTTAAAAGCCATCAGCAAGTTAACCGCGCTGGCCACATTCATCAACAAGCCAATATAAAACGGAAAATATCCGCTTTGCGGCCCATCGGCTCCCCATCCCGCGCCGAGGCGTGAGCTGTCCCACATCACCACACTGCCTATCAATAAAAAGAAAATAGCGGTGACAATTTCAAGCGTTCGCTTGGAGGCCGCGCTCGGCTCAGATGCTTCTTGCTGCATGACGTACTTCCGTTTATTTGGCGACGAAGCCGGCTTCTTGCATCAAGAGGCGATGGCGAATTTCTTCATTGGCCACCCAGCGCGCAAACTCTGCGCCCTCCATGAACGTCTGGTTAAAAGCGCCTTCATCCATGAACTTTTTCCACTCTGCGGTGGCGCGCACTTTCTTCATCAGGTCAACGTAGTAAGCGGTTTGCTCTGGCGTCACTCCGGGGGGCATGAAAATACCGCGCAGCATCAGGTACTCCACATCCAGCCCACCTTCTTTGCAGGTCGGAATGTCTGACCACGCTTTGTCAGCAATTTTGTCTTTATAAGCTAGGCGCTTGCCATCAAAAACGCACAATGGCCGCAGCTTGCCACCGCGCCATTGGGCTACCGCTTCAATCGGGTTGTTGACGGTTGAGTCAACGTGCTTGCCCACCAATTGCACAGCCACTTCGCCGCCGCCTTTGTACGGAACGTAAATGAACTTGTTGCCGGTAGATTTTTCAACCAGCGCGGTGATGATCTGGTCCTCTTGTTTAGAACCGGTGCCGCCCATTTTGAGTTTGCCACCAGACGCCTTGACGGCCGCGATGTATTCCTGCGTCGTTTTGTGAGGCGTTTCAGCGTTGACCCACAGCACAAACTCATCAAGTGCCAGCATGGCAACAGGCGTCATGTCCTTCCAGCTGAACGGCACGCCCGTCGCCAGCGGCGTGGTGAACACATTTGACAAAGTAATCACGATTTTATGCGGATCGGCTTTGGCGTTTTTGATTTCCAGGAAGCCCTCAGCACCGGCGCCGCCGCCCTTGTTGACGACCACGATTGAGGTTTTCATCAAGTTGTTTTTAGTGATGATGCCCTGGATCAGTCGCGCCATCTGGTCAGCACCGCCGCCCGTGCCCGCAGGCACCACGAATTCAACGTTTTTAGTAGGCTGCCATGGCGCAGCATTGGCTACAGCGCTGAGGCTCAAAGCTACACTTACAGTAGCTTTCATGCCAAATCTAAAAAACAAATTTAAGCTCATGGTGTAACTCCTGATAGGCAAAATTAGAAACTGACAATAAAGACCTACTTTCAGTTTAACTTCACCGTTTAAAAAAATACTCATCCGTTTACGGGTAAAAACCCGATCTAAATTGTTACCACATGCTACTTGAACCTCTGCTGATTGTTGAACTCTCCGCCCTGGGTGTTGCCACAGGATTTCTGGCTGGCTTGTTAGGTATAGGCGGCGGCATGCTGATGGTGCCCTTCATCACTATCATCATGTCCAACCGGGGCGTGGCGCCTGATCTGGCTGTGAAGATGGCGATCGCCACGTCAATGGCGACCATTATTTTTACCTCCATATCCAGCGTTTGGGCACACCACAAGCGCGGAGCGGTGCGCTGGGACATCGTCAAACGACTGGCACCTGGCATCGTGGCGGGCAGTTTTGTGGGTAGCCTGGGTGTTTTCGCACTGCTGAAGGGTTCTTACCTGGCAGTCTTCTTTGGCCTGTTCGTCGGCTTTTCGGCCACACAGATGTTTCTGGACAAGAAACCAGAGCCCACACGTCAGTTGCCAGGCACAGTGGGGCTGTTGACAGCTGGCGGCTTCATTGGATTTTTATCCGGCCTGGTAGGCGCTGGCGGTGCCTTTATCAGCGTGCCTTTCATGACCTGGTGCAATGTGGCCATGCGCAATGCTGTAGCTACTTCAGCTGCGCTGGGGTTTCCGATTGCCTTAGCCAATGTGACTGGCTACATCATCAGCGGTCAGAATGTACAAAACCTGCCAGTTGGCGCTTTTGGCTATATCTGGCTGCCCGCACTGGCGGTGATAGCGGTGTGCAGCTTTTTAGTGGCACCGCTTGGGGCGAAAGCCGCACACACGCTGCCCGTCGGCAAACTCAAGCGGATCTTTGCCAGTGTTTTGTATGTGCTGGCCGCGTACATGCTCTACAAAGGCCTGGCAGGCTAGGCCAGCCCAGGGGACGGCATCACCACGATGCCATCTTCGTCGGCATACAGCCAGTCCCCAGGGCGAACCCACACGCCCTGAATTTGAACCGCTACATCACGCTGGCCTTCACCACGCTTTTGCGTCGGTAGCGGCATGGCGGCCAGGGCGCGTATGCCGGTGCGGCATTGTGCGAGTTCAGCTACATCACGCACGCAGCCATCAATCACCACACCGGCCCAGCCGTTTTTTGCTGCTGCTGCGCCCAGGTTGCCACCCAGCAAGGCGCGCCTGAGTGAGCCGCCGCCATCGACCACCAGCACGCGGCCAGCGCCTGCTGAATCAACAGCCGCCTTGACATGCGTGTTGTCTTCAAAACATTTCACAGTCACGACCTCACCGCTGAATTTTGGCAAATCACCAAAATCTTTGAACACGGGCGGCAGAACCCTGAAGCTGCCTGACGCATCATTTTTTTGCGCATCGCACAGGTCACAGGTAGCAAATTTCACGACGTTGGTAGGGGACATGGCTGAGTCTCTGAAATGGATCGACATTGCATTTTCTCCTCTGAAAAGCGACTTAACGGGGCTGTTTTTGATTTTCAGAAGCAAATTAGCATCACAAACCATCAAAAAAGTGCTTTTCCCCTATGAAA
>JANNYZ010000155.1:0-6296 GCA_031410335.1 Polaromonas sp. | reverse complement strand
GCTCGCGTGGTCGTGAAAGTAACCGCCAAGCACACCCACGCGCAAACCTTCAATCCCCTTGCCCTCGAGCGGCATGACCGGCTGAATGTCCATTGCGTGGCAGCCTGCGTCAAGTGGGTCGGGGCTTTGCAATGCGTCATAGGCCAAAGCCAGGCCACCGAAGCTGCTGGCCAGCGGGCCCAAGTGGTCAATGCTGTACACAAACGGGTACGTGCCGCGCCGGGACAACCTGCCGAAAGTCGGCTTCAAGCCCCAGACACCGCACAGCGAGGCAGGTACCCGTATCGAGCCATTGGTGTCGGAGCCCAGCGTGATGGGCACCTGGCCTGCGGCGACTGCCGCGCCTGAACCGCCCGACGACCCGCCTGCAATCCGGCTCAGGTCATGCGGGTTGTGGCACGGGCCGTAGTGGGTGTTTTCTGTGGTGAAGCCGTAGGCGTATTCGTCCATGTTGAGCGCACCCACCAGCACTGCGCCAGCTGCTTTCATCCGGTTGACCAGAAAAGCATCGGCTGTGGCTGCAGCGTGGCTGCGGTTGATCTTTGAGCCCGCCAGCGTCACGATGCCATCAATGTCAAACAGGTTCTTCACCGCATAAGGCACGCCTGCCAGCGGGCCCAGGGCTTGCCCTGTTGCACGTCGAATGTCGACGGCATCTGCCTCGGCAAAAGCGCGGCTTAAAGTTTTGTCGGTAAAAGCATTGACGCGTGCATCAGTCGCCTCGATCTGGCTGACACAGCATTCCAGTAAGGCGCGTGCACTGGTCTGGCCGCTGGCCACGCCGGCTGCCATGGCCGACGCATCAAATGCTATGTTATTCATAACTGTTTGCGCATATCTTTATTGGCCCGGAAGGCCGCTGGGCAGTAAATTTCAGCCAGTTCAACGTCTGCGGGCAGGTTTGCGGCATCCAGCATGGCGGCCATGGCAACCGTGCGTTGCAGATGGCTGGCAACACGCTTGGCGCGTGCGTCGTCCACAGGAATGCCCAGCAAGGCCGCTGTGCTGTGCACGTAGTTCAACACGTCAGCTTCGTTCATGTTTTATGCCCGCTTGCTATGGTTTCAACGCCGCACTTCACGCTGGAAGATCTCCAGGCTGCGCTTTTTCGCAGTGATAAAACTCGGCTCGGACAGGGTTTCGGTGGTGCGGGGCCGGGCGTCGCCATAGTGCAATATTTCCGCCACTTTGGTAGGCCGCTTGGTCAGCAGCAGCACCTGGTCGGCCAGGTACACCGCCTCTTCCAGGTCGTGCGACACCAGCAGCATGGTGGTGCCCGTTTGCATGAAGACCTCTTGCAGCTTTTCGCGAATGAACAGCGTCATCTCAAAGTCAAGTGCCGAAAAGGGCTCATCTAGAAACAGCACCTCAGGCTTGGGTGCCAGTGCCCGCATGATGGAGGCCGTTTGCTGTTGCCCGCCCGACAGCTCGTATGGGTAGCGATTCAGGTCAAACTTCACATCAAACGACGCCACCAGCTCTGCCATGCGGCGGTCGACCTCGGCTTTGGACTTGCCCTCCAGCTTGAGCGGGTAGGCAATGTTGTCGATGGTGCGCATCCACGGGAACAGGGCCTCGCGGTAATTTTGAAACACGTAGCCGATCTTGGTGTCCTTGAGCGACTTGCCGTCAAACAGAATTTCGCCCGAATCAATCGGCACCAGCCCGGCAATCATGTTGATCAGCGTCGACTTGCCGCAACCGTTGGGGCCAAATACCGAGACGATTTTGTTCTTGGGAATGTCGAGGTCAAAGTTTTCATACAGCGGCCAGCCCGCGAAGTATTTGGTCAGCCCGCGAATGGTGATGTGCGTGCCTGCCGGACCCGGCTGGAAGACGGGCACTGGTACGTCAGCAAACACAGGCGCATTGAGTACTTCAGTCATCTGCCGCTCCAGTGCACGATACGTTTTTCAGCGAGCAAAAATAAAATGTTGAGTGCATAACCCAGCACACCGGCCGCAAGAATCGCCGCGTACATGCCGCGCACATTCATGACCTGCTGCGTGTCGATGATGCGGTGGCCGAGCCCAGTGTCTGAGCCAATAAACATTTCGGCCACGATCACAATCACCAGCGCCATCGACACCGCCGAGCGCAGGCCGACAAAGCTGGGTTGCAGGCTTTCCCAAATCAGCACGTCTTTAAAAATTTGCCAGCGCGTGGCTCCCATCACCTTGGCGGCCATGACGCGCTGCTTGCGGGCATTGATGACGCCGTAGGCGCTGTTGAACACCACAATCAGAAATGCACCAAACGCTGCAATCGCGACCTTATTGATGTCCGACACGCCGAAGATCATCATGAACAGGGGGATCAGTGCAGACGAAGGCGTCGAGCGGAAAAAGTCCACCAGAAACTCCACACTGCGATAGGCTTTTTCAGCACTTCCCAGCACCACGCCCAAGGGTACGCCGATGACGGCCGCGATCAGAAACGCCTGAACGGTACGCCACACGGTGACCAGAAAGTCCGTCAGCAATGGGCCACCTGCCAGCCCTGACACTAGCGTGCTGATAGTGTCAAAAGGTGAAGGCAGCAGGATAGACCTGACCAAGCCAAAGCGGACCGACAGGTCCCACAAAAAAAACAGCAGCACCGGCCCAATGAAAGGCAGGGCCTTGCCCCAGGAGGAGGTTTTGGGCGCGCTGCCAGCCGCCTCACCGTTAGGCGGTGTCCAGGGCTTGACGCTGGGTGCGTTGCCCTCGGCGTGCATGACGGCGGTCATGGCATCAGCCCTTGTAGATCATGGTGTTCACCATCAGGCGTGATGTGAACACGCCTTTTTCAGTGAACAGGTCATGAAACTTTTGGTAGTACGCGATGTCCGAAGCCGTGAACTCGTTGTACATGGTGTAGCCGGTCAACGGAACTTCAGAAGTCAAAGCGCCGTCAATGGCCGTGTAGCCCTTGAGGTACTGGCGCATTCCGGGGCTTTTGCTGCGCACGTAAGAAACGCCTTTGGCATAGGCTGCGACGAATGTTTTTGCCTCCGCCGGATACTTTTTGATAAAGCTGGACGTCAATGACGCGGCGCCGCCAAACCATGGCGCCATGGGGTCACCCAGCACGTATTTGGAAATGACGCCAGTTTCAAGCGTGCGTGTGGTGCCATTGAGCCGGCCGATCGTGCCCGTCGGCTCCAACGTGTAGCACCCGTCAATCTGGCCTGCCGCCAGCGCGGCAACGTGCTGGGCGATAGGCAGCTCCACGACCGTGGCACCTGTTGCGCCGCCACGCTCAAAAACAGTTTTGGCCAGGGTGATGTTTTGAATGCCGGGGCCACAGCCCAGTTTTTTACCCTTCAGGTCTGCGATGCCCTTCGCTGTACTGCCAATGGGCACGATCACTTCGTCCAACACGTCCTTGACATTGCTGGGGTTGGAGCAAAAAACCTTGAAGGTTCCGGGTGAGGCCATCTCTCCGACGGCAATGTTCCCCGAACCGGTGCCGTTGGCACTTGCATCGACGCGGTCGGCCAGCATGCCTTCCATGATTTGCGCAGCTGCCGCAAAGCGGAGCACTTCCACGTTGAGTCCGGCTGCCTTGAAATAACCCAATTCAACCGCTGCGTAAAAAGGCAATCCTGCCGCGATCGGCCAGTAGCCGACGCGGATCTTCGGGCCGCTTTGCGCACGCACGAAGGCGGGAGCTGCCAGCACGCTGATGGCAGCTGCGGTGGTCTTCAAGACTTGGCGGCGTGAGGGAGTGGAGTGCTGGTTCATCTTGGGTAGCTCCTGGTTAGTCAATAAAGGTGTTAAAAAAATGCGGGCAAGGGCGTTATTTTTTGAGTGACTGGATATAAGCCCGCCAGCCGCCATGGGTTGTCACGTCCTGGGCCGCATCCAGTGCAAACCCTTCACAGATAAAACCCGTGACCCAGCTACCATCGGCCAGCTCAAGCTTGCCCAGGCCCAGCGGTGCCGGGATCAATGCAAGAAAGCTGCCAAGCTGGCTGACAGGCATGTCCCATACCTCTAGGGCTATGGCTACGCCGTTGGTGGTGACCCGCTTCAAGCCCGGCTTGGGCGGCGTGGTGTCGGGCAGGGCGTACAGGCGGTAGTGGGCTGCCGTGCTGGTGGCTTGCACAAGACATGCGCCGCGCTCCGTCAGTTGTCCGTTCAGTGGCATGCCAGTCAGGTGCGCACCGACAACGGCGACGGCTATTGTTGCTTCATTTTTAGGAGCTGCTCGCACATGTATCGATTGGCTCCCAGGCAGACTTAGCCCTGTAAAACCCTGTTTCAGTCCAGTACTCAGGTGCAGGCGCTGGCCGAGCTCAGCCAGCTGCCAGTCGCTGCCGCAGGGGCCAATCAGCGTCACGCCGAAGGGCAAGCCATCGGCACGCAGGTTGCTGGGTACGGCGATGGCCGCGTAGTCGAGCAGGTTCACAAAGTTGGTGTATTCGCCGAGGTTGCGGTTCAATGCCACCGGGTCAGCCTGCATTTGTGCAATCGTGTAATGGGTGGGAGCCGTGGGTACCAGCAGCACGTCGATGCCGTCCCACATGCCGGCGGCTTGCTGACCATAACTGCGCAGCAGCGTTTGCGCGGCATACAGGTCAGCCGCACTGTAGTCGCGGCCCTTGGCGATGATGCTGCGTACGGGTTCCATCACCTCAGCTTCATGCGCATCAAAAAACGGCTTGATGGCGGCATACCGTTCTGCCACCAGCGCGCTGTTGTAGAGCAGGTCGGCAGCCGCTGCCAGTGGGCTGTAGTCAATGACAACTGGCACGCCGCCCAGGGCTTTGAGCTGGGCGATGCTATTTTCAAAGGCGGCTTCAGCCAGCGCGTCGCCAAAAAACCGCAAGCTCGATGGCACGCCGAATTTGAAGCTGGTGCCCCAAGGCTGGGCACGAAGCTCTAGCGGCCGTGAATAAGCATCTTGCGGGTCGTGGCCTGCCAATACCTCAAGCACCCGCGTTGCTGTGTCGACTGTGCGAGCAAACACCGACACGCAGTCAACGCTTTGGGCTGCGGGCAGCACGCCCCGAGTACTGACCAGCCCTTTGGACGGCTTAAGGCCCACAATATTGTTCAGCCCCGCAGGCACCCGGCCCGAACCTGCGGTGTCGGTGCCCAAGGCAAAGTCCACCTGACCGGTCGCCACCACATAGGCCGAGCCTGAGCTGGAGCCGCCCGATACATAAGCTGCATCAAAGGCGTTCGGCACCGCGCCGTAGGGTGAGCGGCTGCCGTTCAGCCCGCAGGCAAACTGGTCCAGGTTGGTTTTGCCGACCAGCGTGGCACCGGCAGCCAGCAGTTTTTGTACAACAACGGCATGTTCGGAGGGTGTGAAGGCAAAACCCGGGCAGGCCGCCGTAGTGGATATGCCAGCCACATCCATGTTGTCTTTAACGGCAAACGTCAGCCCAGCCAGCGGGCCGTTCGTATGGGTGCGAAGTGGCGGCTTGCAAACCGATATCCAGGCTTGGGGCGCGAGGCTGGGTACAGCTTCGGTCGCTTGCTTGTTCGATACCGGGGTATTTGCCAAATCACGCACCATTTTTGTGAATCCAATCTTGTATTCAAGACTAAACGCAAAGGTTGTGCCAGTGTTTTTTGGAGACCGTCTGTGGCCGCCACTCAACCATTGCATAAATTACTAAATGGCTTCACAATGAAACCATTTAGTAATTTATTAGCTTTTTGGAGTCAATATGTCTAATTTGTCGATCAAAGACGTTCCCGAAGCTTGGGCAGAAAGCTTGCGGCAACGCGCTGCGCGTAACCACAGGTCGCTTCAGGGTGAGCTGATGGCGATCATTGAAAAGGCTGTGACTACGGGGGGGGAAGGAGAGGCGTTTAGAGGCGATCTGTCAAATCTCGACCGTTTGCCTTTGAGTGGCCAGCAAGATCGCCGACAGGGTCGCATCGTCGGTTACGACAGCATGGGTAACCCGATCATGAGCCATGGCTGGAAGACGATTGAGCAGGTGTGTGCAGAGATTGACGCTCGACCAAAATCTTCACGACCGGTCTATACAGCTGACATGCCGTTGGGGCGTGACATCATTCGTGCCGAGCGGGATGCCAGATGAGTCTGACAATTGGATCAGCGCCGTACCATTTGTATGTGGCAGAGCCACCCGCCCAGTACATAGCCCGTCCGCCGGTTGTTGTGGATTGCAGCGCGCTGGCGGGGATGCTTTTTGAAGAGCCCTGGCAAGCTCAGGCGAGAGAAAAAATCTATGGCCGCACCCTCCATGCGCCTTTTTTGCTGGAGATGGAAATCACCAGCGTCGCACTGAAAAAACACAGGCAGGGTTTAGATGTAGTGGTGGCAGAAGGCCT
>JANNYZ010000154.1:0-15966 GCA_031410335.1 Polaromonas sp. | reverse complement strand
GGTGGAAGCCTGGCTGGTCGCGCGCAACCTGACATGGCAAGACGTTGAAACCACGTTTTACAGTGACTCCATGAACGACCTGCCGCTGCTGGAGAAGGCCACCCACCCCGTTGCCACCAACCCCGATGAGCGCCTGCGCCAGCTGGCGACCGAGCGCGGATGGCGCATACTTGACCTGTTTTAACCTTTTCGGTCGAGCTTGCGAGCCAAAGTGGCATGTGAGCTCCTGAAACCCATGACTTCATGATTAAAAAATTCATCGACAAACTGTTCGGCAAAACAGATGGTGCGGCAAGCACCGCGAAAGCCGTCAAAAAATCCCCTTTCGGTACGCGTCACGACATCCCTGCGACAGAGCACGGCATCAACCCCAAGCTGGTAGACGAGCGTGCGATGGACGTGGTGCTGACACTCAAGGATGCAGGCTTTCTGGCCTATATCGTCGGCGGCGCGGTACGTGACTTGCTCGTTGGCCTGAAACCCAAAGACTTTGATGTGGCGACCGATGCCACGCCCGAAGAGGTCAAGCGCCTTTTTCGCCGCGCCTTCATCATAGGCAGACGCTTTCGGATTGTTCACGTCATTTATGGCCGGGGTCGCGAACACGAAGTCATCGAGGTGTCGACCTTTCGCGCCTACCTGGACAGCAGTCAGGCCGAACAGGTGGGCGGCAACGAGCGCACCAGCAAAAGTGAGCTGGCCGGCATGACGCATGCGGTTGACAGCTCGGGCCGGGTGTTGCGCGACAACGTCTGGGGCCCGATGGAAGAAGACGCCGCCCGGCGCGACTTCACCATCAACGCGATGTACTACGACCCTGAAACGCAAGTGGTGGTCGACTATCACAACGGCATCAAGGACGCGAAGAAAAAAATCATTCGCATGATTGGCAACCCGGCGGTGCGCTACCGTGAAGACCCGGTGCGTATCATTCGCGCGGTACGCTTTGCGGCCAAACTCAATGCGCTGGGTTTCAAGTTTGAAGACAAGACCGTGCAGCCCCTCCGGGGCAGCGTCAAGCTGCTGCTGGACGTGCCGCAGTCACGCCTGTTTGACGAAATGCTCAAGCTCCTTCAAACCGGCCACGCGCTGGCCAGTATTGAGCAGCTCAAAACGCTGGGGCTAACCGGCATTTACCCGCTGCTCGATGTGGTGGTGAACAACGCGCACGAGCCGTTCTTGAATCTGGCCTTGCAGGACACTGACCGCCGTGTAGGCGAAAGCAAACCAGTAGCGCCCAGCTTTTTGCTGTCGTGTGTGTTGTGGGGTGATGTGCGCGACGGCTGGAACCAACGCTTGAACCGCGGCGAGCACACGCTGCCCGCGCTTCATGATGCCATCGACGACACCTTCAACGCCAAGATTGGTGATGTGTCTGGCCGGGGCAAGCTGGGCGGCGACATGCGCGAAATCTGGGCGATGCAAATACGCTTTGACAAGCGGGTTGGCGCT
Organism: Polaromonas sp.; assembly: GCA_031410335.1. Lineage (GTDB taxonomy): Bacteria > Pseudomonadota > Gammaproteobacteria > Burkholderiales > Burkholderiaceae_C > Polaromonas. The sequence continues at coordinate 14,514 of JANNYZ010000154.1, read as the reverse complement.
TCGCCGTATTCGATGCTCGAGCAACCGCGCTTTCGTGCCGGCTTTGACTTTTTACGTTTGCGTGCACAGACTGGCGAGATTGACATGGAGCTGGCCGAGTGGTGGGAGAAGTTCAGCACGGCCTACGATGACGAGCGCCACCAGATGATTGAGGCGCAGCGTCAGGCACAACTGCAAAAGCCGCAGCAGGCAAGAGTGCGGGTTAAAAAGGTCGATGCAGCCCCAGCCGATGTACGGTTTGCAGAGCCTGGAGATGCAGCACCAGCTGCGCCTCAAGAGCAAGGCGAGTTTGCGCCTGCCAGAAAGCGCCGTCGCCGCCGCAAGCCTGTTAACCGGGGCGAGGGCGGTCAAGGCAGTGAAGGTGGTCAGGCCAGTGGTCCCTCAGGTTCAGCGCCTGATTGAGCCTGATGGTGACGGCCTACATCGCACTGGGTGCGAATCTGGGCGACGCAGCTACAGCCCTTCGTCAGGCTGTCATCATGGTCGACGCCTTGCCTGATTGCAGCGTCAAAAAAACATCCAGCCTGTACAAAACAGCGCCGCTTGAAACACTGTCAGGCCATGCGCCCGGCGGCGACTACATCAACGCAGTGATCGAGATTGAGACCCAACTGCCAGCGCCGACGCTGCTGCAACATTTACAGCAGATAGAGCTTGCTGCTGGCCGAGCCCGGCCGTACACCAACGCGCCGCGCACGCTGGACCTGGACCTGCTTTTCTACGGCGATGGGCGCATTGAATCGGAGCAATTAACTGTTCCGCATCCGCGCATGTGGCAGCGCGCTTTTGTGTTGTGGCCGCTGGCTGAAATAGCGCCTTTGCTTGTCAGTGCGATGCAGCTTGACGTTGTGAAGCATCAGCGCATTGAGCGCGTCGGCAGTTTGCAGGATGGCGCTTAAGGCGCCAGCCGCTCCCGCAGCCAACCCCCGTCGGCCTGCAACGTGTACCGAAGCCGGTCGTGCAAGCGGCTACGGCGGCCTTGCCAGAACTGCCAGTTGTCAGGTTTGAGGCGGTAGCCGCCCCAGTGCGGTGGGCGGGGTGGCTGCAGCAAGAATTTGGCACCGTACTTTGCAGCATTGGCAACCAGCACGCCGCGCCCGCTGATAACTTCGCTTTGCGGGCTGGCCCATGCGCCTATGCGGGAGTCGAGTGGTCTGGAGTGAAAGTAAGCGTCGCTTTCTTCGTCAGAGACTTTCTCAACCACGCCTTCAATACGCACCGTACGCTCGAGTTCTACCCAGTGAAACTGCAGCGCCGCATACGGGTTGCCCGCCAGTTCCTGGCCTTTGCGGCTGTCATAGTTGGTGTACCAGACAATACCGCGCTGGTCGAAACCCTTGATCAGCACCACACGGGTGGACGGGCGCAGGTTGTGGGCGACGGTGGCCAGTGTCATCGCGTTGGGTTCGGGCACCTTGGCGGCAATCGCCTCCTTCAGCCATTGGTCAAATTGCAAAGATGGATCGGCTTGCGAGGCTTTTTCATCAAGCTCTGCGCGCTCATAGCTTTTGCGCAGGTCGGCGATGGAGGTTGAGGAAAGTGAGGATGAGGAGGTGGGGTCAGACATATTTCAAGTATAAAGATTGCATGCCTCTTTCATCGCCCAACACACAAAGCCCTGTGGTCATCGTGCTGGCTGCCGGCCGTGGCGAGCGCTTTGCTGCATCGGGCGGCACCGTGCACAAACTGCAGGCCCTGCTGGCAGGCAAGCGCGTGATTGACCATGTCCTTGACGCCGTCAAAGCCAGTGGCTTGCCCTGCCATGTGGTCACGGCTGACCCGGCCAGGCCCGGCATGGGGGACTCGATTGCAGCGGGTGTGCGTGCTACGCCCAATGCGAATGGCTGGCTGATCCTGCCTGCTGATTTGCCGCTGATCACCAGCGACACATTGCGGCGGATTGCGTTTGCACCGCCGTGCGCCGTCACGCTGCCTGTAGTGAACGGCCAGCGTGGCCACCCGGTGCGTTTTGACCCGGAATGTACCCAGGAACTGCTGAATTTACAAGGAAATCAGGGTGCGGCCCAATTGATACGTGCGCGAGCAGCTACTGATTCAGTAGCATTCATGGAGCTTGAGGATGTAGGCTGCATCACCGACATTGACACGCTGGACGACTTGCAGCGTGCTGAAAAGCTGCTGGCGGATCGTTAATCGGCCAGCCCCAGCAGCTTGCCCAGTGCATGGTCTTCAATGCCCAGTTCCTTGAGCTTGTCATAGGTCAGCTGGGCGTATTCGCGGGTGGTGCCGTAGCGGCCACACGAGCTGGAAAAAATTTGCCGGTATGCGTCATCGGGCAGTACGCCCGTGTGGTTGGGGCTGCGCTTTGACAAGGTGAAGGCCAGCGCTGTGACGCTGCCTTCGGCAGTGTGGCAACGCAGCCATTTCGGGTCATAAACGCCGTTGGGCATTTCCCGGTCCCACAGGGCGGGCAGTTGTGCTTCAACCCTGGCGCGGGGGATGCGAAACGCCACGCCCTTGCAACTGCCGCCATGCAGCAGGCCAAACACCAGGCCAGGCCGCTCAGGGGTGCCCCGGTTCAGGCGGCTCCACATCTTCAGGGCACGGTGATAGCCGTGAATCGTGGCAAAACGCTCCTCGTCAAAGTCAAACTCGGGCCGCCAGATGAGCGAGGCATAGCCAAAAATCCACAGGTCACTGGCGCCGCCCCATTCACGCACCACGGTTTGCAGCATGCGGGCCGGGTCTCGTGCGGCAGAAGTGGACGGGGTTGGCGGGTGCTGTGTCACGCCATGACTTTACAACGGTCAGCGCGTTTTTCTGTACCTTGTTGGTAACCCGGACCACACGCAGTACGGCCGTAACCCGTTACGATAAGGTTTGTAATTAAGTTACCAAACGATTTTTCATTTTTAAAGTCCTACACATGACTTCTCCAAATTTGCACCCTGAGGTCGCGCGCGTCACAGCGCGCATCACTGATCGCAGCCGCCATCGTCGTAGCGCTTACCTGGCGCTTGTCAACACCGCCGCCACGCGCGCCAGAGGCGCTGACCGCATGGGCTGCGCCAACCTGGCGCATGCGGTGGCAGGCAGCCCCCCGGACGACCGCTTCAAGATCGTGGCCGATCGTGCCCCGAATATTGGTATCGTGACGGCCTACAACGACATGCTGTCAGCGCACACACCGCTCAAAAACTACCCGGACCTGATCAAGGAAGAAGCGCGCAAGCACGGTGCCACTGCGCAGGTGGCAGGCGGCGTGCCCGCCATGTGCGACGGCGTGACGCAGGGCACCGCGGGTATGGAGCTCAGCTTGTTTAGCCGTGACGTGATTGCCATGTCCACTGCGGTGGCGCTGTCCCATGACATGTTTGATGCTGCCCTGCTGCTTGGCGTGTGCGACAAGATTGTGCCGGGCCTGCTGATAGGCGCGCTGCATTTTGGCCACTTGCCCACCGTGTTTGTACCCGCCGGGCCCATGCCGTCAGGTATATCCAACAAGGAAAAGGCCCAAACCCGCGAGCTGGCCGCGCAAGGCCTGGTCGGGCGGGCCGAGCTGCTGGCGTCTGAGATGAAGTCCTACCACGCACCCGGTACCTGCACCTTTTACGGCACGGCCAACAGCAACCAGATGCTGTTAGAGGCGATGGGCCTGCACGTGCCTGGCACGGCGTTTGTGGCACCCGGTGGGGATTTGCGCGATGAGCTGACACGGGAATCCGCCCGTACCGTTTTGAGCATCATCAAGTCAAAAAGATATGCACCCATCGGCCATGTTGTGGATGAGCGCGCCATCGTCAATGCGATGGTGGCCCTGCTCGCCACGGGCGGCTCTACCAACCATTTGATTCACTGGGTAGCGGTAGCGCATTCAGCAGGCATCACCATTGACTGGAATGATTTTTCAGACCTCTCAGATGTGGTGCCCACGCTGACGCACGTGTACCCCAACGGCAGTGCAGACGTGAACCAGTTTCAGGCAGCAGGTGGTACGGGGCTGGTCATCAGGGAGCTGCTGGACGCAGGGTTGATGCATGCCGACGTGATGACAGTTAGCGCCGGTGGCATCCGTGAATACACACGCGAGCCTTTCATGCAGGGCGCGGCACTGGCGTGGGCTGATGCGGGCGATTCAAAAGACGACACCATTGTGCGCAGTGTGGCCAGGCCGTTTAGTGCCAGCGGCGGTCTCAAGCTGCTGCAGGGCAATCTGGGCCGCAGCGTGATCAAGGTGTCCAGCGTGCCCGATGACCGCCACGTGGTTCAAGCACCGGCGTGCGTGTTTGACTCACAACAGGGCTTGCTCGATGCTTTTAATGCAGGCGAACTGGAGCGGGACGTAATCTGCGTGGTGCGCTGGCAAGGACCGCAGGCCAACGGCATGCCCGAGCTGCACAAGCTCACGCCGCCACTGGCGGTGCTGCAAGGCAAGGGCTACCAGGTGGCGCTGGTGACGGACGGCCGCATGAGCGGGGCGTCAGGCAAGGTGCCGGCTGCCATTCATGTGTCCCCTGAAGCTGCAGCGGGCGGCCCGATGGCCAAGATCCGTGACGGCGATGTGATCCGGGTGGATGCGCTCACGGGCGAACTCAATGTGCTGGTACCGGACGATCAATGGGCTGCGCGAACGATAGATATCATGCCGCTGACTTTGCGCCAAAATGACAGCCAGGGCATGGGACGCGAGCTGTTCACCAACATGCGCCGCAGTGCATTGACCGCAGAAGAAGGTGCCTTGTCATGGATGTAAATTTTGATGCTTCAACGGATGTCAACACCGACTTGGGTGGCAAACTGAGCGCGCTGCAAGTCATGCAGGACGCCCCCGTCATTCCCGTGATTGTGTTGACCGACGTTGCCCAGGCTGTGCTGATGGCGCGCGCGCTTGTAGCAGGCGGCATTCGCATGCTGGAAGTGACACTGCGCACGCCGCAGGCGCTGGCGTGCATTGAGGCCATTGCCCGCGACGTGCCCGAGGCGGTGGTGGGTGCGGGCACGGTACGCAGCGCGCAGGACGTGCAAGCCAGTGCCATGGCTGGTGCTCGTTTTATTGTCAGCCCGGGCTACACACATGCGCTGGGTCAGGCCTGCCGTGATGTGGGCCTGCCACTGCTGCCGGGTGTGGCCACGGCCAGCGAAATCATGATGGCCCAGGCCGATGGCTTGAGTGAGCTGAAGTTTTTCCCGGCCATGCAAGCCGGTGGACCCGCCATGCTCAAAGCCTGGAACGGGCCCTTCGGCGACGTGCGTTTTTGCCCCACGGGTGGCGTAACGGCAGCCAATGCAATGGACTTCTTGGGTCTGCCCAATGTCGTCTGTGTCGGCGGTTCGTGGCTCACGCCGCCTGACGCGCTGGCGCGCGGCAACTGGGCGCAAGTCACGGCGCTGGCGTTTCAGGCCAGCAGGCTAAATCTCAAGGCGATGTGAGCTGTTTTGGGCTGTTTTTGGCCATTTTCAGGTGCCAAAAATGCCTCTAGGCCAATGAATACGTGCGCTAACAGCTACTAAAGTAATAGCGTAACCGTTGGCGGTTATCGCAGGCCGGCCCCCTGGCCATCTTCCTTGCGCTGGATCAGCTCAATCTTGTAGCCGTCCGGGTCGGTCACAAAAGCAATCACGGTGCTGCCGCCTTTGACGGGGCCGGCCTCACGCGTGACGTTGCCGCCCGCGGCCTTGATTTTGTCAACCGCCGCATAGGCGTCGGGCACGCCAAGCGCAATGTGACCATAGGCGGTGCCCATCTCGTAACTGTCGGTCCCGTGGTTGTAGGTCAGCTCAATTTCAGCCTGCGCGGGGTTGCCCTCATAGCCGACAAAGGCCAGCGAATATTTGTATTCAGGGTTTTCAGACTGGCGCAGCAGCTGCATGCCGAGCACCTGGGTGTAAAAGTCAATGGAGCGCTGAAGATTGCCAACGCGGAGCATGGTGTGTAGTAGTCGCATATCAGGATTATGGGTGTGTTGGGGTGATTTTTTTATCGTGCCATTTCAAACACCAGGCAGGTGGTGGTGGCATGGGCATACAGCTTGCCGTCTGGGCCGACGATGCGACCTTCGGCTGTAGCCAGCTGTTTGCCGCAGTGAATCACCGTGCCAATGGCGCGCAGTGGGCCGGTCTTGTGCGACGCCGCGCGTACGATGTTGACGCTCAGCTCGGCTGTTGTGTAGCCCCGGCCTGGCGGCATCATGGTGTGCACTGCGCAGCCCACGGCCGAGTCCAGCAGGGTGGCGTACCAACCGCCGTGTACCGAGCCGAGCGGGTTGTAGTGCATCAGCTGTGGTATGCCCTGAAAAGTGGCTTTACCCAGTTCTATCTCGACCAGCTCAAAGTCAAGTGTTTGCGCGATGGGCGGGTAGGGCATGGCGCCTGACAGCATGGCCTGCATTTGCTCCAGCCCGGTTTTGCCAGCAAAGTGCTCGGGCGTGGCGACACCGGGCTTGCCGCCGCCTGCCAGCATGCGCGCGCGCACGGCAGCGCTTTGTTCCAGCCATTGGGTCAGGGTGTCTTGCGGGGTCTCATGGGGTGTCATGTGTACTTTCGAACAGGAGGGGTAAAAGCCGCCCGCGCAGCCAGCGCAGCGCTGCGGCTGTGGCAGCCTTCAAGGTGGTCATTGACCAGGCCCATGGCCTGCATGAAGGCATACATGGTGGTTGGGCCGACAAAGGTCCAGCCCCGCTTTTTCAGGTCTTTCGACAAGACAATCGACGCGGCAGAGGTGGTCGCGGTTTTAAGCACGGCATGCGTGATGACGGGCGGCCGGCTTGCCGCATCCGGCTCCAGCTTCCAGACGTAAGCGCCCAGCGAGCCAAATTCGCGGCGCAGCTCCAGCACACGCTTTGCGTTGTTGATGGTTGACGCGATCTTTCCGGCATGGCGAACAATGCCCGCATCCATCAGCAGGTGTCGGGTGTCGCTGTCGTTGAAGTCGGCAAGCTGCTCAGCTTCAAAGTTGGCAAACGCAGCGCGAAAGTTCTCGCGCTTGTTCAATATCGTCAGCCAGCTCAGTCCCGCCTGAAATCCTTCGAGACAGATTTTTTCAAACAACCTGCGTTCGTCCTTCACAGGAAAGCCCCATTCGGTGTCGTGGTAGGCCCGGTAAGCAGGGCTGGCCTCGCACCAAAGGCAGCGCGCCAAGTTTGAGTCGTCGTGAAAAAGGCCTTGGGGCAGGTCTAGCGGGTACGTCACGCTCCCGCCTTTTTTACGGTCCGACACGCAGGGTAATTTGCGAGGTAATAAATCACGTTTTTAGCTTTGCTTCAGGAGATTCATGCGCTTATGTTTGATAATTATGTCTTTGAAAATGAGACAGCAAAAGTGAAGTCAAGCCAAACCGATTTAGCAGCCGTTGAGCCTTCTGATTGCCTGGTGCCAACACGCTTGCTGGACCTGGACGATTCGCGGCTGCGCTTGCGCGCCAAGAGCCTCACGCAACTGGCACAGACAGATGTTCAAAAGGCAGTACGTGTGCACGACTTCGTGAAGTCCTTGCCGTTTGGCTGTGTGGGAGGCTTTGACCACGTCAGTGCGGCGGCAGTGCTCAAAAAGGGCAGGGGTGACTGCCATACCAAGGGCACGCTGTTTGTGGCCTTGCTGCGCAGTGCCGGGGTGCCTGCCAGGCTTCGGTTTGTCAGCTTGCCTGCGGCTTTTCTGTGGGGTATTGTTGATTTGGGGAACAGTGTCATCACCCATGCAGTCGGTGAGGTGTACTTGCAGGGCCACTGGGTTCAAACCGACACCTATGTGACCGACTCCGTACTGGAAGCACACGCAGCTTTGTGGCTCAGGCAGCAACAGCGTGTGTTGGGCTACGGAATCCATGCGCAGGCCAGCCGATTTTGGGATGGTCAGCAGGACGCGCATGGTCAATACCACGCTGCCGACGCCTCCAGTCAGCCTGTCAACGACTGGGGCGTGTCGCACGACCCGGAGCATTTTTATTCGAGCAAGGCGCACCCTGAACTCCACCGGAGCTGGCTGACCCGCGCCAAATGGGTGGTTGCAGCGGGTGTGATCAATCGGCGCACCGGGCAGCTGCGCAATACAACTCCAGCGGCTGCCTGGCAAGGCTGATGTGCGGGTCAAGCCGTGCTTCGCCCAAAAATTGTTTGCTATATATTCAATAGCTGCTCGCGCACGTATTCATTCGGATTAAAGGATAAATGTAAGTTTTAAATGCCTTTAAAAAATAAAAAAACCCGCTACAAGCGGGTTTTTTAGTAAGCGAATTGAATCGCTGGATTGGCGATTACTTTTTAGGCGCGCTGGCAGCAGGCTTGGCGGCGTCGGCCTTGGCATCAGGCTTGGCATCGGCTTTGGCAGCTGGCTTGTCTTTGGCTGCTTTTGCATCGGCCTTGGCTTTGGCATCAGCTTCTTTCTTGGCTTTGGCAGCATCGGCTTTGGCTTTCTTTTCGTCAGCTTTGGCTTTTGCTTCGGCTTCTTTTTTGGCCTTGGCTTCAGCTTTAGGGTCTTTTTTCTCTTCTTTTGCAGCAGCTGGAGCACCGGCAGCGGCTGGCTTGGCGTCAGCCTTCACGTCAGTTTTCGCGGGTGCGGCAGCAGCGGCTGGTGCAGTTGCAGGCTTGGCATCGGCTTTTGCAGGGGCAGCAGCTGCGCCTTTGTAGCCAGTGCCGCCGACCGTCAGGCCTTCTGCGGAAAACTTGGCGGCATTGCCTTCACCAACGCCTTTAACGCGCTCAATAAAGTCTTCCCAGCTTTTAAAGTTACCTTTTTTGCGCTCATCAAGAATCTTGCCAGAGATAGCTGGGCCAATACCCTTGATGCTGTCGAGTTCTGCAGGGGTGGCTTTGTTGACGTCAACAGCTGCGAAAGCAACTGCGACAGTCATGGCGGCAAAAAATGCCAGCAATTTTTTGAACATGGGAAAACTCCTCGAATAGTTGGTTTGAATGGGTGACTCAGGGCGATCCTTCAAAATAAAGGAAGTCACAGCCTCTAACGGTCAACGGCCGGGCGGGTTGACCTGAAATGACTTAATTAATGGGTAAAAACCCTATTTTTGAACACTTAACCATTGCATATAGGACTCAACGCCAGTTTGCACATCGGCAAAAACATGGTCACACCCGGCCGCACGCAGGGTGCTGAGGTCGGCCTGCGTGTAGCTTTGGTACTTGCCCACCAGGGCAGGCGGAAAGGCGATGTAGTCGATCAGGCCGCCACGCGCCGCTTCTTCGATGCTCAGCGGTGCTTCATTCTGACTCTTGCGCAGGGTGTTGATGACGCTGATGGCCACGTCGTTAAAAGGCTGCGCCTTCCCAGTGCCCAGATTAAAAATACCAGACCGGTCAGGGTGGTCAAGAAACCATAAATTCACCGCTACAACGTCGTCAATGAAGACAAAGTCGCGCATTTGGCCGCCAGGACCGTAGCCACCGTATTCGCCAAACAGTTTGACCTTGCCGTCAGCCTGATGCTGGTTGAACTGGTGATAAGCCACGCTGGCCATCCGGCCCTTGTGCTGCTCACGCGGACCATAAACATTGAAATACCGAAAACCCGCTACCTGGGTGCTGGCGTTTTCAAATCGCTGGCCAAGCTCGCGACGAAGGCGCTGGTCAAACAGCAGCTTGGAGTAGCCGTAAACGTTGAGCGGCTTTTCAAATTCGGCTGACTCGCTGAAGGTGTCCGAACCCCCATAGGTCGCGGCCGATGAGGCGTACAACAAACGTGTGCCCTGATCCAGGCAGGCATGGAACAACTCGCACGACAGGGTGTAGTTGTTGTCCATCATGTATTTGCCGTCAGGCTCCATGGTGTCGCTGCATGCACCCTCATGAAACACAGCTTCTACTTGCCCATAGGCGCCTTCGGCAAACAGCTCGTAAAAATCGTCCGCATCGACATAGTCGGCAATTTGCAGGTCGGCCAGATTTTTAAACTTGTCGCCCATCGTCAGGTCGTCTACGGCAATGATGTCGTCAATGCCGCGCGCATTCAGGCCTTTGATGATGTTGCTGCCAATGAAGCCGGCAGCGCCAGTGACTACGATTTTCATGGCCCTCTTTCGTTTATTGATGCGTGCTGAACAGCTCGCTGTAGCTCACAGTTGCGGTGCCAAATTTGCCCACAACGATACCGCCGGCAAGGTTGGCAACGGGTACGGCATCGCGTAGTTTGATGCCTGCGGCCAGCAACGCGGCCAGCGTGGCGATCACGGTGTCGCCAGCACCCGTAACGTCAAATACCTCGCGCGCCACAGCGGGTACATGTAGCTCGCCTTGTTCATCAAAGAGGGTCATGCCAGCTTCACTGCGGGTCAGCAGCAGGGCTTGAAGCCTGAGCGATTGACGCAAGGCATGGGCTTTGGCTGTCAAATCAGCTTCACTCGTCCACGCACCGATCACTTGCTCAAGTTCGGCACGATTGGGGGTGATGAGGGTTGCGTTTGCGTAACGTGTGTAGTCCGAACCCTTGGGGTCGACCAGAACCGTTTTACCAGCGGCTTTGGCTTGGTCAATCATGAAAGTGATGTGCGCCAGACCGCCCTTGCCGTAGTCTGAAAACAGCACCGCATCATGCTGCGGTAAAAGCTTGTCGAAGGTGCTCGACTGAGACGCGAGGACTTCATTTTCAGGGGTGTTTTCAAAATCAAGCCGCAGCAACTGCTGCTGCCTGCCAATGACGCGCAGCTTGACGGTGGTCTTGAGCTTCGGGTCACGGCCAAAGTAGGGCGCAATTCCTGTTTTGGCAACCAGTGCTTCGAGCTGGTGGCTGGCCTCGTCGTCGCCTACCACGCTGAGCAGAGACGCTTTGGCACCGATGGCAACGATGTTGCTGGCCACGTTAGCCGCACCACCTACGCGCTCTTCAGTGCGCGTGACGCGCACCACAGGCACCGGTGCTTCAGGGGAGATGCGGTCTACTGCGCCGTACCAGTAGCGGTCCAGCATGGCGTCGCCGACGACCAGAACGCGGGCTGTCGCTAATTTGTCTTGGGACATTTGCATGGTGTTATTTTTATTAGAGTTCTTCTATTCTGCGTGCCGGGTAACTGTCCCAGGCCTGGCAGCCCGGGCAGTGCCAAAAGTGCTGGGTTGCCTCAAACCCGCACGCCGCGCAGCGGTAGCGCATCAGCGGTTTGGCGGCCAGTTCAAGGGCGCGCTTGAGCAATTGATTCTGGTGCACCGTCCCCAGATTTTCGCCCGCAATCCAGCGTGTTGCAGCGACCAGCGACGCCTCGCTTTCAAGGTGATCAATATAGGTTTGGCGGCTTGCGGAGGGGTCTTTTTCAAGCGTTGCCAGTGCCTGCATGACGTCCACGGAGGGCGTGTGCTGGTAGTGGCTTTTGAGCAGCTTGACGATGGGTGCGGCAAACGTATTTTGCTGCTCTGCCATGCTGACCATGAGACTGGTGGCCAGCGGCAGACTTTGTGGCGCGGTCTGTTCCAGAGTCAGCAGATTGTCCAGAGCGGTCTGTGTCTGCCCCCTTTGATGGTTGAGTTTGGCCAGTTCAATCAATGGCCTTGCCACGGTGGGCGCCAGCTTGCAAGCTTGCTCCAGCAGGTCTATAGCGGCCTCTGCCTTGCCATCAGCGACCAATGCGTTGGCCTGCTCGCACAGGTAGTGGGCTTGTCGGCCAGTAAAGCTGCCATGCCCGGCACCCCCCAGTTTGCTGGCAATCTGGCTGGCATGTTCCCAGTCGCGCGACCGCTCGTAAATCGAAAGTAAAGCGAGTCTGGCTTCTTCTTCAAACGCGGTGCCCTCCAGCTTGCGCAAGGCATTTTCTGCACGGTCCAGCAAACCTGCTTTGAGGTAGTCAAGTGCCAGCGCGTGCTGGGCACGGTCGCGGTCCGGCTGCGGCAGGTCACCGCGTTGCAAAAGATGTTCATGCACACGAACTGCACGTTCGTACTCGCCGCGACGTCGAAACAAGTTGCCCAGCGCGAAGTGCAGTTCTGACGTGTCGGGATCGTTTTGAACCGCCTCGATGAAGGCGTCAATCGCCTGATCCTGCTGCTCATTGAGCAGAAAATTCAGCCCTCGAAAGTAGGCCTTGGGTGCCTGACGGTTTTCAAGACGCAAATGGCGCAAATCCACGCGTGAAGCCATCCACCCCAGCGTGAACGCCACAGGCAGACCCAGCAAAATCCAGCTGATGTCAAAGTCCATCGCGCGCCATGGTGAGGGTGTCGGCCGTGACCGCGTTCGTGTCGGCGGGCGCGTTGGCGGGCGCTATTACGGCTGGTTGGGCAACTTGCGCCGAACGGTTCTTCCGGCTCCTCCACCAGCGGGGCATCATCAGCAACACTCCGAGCAGCAATCCAATACTGAATGCTGTCAGCACCACCAGCACGAGGTTGGCTTTCCAGGACGTACCAAAGAAAAAATTGACAGCAACAAGCTGCTGGTTATTCAGCGCAAAAGCAAAAAGCGTAAAAAAAATGGCTGCTTTGAGCAGCCACATCAGGTATTTCACGAGGTACCGCTTTCGGGAGTTAACTATGGATTGTAGTCAGCCAAAAAAAGGGTTCAAGCTTTTGAAATTTTGTCGTTGGCTTGGGACGCCAGCATTTGGGTATGTGCATCAACAGCTTCACGCAACGCTTTTCCAGGCTTGAAGTGGGGAACCCGCTTTTCAGGAATAGCAACGCTTTCACCCGAACGGGGATTGCGCCCCATGCGTGGCGGCCGACGGTTGACCGAAAAACTGCCGAAACCCCGAATCTCTATTCTGTGACCACGCACCAGCGCATCGCTCACGGCGTCAAGAATGGTCTTGACGGCGTATTCAGCATCACGGTGGGTGAGCTGACCAAACCGGTTGGCCAGTTCTTCAACAAGGTCGCTTCGGGTCATGAAGTCGGGGATGGATCAGTTTGGGGACAGAGCAGACGGGCAGCTTTGCTGCGCCGTCTGGTCAGTCCCGCAAAACTTTTCTACTTCTCCGAGCTGTCCATCTTGGCGCGCAGCAAAGCGCCAAGATTGGTCAAGCCAGAGCTTTCTTTGGCGGACTGCTGGCTCAGGGAAGCCATGGCTTCCTGCTGGTCAGCGTTGTCCTTGGCTTTGACTGACAGCTGGATGTTGCGGGTCTTGCGGTCCACGTTCACCACAACAGCAGAGACTTCGTCGCCTTCTTTGAGCACATTGCGTGCGTCTTCAACGCGGTCACGGCTGATTTCGCTGGCGCGCAGGTAGCCAATGATGTCTTCACCGAGGTCGATCTCAGCACCTTTGGCATCGACAGTCTTAACCTTGCCGGTCACGATCGCGCCCTTGTCGTTGATCGACACGAACGTGGTGAATGGGTCAGAGTCGAGCTGCTTGATACCGAGGGAAATACGCTCGCGGTCAACATCAACAGCCAGCACAATCGCTTCGACTTCCTGGCCCTTTTTGTAATTGCGTACGGCGGTTTCGCCGGGCTCGTTCCATGACAGGTCAGACAAATGCACCAGACCGTCAATGCCGGCAGCCAGACCGACGAAAACGCCGAAGTCGGTGATGGATTTGATCGGGCCCTTGACGCGGTCGCCGCGCTTGGTGTCCACTGCAAACTCTTGCCATGGGTTAGCCTTGCACTGCTTCATGCCCAGGCTGATACGGCGCTTGTCTTCGTCGATTTCCAAGACCATGACTTCGACTTCATCGCCGAGTGCCACGAGCTTGTTCGGCGCCACGTTCTTGTTCGTCCAGTCCATCTCGGACACGTGAACAAGGCCTTCGATGCCTGGCTCGAGTTCAACAAATGCGCCGTAGTCGGCGATGTTGGTGATCTTGCCAAAGAGGCGGGTGCTCTGTGGGTAGCGGCGGTTCACGCCCATCCATGGGTCGTCGCCCATTTGTTTCAGACCCAAGGACACGCGGTTTTTCTCGGTGTCGAACTTGAGAATCTTGGCCACGATTTCCTGGCCAGCCGTCACCACTTCGCTTGGGTGACGCACGCGGCGCCATGCCATGTCGGTGATGTGGAGCAGGCCGTCAATGCCGCCCAGGTCAACGAATGCACCGTATTCGGTGATGTTCTTGACCACACCTTTGACGGACGAACCTTCTTTGAGGGTTTCCATCAGCTTGGCGCGCTCTTCGCCCATCGATGCTTCGACCACCGCACGGCGTGACAGCACGACGTTATTGCGCTTGCGGTCCAGCTTGATGACCTTGAATTCCATGGTCTTGTTCTCGTACGGAGACAAGTCTTTGATGGGGCGGGTGTCGATGAGCGAGCCGGGCAGGAAAGCGCGGATGCCGTTGACGAGAACGGTCAGGCCACCTTTGACTTTGCCGCTGGTCTGGCCAGTCACAAATTCGCCGGACTCGAGGGCTTTTTCCAGGCTCATCCATGAGGCCAGGCGCTTGGCTTTGTCGCGCGACAGCAGCGTGTCGCCATAGCCGTTTTCGACAGAGTCGATAGCAACCGACACAAAGTCGCCGACTTGAACTTCAAGCTCGCCTTGGTCGTTTTTGAATTCTTCGAGCGGCACATAGGCCTCGGACTTCAGTCCGGCGTTGACAACGACGTGGTTGTGGTCGATGCGAACGACTTCAGCGGTGATGACTTCACCGGTGCGCATTTCAGAGCGCTTGAGCGATTCG
>JANNYZ010000153.1:0-69325 GCA_031410335.1 Polaromonas sp. | reverse complement strand
GAGTTGACGTCCACCGACACCAAAGCCTCGGTCTGGTCAATCACAATCGCGCCGCCGCTAGGCAGTTGCACGGTACGGGCGTAGGCCGATTCGATCTGGTGCTCGATCTGGAAGCGGCTGAACAGCGGCGCGTCGTCGCGGTAGCGCTTGACGCGGTGCTCGTGCTCGGGCATCACATGCGCCATGAACTGCTTGGCCTGCTCGTACACGTCGTCGGTGTCAAACAGAATGTCGCCGATGTCGCTGTTGAAGTAGTCGCGAATCGCGCGGATGACGAGGCTGGATTCCTGATAAATCAGGAATGCGCCCTTGCCGCCCTTGCCTGCGCCTTCAATCGCGGTCCAGAGCTTGATCAGGTAGTTCAGGTCCCATTGCAGTTCGGGTGCGCTGCGGCCAATACCGGCCGTGCGGGCGATGATGCTGGAGCCCTGTGGGTACTCCAGCTGGTCCATGTTTTCTTTGAGTTCGGCGCGGTCTTCGCCTTCAATACGGCGGCTGACACCACCACCGCGCGGGTTGTTGGGCATCAGCACCACGTAGCGGCCGGCCAATGACACAAAGGTGGTCAGCGCCGCGCCCTTGTTGCCGCGTTCTTCTTTTTCGACCTGAACCATCAGTTCCTGGCCTTCGCGGATCACATCGTTGATGCGCGCCTGGCTGACCGACACGCCCGGTGCAAAGTAATTGCGTGAGATTTCCTTGAAGGGCAAAAAGCCGTGCCGGTCTTCGCCGTAATCGACAAAACAGGCTTCCAGCGATGGCTCGACCCGTGTCACAACGGCCTTGTAGATGTTGCCCTTGCGCTGCTCGCGCCCTTCAATTTCAATTTCGTAGTCGAGGAGTTTTTGTCCGTCAACAATCGCCAAACGGCGCTCTTCTGCCTGGGTGGCATTGATCAGCATGCGTTTCATGTGCGTTCTCTTTCATCATTTCAACAGCTCAAAATGAGCCAACGATGCCAAAGCAGACGCTGTGCGAACGTGGGGAATTGCCGGAGAGCTTTGTAGCCACCGAGCCAACTGAAAATCAGTCAGGCAGGTACTTGAAGCGTAGGCGCGTGGATGGGGTGAGCAGGAGTCAGGTCGACCGAAACAAGTGTTGCTATTTTATTTATAGCTGCTTGCGCACGTAAAACGAGGGCTGCAGGCTGATTCATGCCTAGAAACGGGGCTAAAAAGCACCGCAGGCAGAAAGTTATCAGGTTAAACAGCGTTGTCATTGAAGGGCTATCGGTCAAAAAAGACTTTTTTCTCACCAAGATCCGCAAGCAGCCCCCGTATTCACAGGAAGCTGCCAGCTTGGGTATTCCGTAGTTGTTTTCGCAAAACGTCGACTTGTTTCCCTGTGACAAAGCCACTTTGGCGGCATCACTCAGGTTTGCATCGACCTTCCGGCGCCGTGTGGGCAAGCTTCTCATGAAGCTATTCAGGTTGCTTTTGATGGGCGTGGACTAAACTCCAAGCGAATCAACAACTTAACGAACACAACGCCAGTGAAATCTATTATAGGGGCAGCCTCAGGTAACGTGGCAAGCCCAAATCCGGCGGCTACCTTTGTCACCGTGGACGAAGACTATGCAGGCCAGCGGCTGGACAATTTTCTGATCCGGCAGCTCAAAGGCGTGCCTAAAACGCATGTTTACCGCATCATTCGAAGCGGCGAAGTGCGCGTCAACAAGGGCCGGGCGCAGGCCGATACCCGTGTAGAAACCGGGGATATTGTGCGCTTGCCGCCCGTCCGCACGTCTGAGCGAGCCGACCAAAAAGCTGTGGCCATGCAAGCTGCCCAGGAAGTCGTGCGCCACGGTGCCATGTCGACCGTTGGCGGTTTTGCGCCTGCGGCTGAATTTCCCATCCTGTTTGAAGACGACTTCGTTCTGGCCATCGACAAGCCCGCTGGCGTGGCCGTGCATGGCGGCAGCGGGGTGAGCTTTGGCGTGATTGAGCAACTGCGCATGGCCCGGCCTGAAGCCGACTTTCTGGAACTGGTGCACCGGCTGGACCGTGAAACCAGCGGCATTTTGCTGATTGCCAAGCGCCGTATGGCCCTTAAATTGCTGCAAGAGCAGTTCAGGGAGCGCGAAACCGACAAGGTGTATCTGGCGCTGGTCAAAGGTGCGTGGCCTGCCAACCAGCGAGTGATTGACAAGGCGCTGCACAAATACGAGGCGCCGAACGGCGAAAGGCGCGTCAAAGTCGTTGCCAACGACCACCCGGACGGCCTGCGTTCCATCACGCTGGTCAAAGTTAAATCGACTTTTGACAATGGCGCATTCACATTGCTGGAAGTCACCATCAAAACCGGCCGCACCCATCAGATCAGGGTGCACCTGGCCGATGCGGGTCACCCGATTGCCGGGGACGACAAATACGGCGATTTTGACTTGAACAAGGCTCTGCAAAAACCAAACGCCCACACGCCGAGCCTGAAGCGCATGTTTCTGCATGCCTGGAGTCTGAAATTCAACCATCCCAAACTGCGTAAAGTGGTGCATTTGCAGGCTGAGTTGCCGCCTGAGTTGCAGCAGTTTTTACCTTCTTCAATCGCCCTTATGCCATGACATCCCGAAATTTTGACCTGATTGCCTTCGACTGGGACGGCACGCTGTTTGATTCGACCCAAATTATCGTGCGCTGCATTCAGGCCGCCGTCAAAGACGTGGGCGGTACGGTGCCTACCGACGAGGCCGCGGGCTATGTGATTGGCTTGGGGCTGATGCAGGCACTGGCCCATGCCGCGCCCGACGTGCCGCAAGACAAATACCCGCTGCTGGGCGAACGCTACCGTTACCACTACCAATTGCATGCCCATGATTTGAGTTTGTTTGAGGGCGTGTTGCCGTTGTTGGAGGCTTTGAAGGCACGGGGCTACTTGCTGGCGGTGGCCACAGGCAAGTCGCGTCATGGGCTTGACGAGGTTTTGCAAACGGTTCAGCTCAAAGGCGTGTTTGATGCCTCTCGTACGGCCGACAAAACCGCTGGCAAGCCGCACCCGAAAATGCTGCTCGAGCTGATGGCCGAACTGGGCACAAGCCCTGTGCGCACGCTGATGGTGGGCGACACCACGCACGACTTGCAAATGGCACTGAATGCGGGCTGCCCGAGCCTGGGCGTGAGCTACGGAGCGCATACTCCCGATGCATTTGTTGCACTCAAGCCGATGCACATTGCCCATTCGGTGCAAGACATGCATGACTGGCTGCTTGCAAACGGCTGATTGAAAAGGTCGAAAACATGGACGATCTGCAGCCCCTTTGCAACTCCAGCGACCTGGCTGAAGGCGGTCAGGCGGTGCCGTTTGATGTGGTCTATGCAGGCCAGACCTGCAGGGCATTTGCCGTCAGGTTCAAAGGCTTGGCGCATGCCTACCTGAACCGCTGCACCCACGTGGCGATGGAGCTGGACTGGCAGCCCAACCGCGTCTTTGATGCCACAGGGCAGTGGCTGCTGTGTGCCAGCCACGGTGCGGCTTATTTGCCCGACACTGGCCAGTGTGCGGGTGGGCCGTGTCAGGGCGGCCTGGTCAAAATCAATCTTGTCGACGAAGACGGCGTCGTCTGTTGGCAAACTGCTTACAACCTCAAACCGCTGACCTTTTGATAAAACCATAAACTAGCGCATGACTGAAAACAACCGCCCAGACCCTGAAAACAACCCTTTTGAAGCTGAAAACGCCTCAAAAAATGGGTCAAATACGGCTCCAGACCAATCAATACGTGCGCAAGCAGCTCCTGAAATAGTAGCAGAAAGAAAATCAAAAACAGACCCGACAGATGCCCCCGGCTGGGAGCGCAGTACCCTTGAAAAGCTGGCTTTCGCCTCCCTGAATGAGCAAAAAGCCACCCGCCGCTGGAAGACCGTCGTGCGGCTGTCCTGGCTGACGTTTTTTGTGGTTCTGGTCTGGATGGTCATGCATCGAGGTACCCCTGCCACCAGCGCCAGCACGCCGCATACGGCGGTGGTTGAGATCAAAGGCGAAATCGCCGCCGGAGCCGATGCCAGTGCCGAGTTCATCAATGCCGCTCTGAAGGCCGCGTTTGAAGACGATGGTGCCAAGGCTGTGGTGTTGCTGATCAATTCCCCCGGCGGCAGCCCGGTGCAGGCCGGCATGATGAACGACGAGATTCGCCGTCTGAAGGCCAAACACAAAAAACCGGTTTACGCTGTTGTGGAAGAAACCTGCGCCTCGGCGGCCTACTACATCGCCGTTGCCGCGGACCAGATTTTTGTCGATAAAGCCAGCATCGTCGGCAGCATTGGCGTTCTGATGGATGGTTTCGGTTTTACCGGGCTGATGGACAAGCTGGGCGTTGAGCGCCGCCTGCTGACGGCAGGCGAGAACAAGGGCTTTTTAGACCCGTTCAGCGCACAAACCGACAAGCAGCGCGCCTACGCTCAAGCCATGCTCAACCAGATTCACCAGCAGTTCATCAGCGTGGTCAAGGCTGGGCGCGGCACACGCCTGAAAGAAACCCCCGAAATGTTCAGCGGCCTGTTCTGGACAGGCCAGCAAGCCATCGAGCTGGGCCTGGCCGACAAGCTGGGCACACTTGAATACGTGGCCCGCGAAATCGTCAAAACTGACGACATCATTGACTACACGCGCCGCGACAACGTGGCTGAGCGCCTGGCCAAGAAGTTTGGTGCTGCTGTGGGAGAGGGCGCGATGAAAGCTGTCAGGGCACTGCCTGCGATTCGGTGAAGTCCTAGCGACCGATACAAAACACTGTCGGCAAACCCAGCGGCGGTGTGGGTTTGTCCTGCTTCCATTTGGATACCGCTGCACTTTTTGTCCATGCGGTGCTCAGCGTCAAGCCGCAACTGATGGCGAGTCGTGTATTGCTTTGCAGGGTTTGCAGCAGAGCCTGCAACAACGCCGCGTTTCGGTAAGGCGTCTCTATAAAAATCTGTGTCTGACCCGTTTTCAGGGCTACGGATTCAAGCGCCTTGATGCGCAGGCTGCGCTCACCGGCGTCTTGCGGCAGGTAGCCCACAAAAGCAAAGTTTTGACCGTTCAGTCCGCTGCTGGCAAGCGCGAGCATCAGTGACATCGGACCTGTCAGTGCGATCACTTCAATGCCCAAATCATGCGCGGCTCGCACAACTGATGAACCCGGATCGGCAATGGCGGGCATGCCGGCTTCGCTGACCAGACCCATGTCCCGTCCTTCCATCGCGGCCATCAGCATGGGCCTGGCGTCAAAGTTGCCCGTGTGGTCGCCTTTTTTATGCACCTCGCGTGGCAGCTCGGTGATGAGCAAGGCCTGGACGGGCTGGCTTAACGGCATCAACTCGCCAATCCGTTTGAGGTAGGCGCGTGTGCTTTTGGCGTTTTCGCAAATCCAGCACGGCAGTTGCGCGGCAATCGTCAGGGTGGCGATCGACATCACGTCAGCCAGTGGTGCCTGAGCTTCGCAGCCAAAGTCAAGTGGCGCGGGAACCAGGTACAGCTTTCCTTTTTGGGAGCTCATGCTGGAGCCTTTGCCGATAGCAGTTCAATGCCGGCTGCTCGCAGCATCTTGCAAGTGCGTATCAATGGCAGGCCAATCAGTGCCGTGGGGTCGTCGCTGTTGATGGCATCTAGCAAGGCAATGCCCAGCCCTTCGCTTTTGGCGCTGCCTGCGCAGTCGTAAGGCTTCTCCATGTGGAGGTAGTTCTCAATCTCTTCATCTGAGAGGTCGCGAAACTTCACACTGACAGCCGACAGACTGCGCTGTTCGAAACCGGTTTCCAGACACACCACGGCCACCGCGGTATGAAAAACCACTGTTTGTCCGCGCATTTGGTGCAGCTGAGCGACGGCCTTGTCGTGCGAGCCAGGTTTGCCCAGGCTCAGGCCGTTCAAATCAGCAACCTGGTCTGAACCAATCACCACGGCTTGGGGAAACCGGACGGCTACCGCCCTGGCTTTGGCAAAAGCCAGCCGTTCGGAAAGCGCGTGGGGTGCTTCACCTGCCAACGGGGTTTCGTCCACATCGGGAGCGGCCACTTCAAACGGGAGATGCAGGCGCGCCAGGAGTTCTCGCCTGTAGGCAGATGTGGAGCCCAGAATCAGGGTGCGGTTGCTGGAGGAGAAGGAAGTCATGAGGTGATTCTCTTACACTGCTGGCATGACCCGACAGCAATCACTGCACAGCATCAACCTCCAAACCCTGGCCACCAGTGGTGTGCCGCTGGCTGAAATTACGCCGCTACAAAATCTGGAGCGGCTCGCGCATGAATCTATTGGGCTGGCGTCCGACTCGAGCGTGAATTGGCGGGCAGCAGCCGAACTGCGCGCGGGCGCGACAGGGGAAATGGATACGTGGTTGCACCTCGAGGCCAACACGTCTGTGCCTTTGACCTGTCAGCGTTGTATGGCGGCTGTCCAGGCGCCCTTGCGGGTGAACCAGTGGTACCGATTTGTGGCCACTGAAGAGATTGCCATGGAGCAAGACGATGCATCGGAGGAAGATTTGCTGGTCATGACGCCGCAATTTGACCTTTTGGCGCTGCTGGAGGACGAACTGCTGATGGCGCTACCGCTGGTACCCATGCATGACGAATGCCCGGTGTTGCCAGCATTCAGCGCTGGGATGATCGATACCGCTGAAAATATCCCGGACAAACCGAATCCCTTTGCTGCACTGGCCCAGTTAAAGAAAAAGTAGTCGTCAAGGCGCTTGTCGCGTCGATTAGGCGGTGTCTTCCCATGTAAGGCTAACCGCGCTATAATCTGAGGCTTGGCCCGCCATACAGGCGTGCAATTTACCAACTTTTTACCCGCGCAGTGTGCATCACCACTGCTCGACCAGGAGCTCATCATGGCTGTTCAACAGAACAAAAAATCACCTTCCAAGCGCGGCATGCACCGCTCACACAATGCCTTGACCGTGCCAGGTATCGCTGTGGAGTCCACCACTGGCGAGACCCATCTGCGTCACCACATCAGCCCCACTGGTTTTTACCGCGGCCGCAAGGTGTTGAAAACCAAATCTGAAGCGTAATTAATCGCTCCACGAACGTGCCACGCACACCCGAAGGCCCGCTTTATTTGCGGGCTTTTCTTTTATTGAAATTCAAACCAACGATCGCGCCGGTCTTCCCATGATCAGGATAGCTGTCGACGCGATGGGCGGAGATTTTGGCCCAGCGGTCACCGTTCCGGCCAGTCTGGCGTTTTTGGACGGTCACGCGAACGCCTGCCTGACCCTCGTAGGCCAGATCGAGATGTTGCAAAAGCACCCGCAATTCAGCCAGCTCCAAGCGCATTCACGCTGCCAGGTCATTGCCGCCGCAGAGGTCGTCAGCATGGACGATCCGATAGAAATTGCCCTGCGGCGCAAGAAAAACTCCTCCATGCGGGTGGCCATCAATCAGGTCAAGGACGGTGCAGCTCAGGCTGCGGTGTCAGCAGGCAATACGGGCGCCCTGATGGCGATTGCACGTTACGTGCTGAAAACCATGGATGGTATTGATCGGCCCGCCATCGCCACCCAGTTGCCCAATGCCATGGGTGGTGCCACCACGGTACTGGATCTGGGGGCAAACGTGGACTGCACCGAAGATCACCTGCTGCAGTTTGCGGTAATGGGTTCTGCCCTGGTAACTGCGATTTCAGACAATCCTTCTCCTAGCGTGGGCTTGCTCAATATTGGCGAAGAGGCCATAAAAGGTAGTGAAGTGATTAAAAAAGCAGGTGAACTGCTGCGATCTGCGGCTAACTCCGGTGATCTGAATTTTTACGGAAATGTTGAGGGAAATGATATTTTCAAGGGTACGACGGACATCGTGGTGTGCGATGGTTTTGTAGGGAACGTCGCACTCAAGACCAGTGAAGGCTTGGCCAGCATGATTGGCAGTTTCATGAAAGCAGAGTTTTCACGCAATATATTCACGAAAATTGCAGCTATCGTTGCTTATCCTGTACTAACTGCGTTTAAAAGGCGAATGGATCACAGGCGTTACAACGGTGCGGCATTGCTGGGTTTGCAGGGCCTGGTCTTTAAAAGCCATGGTTCCGCAGACGTGTTTGCCTTCGAGCGAGCGCTGAATCGAGCCTACGATGCAGCCAGCAACAAGCTGCTGGAAAGGGTGCGCGAGCGCATTGCACATGCGGCTCCCATACTTGTGGCAGCCTCTGTCGAGCACAACACTGAAGCGGGCCTGCAAGATTCAAAAGAAGCAGTCGCGTTACATTAGGCGATACTTTCCGGATCTCCTCACGTTCCAGTTTTTTTGATGGCACCCTACTCACGTATTACCGGCACCGGCAGCTACTTGCCGCCCGAGCGCCTGACCAACGCCGATCTTGCAAAGCGTCTTGCATCAGCAGGTGTTGAAACGTCCGACGAATGGATTGTGGAGCGTACCGGCATCCATGCCCGTCATTTTGCGGCGCCCGACGTGTCGTGCAGTGACCTGGGATTTGAAGCGGCAAAAAATGCACTTCAAACTGCTGGTCTGCAAGCCAGCGACATTGACCTCATCATCGTGGCCACATCAACGCCCGACATGGTGTTCCCTTCAGCCGCATGCATTTTGCAGAACAAGCTTGGCATTGCCGGTTGCCCGGCTTTTGACATTCAGGCGGTTTGCAGCGGGTTTGTGTACGCGCTCACCGTGGCCGACGCGATGATCAAAACCGGTGCAGCCAGCAAGGCGCTGGTGATTGGCGCCGAGGTTTTCTCGCGCATCCTGGACTTCTCAGACCGCACCACCTGCGTGCTGTTTGGCGATGGTGCGGGTGCTGTGGTGCTTGAAGCGTCTGATACCCCCGGTATTTTGGCCAGCGATTTGCACGCCGACGGCAAACATGTCGGCATTTTGTGTGTGCCAGGAAACGTGTCGGGCGGCAAGGTCATTGGCGATGCGCTGCTCAAAATGGATGGTCAGGCGGTTTTCAAACTGGCTGTGGGCGTGCTTGAGAGTGCAGCCCGTGCCACCCTGGCCAAAGCCAGCATGACGGATGCAGACATTGACTGGCTAATTCCGCATCAGGCGAATATTCGCATCATGCAAAGCACGGCCAAAAAGCTCAAGTTGCCGCTCGAAAAACTCATTGTCACGGTAGACCAGCACGGGAACACGTCAGCCGCGTCGATTCCGCTGGCGTTGGATGCGTCGGTAAGAAGCGGCAAGATCAAAAAAGGTGACACGCTGATGCTGGAAGGCGTGGGCGGCGGATTTACCTGGGGCGCGGTACTTCTCAAGTATTGAGATGGGTTCCTTGACAAAAATGGGCAACCGCAACCTGCTTTTTGCGGGGTTAATGTTCATCGCTTTTGCAGCAGCCAGCTACAAAACTTTTAAACACGTGCCGCAATCGACATTTGCGGTGCCAGCCGTCAAGGCTGCGCCATCCCCTGATAAATCGCCTGGTGCCGGTCAAACTCCCAAGCTTGTCGCTCAATTTGTATCCAGTCATCCTGGGCAGGCTGTGCATGCCCCTTCTGCTGTCGAACTGAAAGATGGCAGCCTGCGTGCAGTATGGTTTTCGGGTTCCCGCGAAGGTGCGGGGGACGTCACCATACAGACCGCTGTCATGAACGCAGCCACGGGCCTGTGGGAGGGCGAGATAACGCTTTTTGACCGCCAGCAATTGCAGCGAGGACTGTGGCGCTATGTCAAAAAAATTGGCAATCCGGTCATTGCGCGTGTACCCGATGGCTCGCTGTATTTATGGATGGTCAATGTGTCGCTCGGTGGCTGGGCGGGCAGCGCCATCACGTGGGCACGCTCGGTGGATGAAGGCGTGACATGGAGCGCCCCCAGGCGCCTGGTGACTTCACCTTTTTTGAATATCAGCACACTCGTCAAAGGTGCCCCGGTGGCGATGGCCGATGGCTCGGTCAGTTTGCCCGTGTACCACGAGTTCATCACCAAGTTCGGTGAGGTGCTGCATCTCAGCCCGCAAGGTCAGGTGACCGATAAAAAGCGGATCCCTGGTAGTCATTCAAGCTTGCAACCGGTCGTGTTGGTAGCCAGCCCGGTTGAGGGCAACGCCTATATGCGGGCCGGGCAGGGCGGCCGGGTGGTTATGTCCAGCACCGGAGATGCGGGCCAAACCTGGGCTCAGGCCCGTGCGATGAATTTACCCAATCCTGACTCTGCCATCGCTGGTCTGGTCACCAGCTCTGGTGACAACTGGCTCGCGTTGAACCCGGCTGCTGCAGGTCGTCAATCGTTGGCGCTGCTTAAAGCCACCAGCTCCGGCAGTTTCGATGCCGCCAGGACGATGTTTGTTGAAGGTTCCGCCGGATTATCACAAGCGGGCAATAGCCTGACAGCCGCCGACCACTCGGATTTGCTGGGCCGTGAACTCAAAGCCAACGGCGCCAGCGATGCAGATATTCAGGCGTATGTTGCCAGTGCAGCACGGCAACTGTGCAGCTCATCGGCTTGTGCAAAAGAGTTTTCATATCCATTTTTGCTGCAAACGCGTGACGGCGGCATCCACCTCGTTTACACATGGCATCGCAGCCGCATCAAACATGTCCGGATTGACCATGCCGCGCTTGACTGATGCGTTCGCCTTGCTGGGCATCAGTTGGGTGCTGTGTGCCGGACTGATCGGCTTGCTCAGTATGTGGCGCAGTGCCGATGGACGGGCGCTGTGGGTCACAGTGATGGCAGCATTTTGCTTTGTGCTGCTGTGGATGCCGTCAGGAGCGTCCGGCATACCCGCGGTGGCTTATATCAGAGGCATCACCGGCGATCTGAGCATCAGTCTCGTGATGCTGGCGGTTTGGCGCATTTGCCGCCAGGCGCTGAATTGGCATGCCATCCCCAACCGGGAGCAAACAGCGGTGATGTCAGCGCTTGCTGCTGCGGCCTTGTTTCTCTATCCGCTGGCATTGGGTTGGGGTGACTGGGACGCCTACCGCCTGGGCTGGGGTTCTTGGGGCATGCTCTTGGCTTTGCTTTCACTTTGCGTAGTTTGCTGGCTCCAAAGTTTGCGGGTTCTGCCCGCACTGATGGTTATGGCGTTACTGGCTTGGAGCTTTGGTTTGCTGGAGTCAGGCAACCTGTGGGACTACTTGCTGGACCCATGGCTGTCTATTTATGCGCTGTGTTTTGTTTTCATAAAATGCATGCAAACAGCGTTCAGACGCTTGCGTTAATTGGAGATTTTGTTGAAACCATTTGCTTTTGTATTCCCGGGTCAAGGCTCTCAATCGGTCGGTATGCTGGACGCTTGGGGCGATCACCCCGCAGTCGTGTACGCACTGCAAGAGGCATCTGACGCTCTGCTGCAGGATGTGGGCCGATTGATCAGAGAGGGCCCCAAAGAAGAGCTTGCGCTGACGACCAATACCCAGCCTGTCATGTTGGTGGCGGGCGTTGCGGCTTACCGCGTGTGGATGGCGGAGGCGGGTGTGGCACCTGCTTGCGTTGCCGGGCACTCACTTGGCGAATATGCAGCTTTGGTGGCCAGCGGTGCATTGACGTTGGCGCAAGCTGCGCCCCTGGTGCGCTTCAGGGCAGAGGCCATGCAAGACGCCGTGCCTGTAGGCGAAGGTGCGATGGCGGCCATTCTGGGTTTGGATGCTTCGAAAATAATAGCTGTTTGCGCAAACATTTCTGGGGCGACAGCCGAATTTGGTTTGCAAAATGGCGAAGTTGTGGAGGCTGTTAATTTCAACGACCCGATGCAAACCGTGATTGCAGGCAGCAAAGCGGCTGTCGACAAGGCCTGCGAACTGCTGAAAGCCGAAGGCGCCAAACGCGCCTTGCTGCTTCAGGTTTCTGCGCCGTTTCACTCCAGTTTGATGAAGCCCGCTGCCGAAAAGCTTCAAGAAAAACTGGCAGAAACCTCCTTCGCGCCCGTGCAGATTCCGCTGATCAACAATATTGACGTAGCGGTGGAAACCGATGCGGCAAGGATTCGCGATGCGTTGTATCGCCAGGCTTTTGGTGCCGTGCGCTGGGTGGAATGTGTCCAGGCCATGAAAGCACGAGGGGTCAGCCATGTTGTTGAATGTGGGCCGGGTAAAGTACTGGCGGGCTTGGTCAAGCGAATCGATGCTGACTTGACAGGAGCCCCTTTGTTTGACCCTGCCTCCATGGCCCAAGTGAAAGAATTGCTGATATGAGCGACATCAAGTTTGAAGGTCAGATTGCTTTGGTCACAGGCGCAACGCGCGGCATTGGCGCAGCCATTGCTCTCGAGCTGGCCAAAAAAGGCCTGAAAGTGATCGGAACGGCCACCAGCGACACGGGCGCTGTGAAGATCAACGAGGCATTGGCTGCGTACCCTGGCTGCGCTGGCAAAACCCTGAACGTGAACGACGGCGTTGCTTGTGAGGCTTTGATCGAAACGGTTTCGAAAGAACTGGGTGGCCTGCAGGTGCTGGTCAACAATGCCGGCATCACCCGCGATATGCTCGCGATGCGTTTGAAAGACGACGACTGGGATGCGGTGATGGACACCAATTTGAAGGCTGTCTTCAGGATGAGCCGCGCGGTCATGCGCACCATGATGAAGCAGCGCTACGGCCGAATTATCAACATTACATCAGTGGTGGGCAGCTCTGGCAATGCCGGGCAGTCGAATTACGCCGCAGCCAAAGCAGGTGTGGCTGGGATGACTCGGGCGCTGGCCAGGGAGCTGGGGTCGCGAAATATCACGGTCAACTGTATTGCGCCTGGGTTCATTGAAACCGACATGACGGCGAGTCTGAGTCAGGAACAGCAGAAAAATCTGCTGGCACAAATTCCTCTCGGTCATCTTGGCAAGCCGCAGGATATTGCCCATGCTGTCGCTTTTTTGGCCAGCCCACAGGCGTCTTATGTGACTGGACAGGAAATTCATGTGAACGGCGGGATGTACATGTAACCTGGAAGTGGTAAAACACGAATCAATTCCTCCACACTGGCGCTGGCTTTTATCCGTCTGGCTCAGTATTCACCCTCGGTGCTTAGAGAATCGCCTCTAACGCGCTAAAATCACGGATTAATTTACTACCCCTTGGGCGGAACTATGAGCGATATCGAAGCACGTGTTAAAAAAATCATTGCCGAGCAACTTGGCGTTGAAGAAGGTCAAGTGACCAGCGAGAAAGCATTTGTAGCTGATCTGGGCGCTGACTCACTGGACACGGTAGAACTGGTGATGGCCCTGGAAGACGAGTTTGGCATTGAGATTCCGGACGAAGAGGCTGAGAAGATCACCACCGTTCAAAACGCTATTGATTACGCCAATACGCACCAAAAAGCCTAAGGCTGCTGTTTCTCCTGCTTCAAAAGCCCCGCTCGGGGCTTTTTTGCAATCTTTTCAGGTGTAATTTGAGGATTTGCGAATGAATCGTCGCCGCGTTGTAGTGACTGGTCTGGGCTGCATCAGCCCGGTGGGAAACACGGTTGCCGAAAACTGGGCCAGTCTGCTGGCCGGACAGTCGGGCATCGACCTGATCAGCAAATTCGATGCGTCTGCCTCGAATTGCAAAATAGCTGGCGAGGTGAAGGGTTTTTCCATAGCGGATTACATCTCTGAAAAAGAGGCCCGCCATATGGACACCTTTATCCATTACGGTTTGGCGGCTGCCTGCCAAGCAGTCACTGACAGTGGGCTAAAAACAGGCGACGCGCTCAGCGAGGACGAGGCTGTGCGCGTCGGTTGCGTGATC
Source organism: Polaromonas sp. (assembly GCA_031410335.1). GTDB lineage: Bacteria > Pseudomonadota > Gammaproteobacteria > Burkholderiales > Burkholderiaceae_C > Polaromonas. The sequence continues at coordinate 55,719 of JANNYZ010000153.1, read as the reverse complement.
GGTTCAGGTATCGGCGGTCTGCCGCTGATTGAAAACACCCATGCAGAACTGACCAGCCGTGGGCCGCGCCGCATCACCCCATTTTTTGTACCTGGTTCCATCATCAACATGATTGCGGGGCATGTGTCGATGAAATTCGGCTTCAAAGGCCCGAACATCGCCATCGTCACTGCTTGCACCACGGGCCTGCATTGCATCGGCGATGCTGGCCGCATGATTGAGTACGGTGATGCGGATGTGATGATTGCAGGTGGCGCCGAAGCAACCGTTTCGCCGCTCGGCATTGGCGGCTTTGCAGCGATGCGCGCCTTGTCAACCCGAAATGACGACCCTAAAACAGCCAGCCGCCCGTGGGACAAAGACCGCGATGGATTTGTGCTGGGCGAAGGCGCTGGCATGATGGTGCTGGAAGAGTATGAGCACGCCAAGGCGCGGGGCGCCAGGATTTATGCCGAGCTTGCCGGGTTCGGCATGAGTGCGGATGCCGGCCATATCACCGCTCCCAATATGGATGGCCCCCGACGGGCCATGCTGTCTGCCTTGCGCAATGCGGGACTCAATGCAGATTCAGTCGACTATCTCAATGCGCATGGAACATCCACGCCGCTGGGTGACATCAACGAAAGCAACGCCATCAAGGCAGCCTTTAGCGACCATGCCAAAAAGATGGTGGTCAGCTCCACCAAGTCCATGACGGGTCACTTGCTTGGTGGTGCGGGCGGCATAGAGTCTGTGTACACCGTGCTGGCGCTGCATCATCAAAAGATCCCCCCCACCATCAACATCTTTAGCCAAGATGCTGAATGTGATCTGGACTATTGCGCCAATATTGCGCGTGATGCCGTCATCAATGTGGCCGTCAAAAACAACTTTGGTTTTGGCGGCACCAACGGTACGCTGGTGTTCAAACGCGTCTGATCAGCACACAGCGCTTGAAACACAACGCTCCACCCGTCACTTATCCGCTTGGGCGCTCGCCTGTGCAGACGCTGATCTATGTGGGTGCGTGGTTTGCAGTCTGCACAGTGCTGGCAGGCTGGATTTTGCTCAACCGCGGCGGCACGATCGCTTGGGTTCTTGGCATTGCCGCATGGGTATTGTCTGGGTTGGTCGGTTTTCTGGGCCTGAAGTCTTCACCGATTGGCCAGCTTGTTTGGGACGGCCAACACTGGCATTGGGAGAGTCTGGCCTATCAGGTCGGCATGGCAGAGTACCAGGTGATCGTCGCTGCTGATTTTCAGCATGTTGTGTTGCTGCATATCAGGAATCATGCAAACGCCAGCCTTTGGCTCTGGGCCGAACGTGGTACCTTGCCCGAGCGTTGGCTGGACTTGCGACGTGCTATTTATTCACCCCACCGGATCACCACCGGTCAGATGGCCCCGGCATGACCGACGGCCGCGCTCCGTCGCCGTCCGACGCATCGCCCGATAGCGATGCCTTGCTGGTTGAGCGAACGGTCGCCGGAGATCAAAGAGCCTTCGAGCTGCTGGTCATCAAATACCAGCGACGCATTCAGCGCCTGATCGGGCGCATGGTGCGCGACGTTGACCTGGTTGAAGACATTGCGCAGGAGACCTTTATTCGGGCGTACCGGGCGCTGGCGCAGTTTCGGGGCGAGGCGCAGTTCTACACCTGGCTTTACCGGATTGCCATCAATACGGCCAAAAAAGCCTTGATGGACTTGAAGCGTAACCCCACCGTCTCGGAAAATTCTTTCAAATCTGATGATGAAGATGAAACTTCGCACCTTGAGAACGAACTAACCAGTTCAGAAACGCCTGACGCGGTACTTGCCAGCAAGGAAATAGCGCAAATCATCAATATGGCACTTGAAGCTTTGCCCGAAGATTTGCGCATGGCGGTGACTCTGCGCGAGATTGAAGGTCTGAGTTACGAGGAAATAGCCGAAACCATGAATTGTCCGATCGGCACGGTGCGTTCCCGGATTTTTCGGGCACGTGAGGCGATCTCTCAAAAGGTCAAGCCCTTGCTTGAAAACCAAGCGGGCAAGCGTTGGTAAATTTGGCGGCACCAGACTGAAACTGAACTATAAAAAACAGCTCATCATGACAACACAAGACTGCGCCAGCTCTGAAATGCTTTCTGCCCTTTTTGACGGACAGTCGGGCTCTGAAAGTGCGCTTATAAACCTGCCGCTGGCGGGTAACGATGGCATGCGCAGTGACTGGAACTGTTACCACCTGATTGGTGAAGTGCTGCGGGGCTCGTCTTCTGTTGGGGTTGTTGGGGCTGACCCGGCATTCGTGCAGCGTCTCAGCGCCCGTTTGAGCCACGAAGTTGTTGAGCCGCTTGGCGCAACGGCAGTGGTGGCAGTTGGTTCAGTGGGCATACCAACAGTTCAGGCTGCCAACGACAGGCAGTTTCGCTGGAAGCTGGTGGCTGGCTTTGCCAGCTTGGGCACTGTTGCCGTATTGGCGTGGACGTTGGCCGGCTCATCGACTGGAGCTTCTGCACCTCAGTTAGCGCAGGACAGCCCGGTATCAACTGTTGTCTCTGCTTCTTCGGAGGGGCCCATGATTCGGGACGCGAGGCTTGAGGAGTTGCTTTCGGCCCATAAGCAGATGGGGGCCACCACCTTGCAGGTGCCTTCTGGTTTTGTGCGCAATGCTGGTTTTGAAGCACCCCGCCCCTCGGGTCGCTAAAACCGCTTCAAAGTCGCCAAAAAGTCTCTAAAAACCCATGTTTTATCAGCCATTCATCCCTCTAGCCCTTATTTTATGTGCGCTAGCAGCTCCTGATTTTGTAGCATCACAAACGCTTGGCTCCAACCCTCCGGCAGCGACTCCCGCCGCAGTTCAGGATGCCAAGGGTCTCAATGACTGGCTACGCCGCATGCATGAGGCCTCGAAAAATCGCGCGTATATCGGTACTTACGTGGTTTCCTCGGGTGGCCAGATGCAAAGCGCAAAAATCTGGCATGTCTGTGAGGGAGGGCAACAAACCGAACGGATAGAAAGCCTGACGGGTGCACCGCGTTCAACTTTTCGGCACAACGAGAAGGTGGTGACTTTTTTACCCGACCAGAAGCTGGTACGCCATGAAAAGCGTGAAGCGTTGAGTTCGTTTCCCGATATCGTTCAATCTGCCGATCACCGCATCTCTGACTTTTACAAGCTCAAGCTTGAAGGCACGGAGCGCATCGCGGGGGTAGAAGCAGATGTTGCGCTGTTGTTGCCCAAAGACGCCATGCGCTTCGGCTATCGCGTCTGGACCGAGCAGAAAAAAGGCCTGGTGGTGAAATTGCAGACGCTCGATGTCGATGGCCGGGTTCTGGAGCAGGCTGCGTTCTCTGAACTGTTGATGGACGCGCCCGTGAAAATGGACAAACTGTTGCAGATGATGGGCAAGGTGGACGGTCTGCGCGTTGAGCAGTCCACGCTCGTTAAGACGACAGCCAGCGCCGAGGGCTGGTCTTTGCCTGCGTCCGTTGCCGGCTTCAAGCCCATGAGTTGCTATAAGAGGCCCGCTTCAGCAGGGTCTGCAAGCTTCGCCGAAGACTCCATGCAGTGGGTTTTTTCTGATGGGCTGGCATCTGTGTCGCTGTTTGTTGAGTCTTACGACCGTCAGCGTCACAGCAAAGAGTCTGGCATGTCGATGGGGGCAACGCACACCTTGACGCGGCATATCGGCGATTACTGGCTGACCGCCATGGGTGAGGTTCCCATGGCAACCCTCAAGCAGTTTGCCAGCGGGCTAGAGCGCAAAAAATAGTTGTCTGAATTTAAATCCACTTGAAGATGAGGTTGATCATGTTTGTATCCCTGAATAAATCACTGCGGGCCCACGTTGCCGTGATGTCGCTGTGCGTGGTTGCCCTGCTGGCAGCGGCGTCGGCGCCCTCAGCTTGGGCGCAAAACCGTACACTGCCTGACTTTACCGATCTGGTGGAACAGGTGGGGCCGTCCGTGGTCAACATTCGTACCTCTGAAAAGGTCAAGACGGCTGCCGCTGGCGGTGGTGTGGACGAGCAGATGCTCGAATTCTTTCGCCGGTTTGGCATTCCCATCCCTCCCAACATGGCACCCAACACGCCACGCGGGCCCCGCTCCGAGCGGTCGCCAGCGCCCCAGGAAGATGCCCAGCCGCGCGGTGTTGGCTCTGGTTTTATCCTGACTTCTGATGGTTTTGTGATGACCAACGCCCACGTTGTCGAAGGCGCAGACGAGGTTATCGTCACTTTGACCGATAACCGCGAGTACAAAGCCAGGATCATTGGTGCAGACAAGCGCACCGACGTGGCTGTTGTGAAGATTGAAGCCACGGGCTTGCAGGCCGTCAAAATTGGCGACTCCAATCGCCTGAAAGTCGGCGAGTGGGTCATGGCCATTGGTTCGCCGTTCGGCTTGGAGAACACGGTCACTGCCGGCATCGTCAGCGCGAAACAGCGCGATACAGGTGACTATCTGCCTTTCATCCAGACTGACGTAGCCATCAATCCCGGTAATTCTGGCGGTCCGCTAATCAACATGCGCGGCGAGGTTGTGGGTATTAACAGCCAAATCTATTCACGCTCTGGTGGTTTTCAGGGCATTTCATTCGCCATACCCATGGACGAAGCCACCCGTGTGTCCGACCAGTTGCGCTCGTCCGGAAAAGTCACCCGTGGGCGCATTGGCGTTCAGATCGACCAGGTGAGCAAGGAAGTTGCTGAGTCGATCGGGCTTGGCAAGGCGCAGGGCGCACTGGTCCGGGGCGTCGAAGCGGGTGCGCCAGCAGATAAAGCCGGCATTGAAGCAGGCGACATCATCACAAAATTTGACGGCAAGGCGATCGAAAAATCAACCGATTTGCCGCGCCTTGTGGGCAACGTCAAACCTGGAACCAAGTCCGTGGTAACAGTATTCCGGCGCGGGGCGAGCAAAGATCTGTCGGTCATCGTGGCAGAAGTCGAAGCTGAAAAACCAGTGCGTAAAGCAGCAGGTCCAGAGGTCAAACCTCCTGTGGCCGGACCGGCGCAGGTTCTCGGTCTGGCTGTCAGCGAAATCACGGACGCGCAAAAGAAAGAACTCAAAATCAAAGGCGGCGTCAAGATTGATACGGCTGAAGGTGCCGCCGCCAGAGCAGGGCTGCGCGAAGGTGATGTGATCATTGCCATCTCCAATACCGAGATCACCAACGTCAAGGAATTTGAGGCTGCATTGGCCAAGATGGACAAGACCAAAGCTGCCAACATCCTCTTCAGGCGCGGTGATCTTGCACAGTATGTATTGATTCGCCCATCGCGCTGAGGAAGTAATTGCCGATTGCACAGTGGCTGTGACGTCTTGAAAAGCCCCGATACCCCACATGGGTTCGGGGTTTTTTTATTGGAAAAGCATCTTTACAGACTTTAAAAAAATATTTTTGCATCACTTTGCAAAAATAAAAAACAGTCGATGAGTGTGCACTAACCCAACTATCGGACGCGATAATATAATTCGCAGTTACTAAGAATAGAAAAATATCATATTTTTGATATAACGATAATTCTAAAACTGATAAATGTGGCCCGTTTAGAATCTAATTCCACATATCCTCACTTGCTCCACAGATCACGCACAAGTTGTCCCTAGTTGTTCAGTTAAAATTGTGGATAACCTGTTTATAAAATGCATGTTGCAGCCTTGCAACGACAAATATATGCGCCTTGCTGGACTTCTAGTTCTGGTCTTTTTGCCTACAATGAAGTTCCAACATAGCAGTTGCCATAGATTGTTGGTTCAGGGCGCGTCGCAAACCGACGCGCCCTTTTTTATGTTTCATCGCGAATGGCAGCGTTGCTGTTCGCAATACTTTCAAGCACTTAGGCGTTCTCGTTGATGAATCACATCAGAAATTTTTCGATCATTGCACACATTGATCATGGCAAGTCCACGCTCGCAGACCGATTGATCCAGCGTTGCGGCGGATTACAGGACAGAGAGATGAGTGCGCAGGTTCTCGATTCGATGGATATTGAAAAAGAGCGTGGGATAACCATCAAGGCGCAGACTGCTGCGCTGAAATACAAAGCACTCGACGGCCAGATTTACAACCTCAATCTGATTGACACGCCGGGTCATGTGGACTTCTCATACGAAGTTAGCCGGTCTTTGTCTGCGTGTGAAGGTGCGCTGCTAGTTGTCGATGCCTCGCAAGGAGTTGAAGCGCAAACAGTCGCTAACTGCTACACCGCGCTTGAACTCGGTGTAGAAGTTGTGCCGGTTCTTAACAAGATGGATCTGCCGAATGCCGATCCAGACAATGCCCGACAGGAAATCGAAGAGGTGATTGGCATTGATGCGACCGACGCAATTCCGTGTAGTGCCAAAACGGGTATGGGCATTGACGAAATTCTTGAAGCTGTGGTGGCGCGCATTCCCGCACCCAAAGGCAATCCTGACGGCCCGCTGCGCGCCATGATCATCGACAGCTGGTACGACGCTTACGTGGGCGTGGTCATGCTGGTGCGCGTGGTGGACGGTCGTCTGGTCAAGGGCGAGCGCATCAAGCTGATGGCCAGCGAGGCCACCTACAACGCTGAACAGTTGGGCGTGTTTACGCCGCACAACGAGCCACGCCCTTCCCTCGAAGCGGGGGAGGTGGGTTTTGTGATTGCCGGTATCAAGGAACTGCAAGCGGCGCGTGTCGGCGACACCATCACGCGCATCAAGCCCGGCACGGGCGGACTCAGCGCAACGGCAACCGAGGCCTTGCCGGGCTTCAAGGAAATTCAACCCGCAGTGTTTGCGGGTTTGTATCCTTCAGAAGCCAGTGAATACGAATCCTTGCGGGATGCACTTGAAAAGCTCAAGCTCAACGACGCGTCCCTGCATTACGAACCCGAAGTCAGCGAGGCGCTGGGCTTTGGCTTCAGGTGCGGATTTTTGGGATTGCTGCACATGGAGATTGTGCAGGAGCGCCTGGAGCGCGAATTTGACCAGGACCTGATCACGACTGCACCCAGCGTGGTGTATGAGGTGCTCAGAGCCGATGGCGAGATGATCATGGTCGAGAACCCATCGAAAATACCCGATGCCGGTCGCGTCAATGAAATCCGGGAGCCCATCGTGACCGTGCATTTGTATATGCCGCAGGACTATGTGGGCGCTGTCATGACGCTGGCCAACCAGAAGCGCGGCGTGCAGCTCAATATGGCTTACCACGGCAAGCAGGTCATGCTGACCTACGAAATGCCGTTGGGCGAGATCGTGCTCGACTTCTTTGACAAGCTCAAATCCGTCTCGCGTGGTTATGCGTCCATGGACTACACCTTCAAGGAGTTTCGCGCATCTGACGTGGTGAAGGTCGATATTTTGCTCAATGGCGAGAAAGTCGATGCGCTGTCCATCATCGTGCACCGCAGTCAGTCGGCCTACCGGGGCCGTGCAGTGGTGGCCAAAATGCGCGAGATTATTTCGCGGCAACAGTTTGACGTTGCCATTCAGGCGGCCATTGGTGCCAATATCATTGCGCGTGAGACAATCAAGGCGCTGAGAAAGAATGTGATCGCCAAGTGCTATGGCGGAGATATTTCACGCAAGCGCAAGCTCCTTGAAAAACAAAAAGCGGGTAAAAAACGCATGAAACAAATCGGTTCGGTCGAAGTGCCTCAAGAAGCTTTTCTGGCCATATTGCAGGTGGAAGACTGATGAGCACAGCGATCACAAAATCAATGAGTGCTGTGACAGCAGTCGTGCTGGCGGCTTTTGTCGGCTACGGCGCCGCCTGGTATTTCGGCATGGTGGACGGCAATTTTTCCTTGCTGCTTTTTCTTGCCGCAGTTGTGACCGGTATTTATTGGCTGGCCGAACGCCTTTATTTTCTGCCGCAACGCTATAAGGAAGTTGCTGCGCTGGACGAAGCGACCGCCAAGCGCCACGCCGAGTTGGCCAAGATGGGGATCGCGAAAGTCGATACAGACACCAGCGAAGCCAAAACCCGCCTCATCATGCAGCCCTGGTGGCTGGACTGGACGGCTGGTCTGTTCCCCGTCATCATCGTGGTGTTTTTGCTGCGTTCTTTTTTGTTTGAGCCTTTCAAAATCCCGTCGGGCTCCATGATTCCGACGCTGTTGATTAATGACCTGATTCTGGTCAACAAATTTCACTATGGCGTACGCCTTCCCGTTATCAACCTGAAGGTGCTGAACAACAACAGCCCGCAGCGCGGTGACGTGATGGTGTTTCGTTACCCGCCCAAGCCGAGCCTGGACTACATCAAGCGTGTGGTGGGCGTGCCAGGCGATGAAGTGGCTTACCTGAATAAAAAGCTGACGATCAACGGCAAGCCCTTGAGTAAAACCGCGTTGCCTGATTTTTTTGATGAAGACAGCATGCGCTATTCAAAGCAGTTTGAAGAGGTGACGGGCACTAAAAAGTACCGGTTGCTCAATGATGATGACCGTCCCTCTTTTATCCCGGGCGCAGAGGACTTCCCCAACAAGCAAAATTGCCGCTACAGTAATGAGGGTGTGGTTTGCACGGTTCCTGAAGGCCAGTACTTCATGATGGGCGACAACCGCGACAACTCGCTGGACTCGCGCTACTGGGGTTTTGTGCCTGAAAAAAACATCGTGGGCAAAGCGTTTTTCGTCTGGATGAATTTCGGAAACTTAAAACGCATTGGCTCTTTTGACTGATTCAATCGCTACCGCTGAATGGAGAAAATGATGAAAAACCTCAAAAGCAAACAGCAAGGCGCCTCCCTGATCGGCATTTTGTTTGTCGGCGGTGTGCTGGTGTTCCTTGGCGTGATAGGTGCCCAGGTCATCCCGACTTACACCGAATATCAGACCATTGGCAAGGCTGTTGACAAAGCCAGGCAGTCCAGCTCTATTGCAGAAGTGCGCAGTACCTTTGACAAAGCCGCCCAGATTGACGACATCAAGTCCATCACCGGCAAGGATCTTGACGTCACCAAAGAAGGCGACAAAATCGTGATTTCGTACGCCTACAGCAAAGAAATCCATTTGGGCGGTCCCGCGTTTTTGCTTTTGAAGTACACGGGCCGTTCTAAATAAGTGCGTGCCAATTCTGCATCAGGTTTGACTCTGCTGCCGCTGCAAAAGCGGCTTGAGCACACTTTCAGCAACCCCAAGCTGCTGGTGCAGGCCCTGACGCACCGCAGCTTCTCGTCAGATCACAACGAGCGAATCGAATTTCTGGGTGACTCGGTATTGAACCTTGCCGTAGCAGGCCTGTTGTACGAACGCCTCAAAGAATTACCTGAAGGCGACTTGTCAAGAGCTCGCGCCAACCTGGTCAAGCAGGACACGCTGCACCAGATTGCCGTGTCGCTTGGTCTGCCAGACTTGCTGCGCCTGGGGGAGGGAGAAGCCAAGTCTGGCGGACAAAAACGCCCCTCCATATTGGCAGATGCGCTGGAGGCCGTGATCGGCGCGGTGTACCTCGATGCCGGTTTTGAAGTCGCGTCGACCCTGGTACGCCGCCTTTTCAATGACGTGGAAATCAATGCCCAGATGCAGGCGATTGGCAAAGACCCCAAAACCGAGCTGCAGGAATGGCTGCAAGGCCGCAAGATGAGCTTGCCGATTTACCGCATCGTCGGCACCGAGGGTGCGGCGCACAAGCAGACCTTTGATGTCGAGTGTGAAATCGTTGAATACCGCCGTGCCGAACGCGGCACCGGAAACTCGCGCCGTGCAGGAGAGCAGGCCGCTGCGCTGGCGATGCTGGCATTTATAAAGACGCTATGAGCGACAAGAAATTGACACCCGACGAAGTTGCCGCGAAGGCTCAGGCTGCGGCTGTAGAGGCCATGATGGCCAAAGCGTTTTCAAAACGGGCCAGTACGGCCCCAGCCAGCGACGAACCGGCAAAAGACGTACCGCCTCTTGAAGCCCAGCGCTGCGGGCTGATTGCCATTGTTGGCAAGCCCAATGTCGGCAAATCAACCTTGCTCAATGCGCTGGTCGGGCAAAAAGTCAGCATTACGTCGCGCAAAGCGCAAACCACGCGGCACCGCATCACTGGCATGCGTACCGTCGGACCCACGCAGTTTGTGTTTGTTGATACACCCGGTTTTCAAACCCGGCATGGCAATGCGCTGAACCGCTCATTGAATAGAACGGTTGTCGGCACCGTCAATGATGTAGATCTGATTGTGTTTGTGGTCGAGGCAGGGCAGTTCAACCAGGCCGATGAGAAAGTACTCAGCTTGTTGCCGCCAGGCACGCCCGCCATTTTGCTGGCCAACAAGTTTGACCTGATTCATCGCCGGGGCGACATTGCGCCGTGGCTGCAGATGATGCAAACCAAGCGCGACTTTGCCGAGTTTGTGCCCATGTCGGCCAACAGCGCCAAAGATGTGGAGCGCGTGTTTGGCATTTGCGAAAAGTACCTGCCGCAGCAAGCGTGGATGTACGAGGCCGATGCCCTGACCGACCGCAGCGACCGCTTCATGGCCGCCGAGATGATTCGGGAAAAGCTGTTTCGCCTGACAGGTGACGAGCTGCCTTACACCTCGACGGTCATCATTGACAAGTACGAGCAGGAAGGCAACCTGCGCAAAATCGCCGCCACCATCGTGGTGGAGCGTGACGGCCACAAGGGCATGATCATTGGCGACAAGGGCGAAAAGCTCAAACGCATGGGCACGGAGGCTCGGCATGAACTTGAAGCGCTGACAGGCAATAAAGTGTTTCTTGAGATTTGGGTCAAAGTCAGGTCTGGCTGGGCGGACAACGAAGACCGTGTCAAATCATTCGGCTACGAGTGAAGTGGTTACCAAGCGCATTGTTGATGAGCCCGCCTACGTCCTGCATCGCTACGACTGGAGCGAATCCAGCCTGATTCTGGAGGTGTTCACCCGTACCTATGGCCGGGTGGCGCTGATTGCGCGGGGGGCCAAAAAGCCCAGTTCCAACTTCCGTCCCATCTTGCTGCCACTGCAGCCGCTGCACATCGCTTTTGGCGGTGATGCTGAAATCCGCAACCTAAAAAGTGCTGAATGGCAGGGCGGACATGTCATGCCGACCGGCGATGCGCTGCTGTCGGGCTACTACTTAAACGAGCTGTTGATGCGACTGCTGGCGCGTGACGATCCGCACCCGGTACTGTTTGATGCGTACGCCGCCACCGTGCAGTTGCTGGCCAGTCAGAGCATTGACACGCTGCAAGTGGCCCTGCGAGCATTTGAGCTGCGCCTGCTGCGCGACATTGGTTTTCTACCGTTACTAGACGCGCAAACCGCCACGTTAGCAACTTTGGAGCCTGAGACCCAGTATGTGTTGCTGGCTGAGGCGGGCCTGCGCGAGGCGCATGACGACGACCGCAGTGCCTTGAGCGGCGCGCAGTGGCTGGCGTTGCAGCAGGCGCTCGATGGTGACGCACCTTTTGTCGACACCATGCACGCCTGCGTCAATCACTTGCCCGAGCTTAAAACCCAGCTGCGCGCGCTGCTGCACTACCATTGCGATGTCAAGGTTTTAAAAACCCGGCAGATGATGATGGATCTGCAAGCTCTCTAGCCTCAGGCGCTGTACACCATGACTCCCAAAACCGCAATGAAGACCGCCATAAAAACCGCTCTTTCAGTCAACGTCAACAAGGTTGCCTTGCTGCGCAACACCCGGCACCTCGGTATTCCTGATGTGGTGCGTGCAGCCCGCCTGTGCCTGGAGGCCGGTGCCAACGGCATCACGGTTCACCCTCGCCCTGATGAACGTCATATTCGCAGCGCCGATGTGTTTGAAATTGCCGCCATGATGAAAGACTGGCCGGACCGCGAGTTCAACGTCGAAGGCAACCCGTTCCAAAACCTGATGGGTTTTGTGCATGACTTGTCCGCACGCGGCTTGCCCCTGCACCAATGCACTTTTGTGCCCGACAGCGAAGACCAGTTCACCAGTGACCACGGCTGGGCTTTTCCGCAAGATGCCGAGCGCCTCAAACCACTGATCGAACAAGCTCATGACAGAGGTGTACGCGTCAGCCTGTTCATGGACCCCATCCCCGAAGCGATGGCGGCTGCCAAAGCCGTGGGTGCAGACCGGGTCGAGTTTTATACCGAAAGCTACGCCAGAGCCTGGGGCACAGAGCAAAAACCTGAAGCGTTAAACCGTTTCACCCAATCAGCACAGGCAGCGGCAGCGGTTGATTTAGGAATCAACGCAGGACACGATTTAAATCGTGACAACCTCACCGAGTTTTTAAAAGCCGTGCCCGGCGTGCTTGAAGTGTCCATCGGTCATGCGCTGGTGGCTGATGCACTGGAGTTGGGCTATGCCCAGGCCGTGAAAGACTATTTGCATTGCACTGAAGACGCGCACATCTGGCGGTCTTTGGCACCCTAGAGCCATGACGATTTACGGCATCGGCACTGATATCTGCGACGTGCGCCGCATACGCGCCAGCGTTGAACGCCATGGAGAACGCTTTGCCAAAAAAATCCTCAGTGACGGTGAGATGAAGGCGTGGAACGAACGCAGCGCTCGCTGGCCAGACCGTGGGGTCAGCTACCTGGCCACCCGCTTTTCAGCCAAAGAGGCTTTCAGCAAAGCCATCGGCATGGGCATGCGCATGCCCATGACCTGGCGCAGCTGTGAGATTGCAAAAGAAGCCAGCGGCAAACCCTGTATCGTGCTGCATGGCGCGCTGAAAGAGTGGTTTGAAGCGCGCCACTTGTCTGCCCACGTCAGCGTGACAGACGAAACCGACTACGCAGCCAGTTTCGTGGTCGTTGAGCAGCGTATTTGAGGCTTTTTCGGCCTTTTTTACCCATAAAATACGCCTCTAAGCCAATGAATACATGCGCAAGCAGCTCCTGATTTAATAGCATATAAAAGTATCATATGACCCAGCACGCCCCCCTCATCATCGACATCGCAGGCCAGAGTCTGACCAAGGACGACCGCCGTCGCCTGAAAAACCCACTCACAGGCGGCATCATTCTGTTTGCCCGCAACTGGGAAGGTGACGGTGGTGGTCGCGCGCAGCTCACCAGCCTGTGCGCAGCCATCAAAAGCATTCGCAAAGACCTGCTGATTTGCGTCGACCACGAAGGCGGGCGCGTGCAGCGCTTTAAAACTGACGGCTTTACCCACCTGCCGCCCATGCGCGCGCTGGGCGAGTTGTGGATGAAAGACCAACTGGCCGCCACCAACGCCGCCACTGCTTGCGGCTACGTGCTGGCCGCAGAGCTGCGCAGCTGCGGGGTTGATTTCAGCTTTACACCAGTGCTTGATCTCGACTTTGGCGAGAGCAGTGTCATCGGCGACCGTGCCTTTGGCCGTGACCCGCGCGTCGTCACCTTGCTGGCCAAAAGCCTGATGCACGGCCTGTTGCAAGCCGGCATGATGAACTGCGGCAAACACTTCCCCGGTCACGGCTTTGTCAAGGCTGATTCGCACACGGATATTCCTGTCGACAAACGCAGCCTGAAAGCCATCCTGGCAGACGACGCCGCGCCTTACGACTGGCTGAACACCACATTGACCAGCGTCATGCCTGCTCACGTGATTTACCCGAAAGTTGACAGCCGGCCGGCGGGTTTTTCAGAACAATGGCTGACCTACATTTTGCGTGGCCAGCTTGGCTTTGGTGGCGCGATTTTTAGTGACGACCTGAGCATGGCTGGTGCGCGCATCATCGATGGCAAGCAGGTCAGCTACACCCAGGCGGCCATCACAGCACTCAATGCCGGTTGCGACATGGTGCTGCTGTGCAACCAGTCGGTCGATGGTGGCAAGGCGGTGGATGAACTTCTGGACGGTATGACTGAAGCGCTGCTCAAAGGCCGCTGGGAAGCGCTTGAATCGAGCGAGCTGCGCAGGCTTGACTTGCTGCCAACGACCCGCGCCCATGCCTGGGACGACTTGATGCTGCACCCGGCTTACATGCATGCGATGGGTTTGATTCCGTGAACTTGGTTTTGCGCACGACCGCAACACTGCTCATCGCAGCAGGGTTCTGCGCAGGTGTGATGGCCCAAAGCGTTGCCCCCGTTCGCGTCGGCTCCAAAATCGACACCGAAGGCAAGCTGCTGGGCCACATGATGGTGCTGGCGCTGGAGGCCAACGGTATTAAAACGCAAAGCAAGGTGTCACTCGGCAACACGCAGGTCATGCGTGGCGCCATCACGGCGGGCGAGATTGATCTTTACCCCGAATACACGGGCAATGGCGCTTTTATTTTTGCAGAAGAAAAAAGCCCGGTGTGGAAGAACCTGCAAACCGGCTATGAGCGCGTCAAGGCGCTGGACTATGCCAAGAACAAAATTGTCTGGCTGCAACACGCACCCGCCAACAACACCTGGACGATTGCCGTGCGCAAGGATGTGGCCACGACCAACAAACTCGTCACGCTGGGTGATTTGTCTGCATGGCTGTCTGGGGCGGGTGACAAGTCGGGTCAATTCAAGCTGGCTGCATCGGCCGAGTTTGTAGAGCGGTCTGACGCACTGCCTGCTTTTCAGGTGGCTTATAAGTTCAAGCTCAAACCGTATCAGCTGTTGACGCTGGCGGGGGGTGACACGTCCGTCACCGTGCGTGCCGCGTATGAAAAAACATCTGGCGTGAACGCTGCCATGGCTTACGGCACAGACGGTGCAGTAGCGGCCCTGGGGCTGGTGATTCTGGAAGACACGCAGGGCGTGCAACCGGTGTACGCGCCGGCTCCAATAGTTCGGGAAGACGCGCTTCAAAAGAACCCAAAAATTGCTGAGGCATTGGCACCCGTCTTCAAACTGCTGGATCGCCCGACCCTGCAAATGTTGAACGCAAAGATTCAGCTCGAAGGCCTTGACGCCAAAAAAGTCGCTGGGGATTTTTTGAAGTCCAAAGGCTTGTTGAAGTAAGCCAGTAGCCATGCCAGACGACAAGCGCCGTAACCCTGTATTGGCGTGCTTGTCAGTGCTGATGCTTGTCGCGCTGTATGGCTTGCCGTTTTTACAGATAGCGCCCAACCGTCTGGTGTCAGGACAGCCGCTTTATTTTTTCTCCATCATTCCTGGCCCAGCCTGGTTGCTGCTTGTGGTGCTTGTCGCGTTCACCGCCGCGGCGATGTTCAAACCTCGCGTCGCGTGGCTTTGGGCTTCTTTGGTGGTCGCTGTGGCAGGCATGCCCAGCCTGCTTTGGCTGGCTGCCAACCAGGCCAGCATTAACCTGCAAGGCCAGCTACCGATTGCACGTGCATCCTTCGGTAGCGCATTCTGGGTGGCGCTGACGCTGTTGGGCTTTATCGTCAGCAGCGCCTTGCAGCAGTTGCGCGCAACCAGGCTTCAAGCGGCGGCGGTGTGTGCCGCGCTGCTACTGGCGCTGGGCGGCTTGCTAACCAGTGGGGTATGTGATGACGTGTCGCTGATGAAGGAATACGCCAACCGTGCCGACGACTTTGCGCAAACCCTGGGCCGGCATGTGCAAATAGTTCTGCTGGCGCTGGTGTGTACGCTGGCCATCGGCCTGCCGCTGGGCTGGGCTGTGCACGCGCATCCCAAGGCAGGCAGGGCCTTGTTGCCGGTGCTCAACATGATTCAAACCATTCCGTCGATTGCGCTGTTTGGTTTGTTGATGGCGCCGCTTGCCCTGCTGGCCGCCAGTGTGCCCGCGCTGGGCCGTGCGGGCATCAGCGGTGTGGGCTTGGCACCTGCGGTGATTGCCTTGACGCTGTATGGCCTGCTGCCCGTTGTGCGCGGCACACTTGCTGGGTTGCGGCAGGTGCCTAGCGCCACGGTGCAGGCCGCACGTGCCTTGGGGCTGACGCATTTTCAAACGCTGGTTTCTGTTGAGCTGCCACTGGCTTTGCCCGTGCTGCTGGGCGGCGTGCGCACAGCGGCTGTCAGCAGCGTGGGGCTGGCAGCCGTCACGGCACTGATTGGTGCGGGCGGCTTGGGCAGTATTTTGTTTGAAGGTCTGTTTGCCAATGCACAAGACGTAGTGCTGCTCGGCGTGCTGCCCATCATTGCGCTGGGGGTGGTGGTTGATGCGCTGTTCAACATGCTCATAAGCTTGGCCAGGCGCAGAGTCAAGCCATGGTGATGAAGAACCGATTCGTCTGGGTAGCGGTGTTGCTGGCGGTGTTGGTCATGCTGCTGCCGCATTCAGCGCCTCTTTTTTCGTCTTTATTCCCGCAGCTTGAACGCCCGGTCTACACACAGGAGCCTTTTGCCTGGCTGCTGTGGCAGCACATTCTTTTGGTGGGCGCGTCCAGCTTGTTTTCAGTGGTGGTGGGCAGCGCCATCGGTGTCTGGGTCACGCGCCCATCAGGCCGTGCTTTCAAACCGTTGGTGGAAAGCGTGTTGGCCATGAGTCAGGCTTTCCCACCTGTGGCCGTGCTGGCCTTGGCCGTGCCGGTGGTCGGCTTTGGCGAGCTGCCTGCGCTGCTGGCCTTGGCGCTGTATGGTTTGCTGCCAGTGGTGCAGGGCACCGTCAGCGGCTTGCAGGGTGTGCCAGCAGCGCAGCGGCAAGCTGCATTGAGCTTGGGGCTAACGGCACGTCAATGCCTGCGCTACGTCGACATACCGATGGCGCTGCCGGTGTGGCTGTCGGGTGTGCGAACGTCCGTCATCATCAACATCGGCACGGCGGCCATCGCTTCAACAGTCGGTGCCAAAACCCTGGGCTCACCCATCATTGTGGGCCTGAGCGGCTTTAACACCGCGTATGTGTTGCAAGGCGCAGTATTGGTCGCCTTGCTGGCGGTGACGGTGGATATGCTGTTTGAAAAGCTGGCGCAGCGGGTCGCCTGGCAGCATTGAGACTGCTATTGATTAAGGAGCTGCTTGCGCATGTATCTATTGGATTGCAGGAACTTTTGATACCTAAGAACAGTGTTTTTTTAGCCTCTAAAAGCCTAAATTCAGCTTAAATTCAGCCTACGCCAGCACCCGAACCCGAATCACATGCTCCACTGCCTCGATCGCGGTCACCACATCCGCACCGGGCTGGCTTTCAACGTCGATGATGTTGAAAGCCAGCTCGCCCCGACTCTTGTTCATCATGTCGATCACGTTGACTTTTTTATCGGCCAGCACCGACAGCACATGGCCCAGCACACCCGACGTGTTGTGGTTTGAAAAAGTGATGCGCGAGGTGCCCGGTGTGCGCGCCATGTTGACGGCCGGGAAGTTCACCGAGTTGGTGATGTTGCCGTTTTCCAGGTAGTCCGTCAGCTGGTTGGCGGCCATCACCGCGCAGTTTTCTTCAGACTCTTCGGTGCTGGCGCCGATGTGCGGCATGGCAATCACGTTGGCATGGTTCAGCAGCAGCGGCTCCGGGAAGTCGCAGACATACTTGCCTAGTCTTCCTTTGTTCAAACTGCGTTCGATGGCGTTTGAATCCACAATCGTTTCACGCGCAAAGTTCAGCAGCACCGCGCCGGGTTTCATCAAGGCCAGCGCCTCGTCATTGATCAGGTGCCTGGTCGCGTCCATCGCGGGCACGTGCAACGAGATGTAGTCAGCCCGCACCAAGAGCGCCTGCAAATTCTCCATGCGCGTGACTTCATTTGACAAGCGCCAGGCTGCGTCAATCGACAGCGCCGGGTCAAACCCCACCACCTTCATGCCCATGGCCAAAGCCATGTCTGCCACCATGGAGCCAATCGCGCCCAGGCCCACAATGCCCAGCGTTTTACCTTTGATCTCGCCACCGGCAAAGCGGGCTTTTTCTTTTTCCAGCAGGGCAGACATCTCAGCCGCGTCCGTCATGGTCGTCAGCGACTTGACATACGCCATGCCCGGCAAAATACCGCGCGTGGCAAGCAGCATGCCCGCCATCACCAGCTCTTTAACGGCGTTGGCGTTGGCTCCCGGCGTGTTGAACACCACAATGCCGCGCTTGCTGTACTCGGCAATCGGCACGTTGTTCACGCCAGCACCCGCACGCGCTGCGGCCACCAGCGATGGAGGTGCTTCTACGTCAGCCAGCTTTTGGCTGCGCAGCAAGAACGCATCAGGTTGGCTGATGTCGCTGCCGACCTCGTAGGATTGGCGAGAGAACCTCTCCAGCCCCTTGATAGAAATCTGGTTGTAGGTTTTGACCTTGAACATACCGGCGATCAGGCTTTGACTTCGTTGTAGGCCCAGGTCAACCAGGGCATCAACGCCTGCAAATCTGTTGCCTCCACCGTCGCACCGCACCAGATACGCAACCCGGCTGGTGCGTCTTTATAAGCACCAATGTCGTAGGCCACGCCTTCAGCATCCAGCAGCTTGACCATCTTTTTAACCTGCTCTTCCGTGGCAGTCAACGTCAGGCAAACGCTGGTGTTGGAGCGTGTTGCTTTGTCTTTGGCCAAAAACGATATCCAGTCATTCGCGGCGACAAAGTCTTCAATCACTTTCAGATTCGCCTCGCTCCGCGCAATGGTTCCTGTCACACCGCCAATGCTCTCAACCCACTGCAGCGCGTCCAGGTAGTCAGACACACACAGCATCGACGGCGTGTTGATGGTCTCGCCTTTGAACAATCCCTCCGTCACCTTGCCGCCCGACTTCATGCGGAACACCTTGGGCATGGGCCACTGCGGGCTGTATTCCTCCAGCCTTTGAATCGCGCGCGGGCTCATGATCAGCATGCCGTGCGCGCCTTCGCCGCCCAACACTTTTTGCCATGAATAGGTGATGACGTCCAGCTTTTCCCATGGCATGTCCATCGCAAACACGGCCGATGTGGCATCGCACAGCGTCAGGCCTGCCCTAGCGCTGGGGATCCAGTTGCCGTCAGGCACCTTCACGCCAGACGTTGTGCCGTTCCACACAAACACCACGTCGTTGTCAAAGTTTACTTTTGCAAAATCAGTCAAGCCGCCATAGGCCGCGGTGATGACGTTGGTGTTGGGCAGCTTGAGCTGCTTGACGATATCGGTCGTCCACCCAGCGCTGAAAGATTCCCACTCCAGCACATCGACCCCACGCGGCCCCAGCAGCGACCACATCGCCATTTCAATCGCACCCGTGTCAGACCCCGGCACAACAGCTACGCGGTAGCCTTCAGGCAAACCCAGAATGCGAGCCGTTTCAGTGCAAGCCAAACCCAACGCCTTTTTACCCAAAGCCGAGCGGTGCGAACGGCCCAACGTGTCAAGCTGCAATTTGCTCACGTCATAACCAGGCCGCTTGGCGCATGGGCCTGATGAGAAGTTTGGGTTTTGGGGTTTAAGGGTGGGTTGCATGTTGTTTCTTGGGTAGAGTCGTTATGGAATTTTCGGGAAGTTCCGGATGCTGGATTGATTTGTTATCTTAGCAAGGGAGGGGCGGGGCTCGGGCTGCTGTTAAAAAGCAGTATTAAACATTGACTCGTCAAACTATCGTCGAGCTGTGCCTGCCTAGCCAAACGTTCCACACGTCAAAGCCAGCCGTTACTTTTGAGTCCCCTCAAGTGATACTTTTCAAGCCATTCTCAGAAACCGTTGTTCCCGCTTGCTAGAGCCAATTGACTGTGCAACCGATTTTCGACTAGACTCCGCCCGATATTTGATGCAACTTCAGGAGCATTGGTATGGTCGCTGTGACGGAAACTATTGCAGATGTTCAGCCAGCAACGGTGTCGCTGTACGACCTACCCAAGCTGGATTTTCTTTGGCTCGAGCTTACTGAAAAGTGCAATCTTCGATGCCAACACTGCTATGTTTCTTCAAGTCCTGATTTACCCCTACATGGAAATTTGCAGCACCAAGATTGGCTGGCTGCAATCCGAGAGGCAGCTTCATTAGGTTGCAAGTCACTGCAATTTATCGGCGGCGAGCCGTTGTTGTACCCAAAAATTGACGAGCTGATTGACGAAGCGTGTGGACTTGATTTCAATTTGATTGAGATTTACACCAATGGCACGCCGATCACACGCAGCCGTGCAGAGTATTTTTCAAAAGCAGGGATTCGCATCGCTTGCTCTTTCTACTCTGCAGACGCTGTTACCCATGATGCCGTTACCCAAAAGGCTGGAAGCTTCACGCAAACGGTTGCCGCATTGCAACACTTGAGAGCCGCCGGGGTTTCACTTCGAATAGGTTTTATAGAAATGGAAGTCAACAAGGGGCATTTCGGTGCTGCGGTGGAGTTTCTCCACGGGTTAGGCATTACTAATATTCGCAAAGACTCCATTCGCGGCTTTGGTCGCGGCGAAGAACAAGTAGTACGCCATGTCACCAACAAGAATAAGTTTGATGGTCTTTGCGGGCAATGCTCAAAAGATCGCCTGTGTTTAACCTCCTCCGGTGCAGTGTCCCCGTGTCCGATGAGTCGTGACTTTGTTGTTGGGAATTATTTGGACAGTAATCTCCACGGAGTATTGGCTGCTGCTGCTCTGTCCACTTTTCAAAACGACATGAATCGCGAGTTTGGTGATCCAAGAAGCGGTCGTGTTGTAAACCATTGCGTGCCGAAGGGACCAGCTCCCGAGGATGTGCCGCCCTGTAGGCCCGGAGATGTTCCATGTATGGTTTGCGGTCCAGGAAATTGCAATCCTGACTTTGCCTGCGACCCCGATGGTGTCTGTCCAATTTGTTTTCCGGGGCTGTGCATTCCGGGGTAACCTTCGCGAAAATCCAATTGGAGTGCGCCAGAAATCTTGCAATGCAACATTTCACTGACCAATATCCCCGCATGGCAAGACTCTCAAGCGTTGCCTAGCTCACTATCAATAAAATAGCTGCTTGCGCACGTATCCATTGGCTTGGAGCCACTTTTTTCACCTGAAAACGCCTCAAAAAGGCAGTTTTCAAGCCAACAAACGCTCTTTTGAAGCCACTCCAGCCATTTTTAAGCCTCAAGAAGGCATTTTTACCCATCAAATCAGGCTGTAGCTCAATAAATACGCGCGCGAGCAGCTACGAAATAAATAGCATATTGAGGTCGCAAATTGCGACTTCAAGTGGGTTAACTTTTGTTGGCCGAGCTGGAACATGATGCCCGGTTGAAGCGCCTTCAAATTCCGGTTGGCCAAAGCTGTAAGGTCACATCTTCAAATTAGTCCTCTTTAATAACTGTACGTAAATACAGTTATTTTGTAAAATGCAACGCTAACTTTGGGGCGCGGCATGAACCCATCGACAGAGACGATTTCCGCTCAGGCTTTGGCTGGGCGCATCGTGGTGATTCGTGGGCAGAGGGTGTTGCTGGACTCGGATCTGGCGGAGTTGTACGAGGTGGAGACACGGGTTTTCAATCAAGCCGTCAAACGGAATTTGAGTCGCTTTCCAGCTGATTTCATGTTTCAACTAACGCAAGAAGAGTTTGCAAACTTGACATCACAATCTGTGACATCAAGTTGGGGCGGTCGTCGCAAGCTGCCCCTGGCCTTTACCGAGCATGGCGCCATCATGGCCGCCAGCGTGCTCAACTCAGACCGGGCAGTGCAGATGAGCGTTTACGTGGTGCGTGCCTTTGTCCAGTTGCGTGCTGTGCTGCTTGACCACAAAGCACTGGTCGACAAGCTGACCAGCCTGGAGCGGCGCGTGTCGCATCACGACAATTCGCTAGCGGAGGTGATTCAAGCCATTCGCGCGCTGATGGCGCAGCCCAAACCTGCGAGTCGCCCGATTGGCTTTACGGCTGATGTGACCGGAAAGCCTGACAAGTGGTAATTTTGTTGGCATGAGATCACGGAATTGCAGATGGCTTGGTCACTTGCATCATCAGGTTGTCGTCCCATTTGCCACCGTCAACCTGGATGTGTGCTGCCGCACCCAGCAAAACGGCTTCAATGAGGTTGTGTGACAGATAGACGTAAGTGCCTGGCTGTTTGAACTTGTAGGTGAAAGCACCCGCTGAGCCTGCGGCGATGATCCAGCTCTCTAGCCCGGTTGCCGGTTTATCGGCCAGGTTGCCGCGCTCCCACACATAGTCGCCGTGGCCGCCAATCAGGTGTGGATACGACGGCCTGTTAGCCTGTGCATGGATGAAAAGCACGGTCTCGCCCACTTTAGCCTTCATGGCATTCGTGCCCGTCAGCGCGCCTTTGGTCCCGCTAAACACCACATGTGTGGGCACCAGCCCCGCCATGACCTTGAGGTCGTCGCCAAACGAGGAAATCGGATCTGGGTAGCGCTTGTATTTGCCGTCAGCATCTTTGGGAAGGTAATAGTCCTGCTCGCCGATGTAATAGGCTCGGTCGTACCGCAAAGGCTTGCCAAGGTCGTCCTTGAGGCCGGCTTTCGGCAGCACGAGCACAGCGCCATTCATGCCGTGAACCACATGCCACGGGATCATCGGCCCGCCCGGGGCGCAGTGGTAAACAAACGCGCCCGGCTTAATGGCTTTCCATCGTAAGACAACCTGCTCACCTGGCTGGACATTGGTGAGTTCACCCCCGCCCAACGCGCCCGTTGCCGCGTGGAAATCCACGTTGTGCGGGAGCTGATTGGTTTTGGGGTTGACCAGCGTGAGCTCGACATAGTCGCCTTCATGCACCACGATGAGCGGGCCAGGCACGCTGCCATTAAAGGTAAAAGCCCAAACGAAAACGCCAGGTTCGACCTCAACCTCTTTTTCTTCGATCACCATTTTTACTTCAACGATGCGGGGGTTGGTCGAAGGGGTTTGGCTGTGTATCGGCACGCCGGGCGGCCTGACCAGTTGCTGGACTACGCGCGCCAGACCTTTGATGCCCGAAGACTTTCCAGCCGACACGGGCCCTGCCGCAATAGCAGGCAACGCAGTCAAAACGCACGTCAAGGCTAACGAGAATGCGGTGAAGTTGAGGCGAAAGCGGGTCATGACCAGGCTCCTGTAAAAAGCTGACATCCAGAATTTGGAAGTCCGTTTTCTTTTCGTGGTACTGGACTCAATGCTATGGATTCCCCGCGAAGAAACTTTGATGTAGATCAACGCCTAGCGACGCAAACCGTGGGGAAGTTGGGGAGGATAAAAAGATGAGCAAGTCTCTCAAAGCGACGATGATTGGCTGATTTACTATAAAAAAGCAGCTGCTTGCCCCTGTATTTATTAGACAGGAGCCACTTCGGGCACTTAAAAACGACTCAAGAAAGGTAGTCCTTAGGCCTCAAGAAGGCATTTGTACCCATCGAATCAGTGTGTAGTCCAATGGATACCGGCGCAAGCAGCTATCAAAATCATACTGAATTGAAGTAATAACACCAGGTAAGTGATGCGGCCTTGTCACTGATTGTGTATTCGGGCCAAGTCAAGTTAAATGGTGCAGTTCAGGGTTGAGGGCAGATGTGCAGAAACAGCCAATGGAAGGAACACCATGACTGAAAAATTCGATGCGATTGTGATCGGTGCGGGCCAAGCTGGCCCCGCGCTGGCGGTGCGGTGCGGCAAGGAGGGGTTGAAGACGTTGCTGATTGAGCGCCATCATTTTGGTGGCACCTGCGTCAACAACGGTTGCGTGCCCACCAAGACGATGGTGGCCAGTGCGCGGGTGGCGCACGTGGCACGCCACGCCAGCGACTTTGGCGTGATGGTTGACGCGCCGGTGCGGGTAGACATGGCGCGGGTGATGGCGCGCAAAGACCAGATCGTGCAGCAGTCCAGCAGCGGGGTGCGCGCCTGGCTGGACGGTGCCAAGAATGTGACGGTGCTGGAAGGGCAGGCCAGCTTCAGCGGCCCGCACACGGTAAGGGTAGGCACGCGTGAGCTTGAAGCGCCGCGTATTTTCATCAACGTGGGTGGCCGCGCGGCTGAACCAGACATGCCGGGCATTGCGGATGTGCCGCACCTGAATAACGCCCGAATCATGCACTTGAAGGAATTGCCTGAGCATTTGATTGTGATGGGCGGCAGCTACATTGGCCTGGAGTTTGCGCAGATGTACCGGCGCTTTGGCAGCCGGGTGACAGTGGTTGAAAGTGGGCCGCGGCTGATTGGCCGCGAGGATGCTGATGTGTCTGAGGCTATTAAAGATGTATTGGCAGGCGAGGGGGTCGAGTTTCGGCTGAACGCGACTTGTATCGGCCTGGAGCGGCACGGGCAGGGCGTTGCCGTCACTGCCAGTTGCATGGCGGGCGAGCCGCGCATTGAAGGCTCGCATATTTTGATGGCCGCCGGGCGCGTGCCCAACACGCACGACCTGGGCTTGGCGGCGGCGGGAGTGCTGCTTGATGCGAGGGGCTATGTGCTGGTGGGCGAGGATTTGCAGACCAATGTGGCGGGTGTCTACGCGCTGGGGGACTGCAATGGCCGCGGCGCGTTCACGCACACCAGCTGGAACGACTACGAAATAGTTGCCAACAATTTGTTCGACGATCTATCAGGCGACCTAGCCCGCAAAGTCAGCGACCGCATTCCCACCTACGCGCTCTTTGTAGACCCACCACTGGGCCGTGTGGGCATGACGCACGACCAGGTTCGAGCTACTGGCCGGCCCGCATTAGCGGCAAAGTTGATGATGACGCGGGTAGGCCGCGCCCGAGAGATGGGTGAAACCGCAGGCTTCATGAAAATTGCGGTGGATGCCGAGACCCAGCTCATTCTTGGCGCAGCTATTTTTGGCGTGCACGGTGACGAGGTGGTGCAGGCCGTGCTGGAAGTGATGGCCGCCAAGCAGCCGTACACCGTGATCACCCGGGGTATGCACATTCACCCGACAGTGACTGAGCTGCTGCCGACGCTGCTGGAAGGTTTGGCGCCTCTGGTCTGAGGGACTGCTGCTACGCCGCAGGCCAAGCCAGCTTGCCGCTCGCGTCCATGTGCGTCAGGTATACCCGCAAATCAAACTCGTACTGGTGGTACTGCGGCTCCATATAGATGCAAAGCTTGTAAAAGTCCTTGTCGTGGTCTTTTTCCTTGATGTGCGCGAGTTCATGCACGGTGATCATGCGCAAAAACTCGTCGGGCACTTCTTTGAACAGAGACGACACGCGGATTTCGCGCTTGGCTTTGAGCTTGCTGCCTTGCACACGGCTGATCTGCGTGTGGGTGCCCAGGGCGTGGGCGATGACTTGCAGGCGGTTGTCAAACGCGACTTTTGACAGCGGCTCGGAGCTGCGCAAAAACTCGTTTTTCAGCACCATCACGTAGTCGTACAGCGCCTTGTCGGTGCGCACGCTGTGGGCGCGTGGATATTTTTTGAGCAGCATGTCGCCCAGCTTGTCTCGGGCCTGCAGCTGCTGCACTTGCAGTTGCAGGCTTTCGGGGTAGGCACTGAGGTATTTCAAGTACATTCGGTTTGCTATCAAATCAGGAGCTGCTTGCGCATGTATTCATTGGTCTGGAGGCCTAAAACATTCCCTAAAGAGGCCAAAAACAGCCTTTCTAAGGGATTTTGACGCTCAAAACTGCTTTAGACCTCACGCCTGAGCGCTGGGAACAAGATCACGTCCCGAATACTGGCGCTGTCGGTCAGCAGCATCATCAGCCGGTCAATGCCCACGCCGCAGCCGCCGGTGGGCGGCATGCCGTATTCCAGGGCGCGCACAAAGTCGTGGTCGTAAAACATGGCTTCGTCGTCGCCGCTGTCTTTGGCGGCGACCTGGGCGTTGAAGCGGGCGGCCTGCTCCTGGGCGTCGTTCAGCTCGCTAAAGCCGTTGCCAAACTCGCGGCCAGTGATGTACAGCTCAAAGCGTTCGGTCACTTCGGGCCTTGCGTCGTTGGCGCGTGCCAGTGGCGATATCTCCGTCGGATGCTCCATGATGAAGGTCGGCTGCCAGAGCTTTTCTTCGACCGTTTCTTCAAAGTACATGACTTGCAGGCTGGCCAGCGACCGGGTGCTGAGGCGATCCTTTTGCTCGTTAAAGCCAAGTTTTTTCAGCTTGTCAGTCAGCCACACGGCATCGTCGACGCCAGCATCCACACCCAGCGCCGCATCGGTATGCTTCAAGATCGCTTCGCGAATCGTCAGGCGCTCAAACGGCTGACTTAAATCAACGGGTTTTTCGGCATAAGTCAGGCTGAGTGAGCCGCAGATTTTTTGCGCCACGTCGCGAATCAGCGCTTCGGTAAAGGTCATCAAGTCCTGGTAGTTCCACCACGCGGCATAGAACTCCATCATGGTGAACTCTGGGTTATGCCGCACACTGATGCCTTCGTTGCGGTAGCTGCGGTTGATCTCAAAAACCCGCTCAAAGCCGCCCACAATGAGTCGCTTCAGGTACAGCTCGGGCGCGATGCGCAAGAACATTTCCTGGTCGAGTGCGTTGTGGTGTGTTTTAAAAGGTTTGGCATTGGCCCCGCCCGGTATCGGGTGCAGCATCGGCGTTTCAACTTCCAGAAAGTCGTTCGCCACCATGAATTCACGAATGCCGCTGACCGCCTTGCTGCGCGCCATGAAGCGTTTGCGAGCAGATTCGTCGGTGATCAAGTCCACATAGCGCTGGCGGTACTTGACCTCCTGGTCGGCCATGCCGTGAAACTTGTCGGGCAGCGGGCGCAGGCTTTTTGTCACCAGCCGAATGCCGGTGGCATGTATCGACAGCTCGCCGGTTTTGGTTTTAAACAGCGTGCCGGTGGCCCAGACAATATCGCCCAGGTCCCAGTGTTTGAAAGCGTTATGAATGTCTTCGCCCACGCCTTCGTTGTTGATGTACACCTGAATGCGGCCACCCGATGGGCCGAACGACGCGTCTTGCAGCGTGGCAAAGCTGGCCTTGCCCATCACGCGCTTGAGCATCATGCGGCCCGCGACGCTGACGGTGACAGCCATTGGCTCCAGCTCTTCTTTGGTTTTGCTGTCGTACTGGGCAAACAGCGCTTCGGCCCGGTGCTCGGGCTTGATGTCGTTGGGGAAAGCGATGCCTGCGCTGCGCAGGGCGGCCAGCTTGTCACGCCGCTCGACCATCAACTGGTTTTCGTCTTGGGGGGCGGCAACGGGTGCAGGGGAGGGCGTCATTGGGGAGGTCATGAGGGCGGTCGGTTGTGCAATAAACCAGTGATTTTAAGTTTTTACCGTGTTGGCTGGTTCAATCGCGGCCATCTGCGTCTCTTTAAGCCTTGATAATCCGTGCCATGTACTTGCGCGCTGGCGTTTTTTCACTCGGTTTGCTGCTGCTGAGCCGCGCGCTAGGCCTGCTGCGCGAATCTGCGCAGGCGGCGGCATTTGGCAGCACTGGCTTGGGTGACGCCGTGATTGTGATGTTCACGCTGCCCGACTTGCTGGTGGGCATGTTGGTCAGTGGGGCACTGTCTTATGTGCTGCTGCCGCTTTGGGCGCAGCAAAGCCTGGGCACACAAGCTGCAGGCCAGAAAAAAATAGCTTATGCGTTGGTTGGCGGCGGCTTGTTGCTTGGCGCGCTGGTCTGGCTGTTCAGGGACGCTGTTGTGCAGGCACTGGCGCCGGGGCTTGCCGGAGACATGAAGGCAGCCAGTGCCATGGCCCTTGGCTGGAGCGCTGTCGTGCTGCCGCTGGCCCTGCTGGCGGCGCTATGGGTGACGCGGCTGCAACATGAGCGTGATTTTGTCGGCATGTATGCCGGAAATCTGGTGGTGAATGTGGCGCTGGTCGCGGGCCTGTTTGTGGTGGCTAATCGTGCTGCCCCTGCGGTGTCTGCGTTAAGTTTGTTGGGTGCCTGCCTCGTGATTGCCATGCTGGCGCGGCTGGCCTGGCTGGCCTGGCGTTTGCCGCCTGGTCCCAAGCCAGCTGCCCCTGTGCAGCCAACCGATTTGCCGCCTGCCAACGTCTGGCTATGGGCGGCGCTGTCGTCTGGTTTGCTGCTGGTGTTGCCGCTGGTAGCACGCAGTTTGGCGTCCAGCGCAGGTGAGGGGGCGTTGGCAAACTTTAACTACGCCTGGAAATTGATTGAATTGCCGCTGGTGCTGGCGGTGCAACTGGTGGCCAGTCTGGCCTTCCCGGCGATAACCCGCACCGAAGCAGGCACACAAAAGCGGCAGCAGGCTGTTGGGCTGGCCTTTTTAATCGGCTGGGCTCTGGCCTGTGCTGCCGTCGCGGTAGTCGCCACGTTTTCGTTGCCCATTGCGAGTCTGCTGTTCGGCTGGGGCCGTATGAGCACGGCGCATTTGCAAGTCATTGCGCAGTGGAGCGCCGTCGGCATCTGGTCATTGCTGCCCCAGGCGCTGATGGCTGTGCTGCTGACCGTGATGGCCACCCACGGGCGTATGCATGCAGCGGTTTGGGTGGTTGCGGCAGGGCTGACCCTGCTGTTTCTTGCAGGCGGGCTGGGCAGGTTTAATGGAACCAGCGTCATGTGGCTGCTCAATGCGGTGTTTGCTGCCATGGCCGTGGTGCTGATGGCGCTGGAACGCCAAAGTATCAGGGGCGCCTTTCCATATCTTGCGTGCGTCGCGCCATTGCTTGTCACGGCGGGGCTGGTTCTGCTCAAGCCATTGTTGGCAGGCTTGAATGTGGCCCTGGTGCTTGTTTGCTGCGCTGCCTATGGCCTGCTGGTGACAGGCAGTGCGGTGCTGGCAAGCCCCGTGCTGCGTGGATTGCTCCAAGAAAAATTCAACCGAAAAGCTGTTGCGGCTCAGCATTAAAACCATGCCTGCTTTTACAAGTATCATTTTTCGCCATGATTGACCTGCTGACTATTACCAACCTGCCCGAGCTGGCTGCCAGATGCGATGTCATGCCGGGCATGCGGGTTTTTGTTGATCTGGAGCGCAATGGTAAGGCGGCACGTCAGCATGGGCTTGACACCTTTATCAGCACCCACAGCATGGACGATGTGGGTCGCATCAGGGCTGTGATTAAACGGTCAAAGTTGATGGTGCGCGTCAACCCCTACCAAACCAGCGACCCGGCGGCCAGCAAAGCCGAGGTAGATGCGGTGTTGGCGCAAGGCGCTGACCTGATCATGCTGCCCATGTTTAGCCACGCGCTGGAGCTGCAGGCTTTCGCCGCTATCGTTGCAGGCCGCGCACCCATCGTTCCGCTGCTGGAAACAGCGGGGGCGCTGCACACGGTTGATGACTGGATAGACACCCCAGGAATCAATGAAATTTTTGTCGGGCTGAACGATTTGCATCTGTCGCTCGGTTGCCGTTTTATGTTTGAGCCTTTGCTGATGGGCCATGTTGACCGTGTGGCCGTGGCTGCAAAGGCGCGTGGTGTGCGCTTTGGTTTTGGCGGCATTGCCCGCATGGACGAAGGCGTGCTGCCCGGCCATGATGTCCTGGCCGAGCACCTGCGCCTGGGCTCACATGCAGTGATTTTGTCACGTACCTTTAACCGTGCTGATACGCATGCGGGTGAAAAGTCTTTTGAGCAAGCTGTGGCCGCCCTGCGTGTGGCCGAGCATGAGCTGGGGCTGCGCAGCCAAGAACGTGTGGAAAAAGATCGGCTGCGTATTGCTGGGTTGATCGCCGGGCTGGCCGAGTCCGCCAGGGCCGCTGTATGAAGCGCCTGACAGACATCATCTTGAGCCTCATAGCGCTGGCATTTCTGGCCCCAGTGCTTCTGCTGGCTGCGCTGGCGGTGCTGCTCGACAGCGGTTTGCCAGTGCTTTTCAGGCAAACCCGGGTGGGCTTGGGTGGGCGAAAGTTTGGCATGCTCAAGTTCCGAAGCATGGTTAAAAATGCGGCATCTGCTGGCCCCTATTTCACCCAAGCCAACGATGCGCGCATCACCCGGGTGGGTCAATTTATCAGGCGCACCAGCATTGATGAGCTGCCGCAAATCATCAACGTGTTGCTGGGCGACATGAGCCTGGTAGGTCCCAGACCGGACGTGCCTGCGCAGCAGCCCTTGTACAGTCCGGACGATTGGGCGCGCCGCTGCAGCGTTCGGCCTGGTATCACCGGGCTGGCACAGGTCAAAGGCCGATCAGCCGTGACCTTCGAAGAGCGCCTGGCCCTTGATCTGGCCTATGCACGTCAGGTATCGTGGTGGTACGACATCCAGATCATGTGGTGGACGGTCTGCCAGCTGGGAGGCAGGCAAGCCAATTGATGACTTTTGTCACGCTTGCTGTTCCCCCAGCGCATGTCTGCGCTTTATAATTTGATAGCTATATCGCCTCGACAAATGATGCCAAAAAAGCTGAAAACTACGTGAACCAACGACAAAATGTTTCCGTCTTAGAGCCATCAATTTCTGCATCTCCTGTGGGTTACAACGTCCACACGGCATCTGATGTGCAGGCCATGCTGGACGTGATGGGGCTGCATTCGATAGAGCAGCTGTTTGCAGACGTCCCCGCGCAGGTGAGGCTTCGCCGTGAGTTGGACCTGCCGCCAGCGCTGAATGAGTGGCAACTGATGCGTGACGTGCGCGTCATGGCCGACATGAATGCCAGCACCTTGTCGCATGCCAGTTTTTTGGGTGGTGGTGCGTATGAGCATTACATCCCGGCGGTGGTTGACGCCATTGTTTCGCGCGGTGAATTTTTAACCGCCTACACACCTTACCAGCCCGAGATGAGCCAGGGCTTGCTGCAGGCTTTGTTTGAGTTTCAAACCCTGGTTGGCAAACTGCTAGGGCGTGAATGCGTCAACTGCTCTGTGTACGACGGGGCGACAGCACTGGCCGAGGCCTGCTGGATGATGTGTTCGGCCACCGGCAGACGGCGCGTGGTGGTGGCGCAAGCGGTCTGGCCTGACTACCAGGAGGTGCTCAATACGTACCTGTTGCCGCGTGGCGTGACGGTGGACTATATTTTGCAAGACCCCGTGACTGGACTGGCAGATCTGGCTGCAATGAACGCAAAGCTTGCGGGTAATGATGTTGCTGGTGTTGTGCTGCAAAGCCCCAATGCCTTGGGTGTGGTTGAAGACGTGGCTGCTTTGTCAAGCATTTGCAAACAGCGCGGTGTGTTGCTGACCGTTTGCGTCAATCCCTTGTTGTGCGGCTGGCTGGAAGCCCCTGGCCAACTCGGTGCCGACATCGTAGTGTGTGAAGGGCAGCCTTTGGGCCTGCCACTGTCTGCGGGCGGACCCTACATCGGCATCATTGCCTGCGCCAAACCACTGGAGCGCTACCTGCCTGGGCGGCTGGTTGGGCGCGTGCATGACCTCAATGGTCAACTGGGTTACGCACTGGTCAAGGAAGACCGCGAACAGCACGTGGCGCGTGACAAAGCCACCAGCCATATTTGCTCCAACCAAGCGCTGAACGCCATTCGGGTCGCGGTGTATCTGGCTTGCCTGGGTGAGCGCAACTTCATGCAAATTGCCGAGGCGAATGCCGTCAATGCGGTGATGCTGCGTGATTTGTTGCTCGCGTTGCCGGGCATCAAGCTCTTGAAAACAGGCGTGCATTTCAACGAATTTGCCATTGAGTTGCCAGTCTCTGCGTTTGAGTTTTGCGCGCGCATGAAGCGCCTCGGTATCTTTGCAGGTGTGCCATTGGTCGAGTCGCTGACAGGGCACCAACGCGGCTTGCTGATTGCCGTGACCGAGACCAAAAACCGGGCTGACCTGGAAGCCTATGCAAAACATGCGCTAACTTGTTTGGGAGGCGTTTGACATGGCTGCTACCTCGCCCTCCCAAATGATCACCGATCTGCATCGCTCTGGTGCGGCCAGCGATGTTTTTGCGTCGTCTCAAATACAGTCGCGCGCTGCAAAGCCTTCGTTTGCGCGCAGCAGGCGTTCGATAGGTTTGCCTGAAGTCAGCGAAGTCGACGTGGTGCGCCACTTCACACGCCTTAGCCACGAGTCGCACGGCGTTGACAACGGGCCGTACCCGCTGGGCTCTTGCACCATGAAGTACAACCCCAAACGCAACGACGTACTGGCGCGCTTGCCGGGCTTTGAAAACGCGCACCCCCTGCAAGACAGCGATACGCTAGGCGGCGTGTGGGAAATGTACGAGCGCCTGCAAACCATGGTGTGCGAGATCACCGGCATGGACGCCTGCTGCCTGGCGCCAGCGGCGGGTGCGCATGGCGAGCTGGCTGGGCTGCTGGTGATACGCGCGCATTTTGAGCGTTTGAATAACCGTCGGCCCATCGTCATCGTGCCTGATTCTGCGCACGGTACCAACCCCGCCTCAGCGGCCATGGCGGGTTTCGATTGCCGCATTGTTCCATCAGACCTCAAGGGGCGAGTTGATTTGGTCGCACTCAAAAGCATGCTCACGCCAGATGTTGCAGCGTTCATGCTCACCAATCCGTCCACGCTGGGCTTGTTTGAAGACCAGATTGTTGAGATTGCAGACGCGGTTCATGCCAATGGCTCGCTGCTGTACTACGACGGCGCCAACCTGAACGCCTTGATGGGCGTTGTGCGGCCCGGCGACATGGGTTTTGATGTGGTGCATGTCAATGTGCACAAAACGTTTTCAACACCGCATGGTGGCGGTGGGCCAGGCGCTGGCCCAGTGGCAGTCAAGGCGGCACTTAGAGCGTATTTGCCCAGCCCGGTGGTTCATCGTAAAGACGGTGTTGCGCAAGCGGATGCGAATCGGCCTTTGTCTATCGGCAAAATGAAAAGCTTTCATGGCCACGTGGGCGTGCTGCTGCGGGCTTACGGCTATTTGCGCACCATGGGCGGCGCGGGCTTGCGGCAGGCATCGATGCATGCAGTGCTCAATGCCAATTATTTGCAGCATCGCTTGAGCCACATGCTGCCGCCGGTTTACAGCCAGTTTTGCAAGCACGAAACGCTGCTGTCGGGCGAAAAACTCAATACCTCGGCCAGGCAGTTTGCCAAGCGGTTGATTGACTACGGCATGCATCCGCCAACACTGGTGGGTGCGGGTTGCGTGTATTTTCCCGGTGATTTGAAATCTGCAATGCTGATAGAGCCGACTGAAACCGAAACCAAGGCTAGCCTGGACTACCAGGTGGGAATTTATCAAAAGGTATTTGATGAAGACACCCATGATGAAGCGCTGGTGGAGAGTGCGCCCATCAGCCGCAAAATTGCCCGAATTGATTTAAAGAATTGAAGGATTCGCCATGTGTGGAATAGTCGGCGTGGTCAACGCTAAAAGTGTGACGAAAGACGACGTCTGGAAGATGATCGACTGCATCAAGTACCGGGGTGTTGACGAACAGGGCGTGGAGCAATTGGGCCGTGCCGTGCTCGGCCACGCGCGCCTGGCCGTGGTGGATCCTGAAAACGGCATGCAGCCCATGTGCAGCACTGACGGCAAAGTGTGGGTAGTTTTCAATGGCGAGATTTTCAACTTTATTGAACTGCGCGAGCAGCTCAAAGCCAAAGGCTACAAGTTCAAGTCGCGTTGCGACACCGAAGTGCTGGTGCACCTGTGGATAGAAAAAGGCGAGAAGATGCTGGACGACCTGGTCGGCATGTTTGCATTTTTTATCTGGGACCAGCGCACCGAAACCGGCCTGCTGGCGCGCGACCGCCAAGGCATCAAGCCCTGTTTTTATGCTGAATACGATGGCGGCCTGGCTTTTGCCAGCGAGATGAAAGCCATTCTTGCGCTGCCAAAGTTTGAGCGCAAGGTCAATGACGCAGCCCTCGGTCACGTGTTTTCGTTCAATTACTGCCCACCGCCAGAAACCTGCTTTGAAGGCATTCGCCACCTGCCGCCGGGTACTTTTATGCGTTACGGTAATGGGCGCTTTTCAGAGCCGCAGCGCTACTGGGAATGGCCGCTGAGCGGTGAGCGCGTCGACGCCAGCCAGGAAGAACTGGAGCAAGCGATTGATGAAGCCATCAAGCTGCAAATGCGTTTTGATGTCGATGGCGGTTTGTTTTTAAGTGGTGGCGTTGATTCATCCGTGATCGCTTCCCGCCTGGTACCGCAGTGGAACCGTCCGCAACTCGACGCCATTGGCCTGCGGATTGAAGACAAGGGCTTTTCAGAATACACCTATGCCCAGCGCGTGGCGTCAGAACTCAACATCAACCTGAATGCGCTGGACATCACGCCCGCCAACATTCCTGAAATTGCGCAATCGGTAGTACGCCATGCCGAGCAACCGCACGGTGACTTTTCGTTCTTTTTGTTTTATCTGTTGTCACGCCAAGCGCACAAGCAGGGCAAGATTGTCATGTTCACCGGCGACGGGCCTGATGAGGTGATGCTGGGCTTCAGGCACAACGAGCAGTTTTTTGCCGGCATGACGCGCGCCAATTTTTCCATGCGCAGTTACTTTGATTTGATCAGCTACACCACTGAAAAAGACCGCCAGCGCATCATGAGTCCGGCGTTTTTACCGCACACCCAGCGTGCCATGGACAAGTTCCTGGACATCGTGCAGCCGTTTGCTGATCTGGAACCGATGGAGCAGATTGCCGCCTACGAATTGAATTCACTGATGCCCGGCAACAACTCGGTCAAGGGTGACCGCATGGGTGCCTGCTTTTCGATAGAAGGCCGTGCGCCGTTTCTGGATCACCGGGTCAGCGAGATGTTTGCCCGGTTGCCGATCACTTCCAAGTTTAAAAACGGCATTGGCAAGCATTTTTTAAAAGAAGCTGCGACCCGTTATTTCGATCACGACTTTGTGTTCCGCCCCAAAACCATGCCCACTTTGCCCATCGGCGAATGGATCAAAGGCCCGCTTTTTCAGTGGGCACGTGATGTGCTGGCGCTGCCCGACGGTGGCCGGTTTGATCGCAACGAATTGCAAGTCATGCTGGAGGAGCACCGCAGCGGCCTGCATAACCACACCAAGCAATTACGCACACTACTCATGACCAAGCTGTGGCTGCAAGAGTTTTTTCCTCAACAATAAAAAAGGCAACGGACCATGACAAACTTCGAGTACTACCTGGCCCAGTTTGTTGACATTCATGGCAGGCCCAAGGCCAAGCTGGTGCCCGCCAAGCACAAGGACATGATCTTTACGACGGGTGCTGGTTTTGCTGGTTTTGCAATTGCTGGGATGGGTATGGGGCCACACGGGTCGGAGTTCATGGCGATCGGCGACAGCAGCACGATTCGCCCAGTGTCGTGGCTGCCGGGTACAGCCAGCGTTACGTGTGATGGTCACGTCGACGGAAAGCCGCACGCTTTCGACTCGCGTGTGATCGCTAAAAAAGCGTTGGCAGCTTTTAGCAAAGCAACAGGCTTGACGTTTTTTTCAGGGCTGGAGCCCGAGTTTTTTTTGCTCAAGCCAACGGCTACAGGTTCATATGAAGTTGCCACGGGCAGCGAGTCGCTGGACAAGCCTTGCTATGACTTTCGACACCTGTCGGCGGTGTCAGAATTTTTGATGGAGTTAAGGTCAGCTTTGGCAGCGGCAGAGATTGATGTCTATCAAATTGACCATGAAGATGCCAATGGACAGTTCGAGATGAACTTTACCTACGCCGATGGCTTGCGAACGGCTGACAATCTGACCTATTTCAAAATGGCAGCGCAGGCTATTGCCAAAAAATACGGCATGCTGTGTTCATTCATGCCCAAGCCTTTCATCGAGCGGTCCGGCAGCGGCCTGCACATGCACATGTCTGCAGGCAAAAAATTCGGCGACAACGCATTTGAGGACAGCTCAGACCCACGAGGCATGAACTTGAGCCCGATGGCGTACCACTTTCTGGGTGGGTTGATGGCGCACGCCGCAGGTCTGACAGCTATAGCCGCCCCCTGCGTGAATTCGTATAAGCGATTGGTGTCCCGCGGCTCACGTTCTGGCGCTACCTGGGCGCCTGTCAATATTGCTTATGGCAACAACAACCGCACAGCATTCGTGCGCGTTCCTGGCGGGCGACTTGAGTTACGAGTGCCTGATGCCGCCAGTAACCCGTATTTGCTGACCGCTGCGATTATTCATGCGGGTCTGGACGGAATGGCACGCAAGCTGGACCCGGGCCAGCCGTGCAATGACAACCTCTACCAGTTAAACCAGGCTGAACTGAAGAGCAGAGGCATTGCCCGCTTGCCAGCGTCTTTGCCTGATGCGCTTGATGCTTTGCAATCAGATGAAGTGTTGGCTACAGGTCTCGGAGCTGCTTTCGTCAATGAATTTTGTGCGATCAAGCATGCTGAATGTGATGAATTGATGCTGAACGTATCTCCTGCAGAGTTTCGCCGTTACATCGATTTTTTCTGAGTGTTCTCTGCTTGTGACCTGACTTTGCAGTTCTTGCGATGTTGCGCAAGGCTGTCTCGATCATGAAAAAAGTTCTTTTTGTGACCTACGGTAGCGGTCATGTTCGCATGGCGGTTCCTGTGGCCAAAGCGCTGTCCCAAGCCGGCTTGGCTCAGCCGCTGATGCTTGCACTGACAACCGCCGCGCCGGTTGTGCGTGAGGCGGGGCTTGAACTGTTGCAGTTTAAAAACTTTCTGACGGATGGCGACCAAGCGGATAAAGAGGCCGTGGCGCACGGTCAGCGCTTGATGCGCGCCATGCCCGGCCCGATAGCTGACCCCGAGGAAACGGCCGCTTACCTCGGGCTGTCCTATCAAGAACTGCTTTTGAGGGTTGGCCCCCAAGAGGCAGAACGCCAGTACCAGCGTGAAGGCCGGCAGGCATTCCTACCCGTGGCCACGTTGCAGCGCATTGTCAAACAAGTCGCTCCCTCGCTATTGGTCGCTACCAACTCCCCGCGCGCCGAGCGTGCGGCCATCATCGCAGCACGCTCGTTGGGTTTGCCTTCAGTATGCTTGGTGGATCTCTTTTGCCTCGATGAAGTTAAATGGATTGGTGAGCCAGGCTATGCTGACAAGGTGTGTGTCCTCAATGAGTCGGTCAAGCAATTCCTTTTGGCTGCTGGGCGTACAGAGCGTCAAGTGGTGGTTACTGGTAATCCGGCTTTTGATGATCTGGCCAACCCGCTTCACCTCACTGCAGGCGCTCATTTGCGTCAGGATCGGAGTTGGAGTGGCAAACATGTGCTGCTTTGGCCGACTCAGGTTGAGCCAGCCCTGCACCCATTCAACGGCACACCTGGGGATGTTGATCTGCCAGAGCGCGCCCTCAAGCAGGTGATTGATTGGGTACTGGGTAGGGAAGATTGTGTTTTGTGCATACGCCCACGTGCCGGTCTTGCGCCCATGGCGTTGCCACACGATCCTCGTATCGTGGTTACTGGGCAGGATATCGAGCTGCCTGTGCTTTTACAGGCGGTTGACCTGGTCGTTACCTTGAATTCGACAGTGGGACTTGAGGGGCATCTGGCTGGAACCCGGCTGGTACAAATTTTGGGATCGGTTTTTGATAATGCCATGCCTTTGAAGCGTTACGGCATGGCTGACGAAGCGGTGGCGCTTGAGGGTCTTGCTGCTGCGCTGAGCCGCTGTGTTCACCTGCCTCGCAACCCGCCCGGCCATCTTCAGAAGAATGCTACGGCTAACGTGCTGGATGTTATTCGTGAATTCTTATAATCTATACCAAGTGCCAGGCGCATAGCCACCTGCCAGCCGATTCATTCCCAAATACTTTCTACCCATGTCACTTATTAAAAATCCAGCCTCAATTGATTTGGGATTATTTTCGGCAAACGACGACGACGCGCAGGTTAAGTATGGTCTGCCAAGGTATGTGCATTTCTGCAAGCAGTGTGTTATTTCAAACCAGCGACCCAATTCCGCCGTGGAGTACGAACACACCAAGGCCAGCAAAAAGGCAACCATTGCGTTTGATGAAGAGGGTGTTTGTGATGCATGCCGCTTTGCCGAGCAAAAGCATGGCACCATCAACTGGAAAGACCGTGAAGATCAACTGGCGGTACTTTGCGATAAATTTCGCAGCAAGTCTGGCTATGACTGTCTGCTACCGGGCTCTGGCGGCAAAGACAGCTTTTACGCGTCACATGTCCTGAAGACCCGTTTCAACATGCACCCCTTGACAGTGACGTGGGCACCGCATGTCTACACCGATTGGGGCCGCAAGAATTTTGATTCCTGGCTGCATGCTGGTTTTGACAATTACCTCATGACGCCCAACGGCCGCGTGCATCGCCTGCTCACCAGGCTGGCGGTAGACAACCTGTTTCATCCGTTTCAGGCCTTCATGTTTGGCCAAAAATCGCTAGCCCCCAAGATGGCCATCCTGCATGACATTCCGTTTGTGGTTTACGGCGAAAACGAAGCCGAGTATGGAAACCCGATTGGTGACACCAACACCGCAAAACGAGACTGGTCTTATTTCACTTCGTCAGACAAATCAAAAATCCACCTGGGCGGGACGCCTATCAACAGCTTGTACAACGACTTCGGATTGGAAGAGCATGACCTGTTGCCTTACCTGCCTGCCGACCCGGTGCAGATTGAGAAAAAGCAGATTGAAGTTCACTATCTTGGCTATTACCTGAAGTGGCATCCGCAAAGCTGCTACTACTACGCGGTTGAGCATGGCGGGTTTGAGGCATCTCCCGAGCGCACGCCGGGTACCTACAGCAAGTACAACAGCATTGATGATCGCATCGACGACTTTCATTACTACACCACCTTCACAAAGTTTGGCATAGGCCGGGCCACCTACGATGCTGCGCAGGAGATCCGCTCGCGCGACATCAATCGCGATGAAGGTGTGGCACTGGTCAAGCGCTACGACGGCGAATTCCCCGAGCGGTTTGCAGATGAGATTTTTCGTTATTTGAGTATTCCCGCCAAGGAGTTTCCTGTCGCTCACAAGATGTTTGAGAGTCCTGTCATGGACCGGGATTACTTCATGCGCCTGGCCGATAGCTTTCGTTCCCCACATCTTTGGAAGCGCCAAGCAGACCATTGGAAGCTTAGACATTCCGTGTTTGACCCGGTCTGACCGAAGCGACGCATGGCAGGCTTACGCATTATTCCCAGACTGGATGTGAAGGGCGATAACCTGATCAAAGGTATTCGCCTGGAGGGCTTGCGTGTGGTCGGCGACCCGCATGAGTTTGCGCTGCGTTATTACGCCCAGGGCGCTGATGAAATAATTTTTATGGACATTGTGGCCAGCCTTTACCAGCGTAACAACCTGACCAGCATCATCGCCAGAGCCGCCGATCAAATTTACATCCCCATCACGGTTGGCGGGGGCATTCGTTCCCTGAATGATGTACACACCATGCTCAGGTCCGGCGCTGACAAAGTGGCCATCAACACCGCAGCCATCGCCCGGCCCGAGCTGATCGCAGAAGTATCCAACCGTTTTGGCTCTCAGTGCATGGTGCTGTCAGTTGAAGCAAAACGAACGGGCCCTAAGACCTGGGAGGCTTATACAGACAATGGTCGTGAACACACCGGGCTGGATGTGGTCGAGTGGATCGAGCGGGCTGTCAAATTGGGTGCGGGCGAAGTGCTACTGACTGCTGTGGACCAGGAAGGCACCCGCAAAGGGTTAGACATTGAACTGTTGCGTGCCGTTAACGCCAGAGTCTCCGTGCCGGTCATCGCTAGTGGCGGCTTTGGTGACCCACTGGATTTGAAGCGCGCCAGTGATGTGGGCACGTCTGCGGTTGCGATTGCGGATGCTTTGCACTGGCAGCGCACCACCGTCGGGGAAATCAAGTTGGATGCCAGGCAGCAGGGCCTGGAGGTGCGCTTGTGACAGCGTTGAAATCTCAAGCGGTGACTGTTATTGATTACGGGATCGGTAACCTTTTGAATGTCGTTCGCGCGCTTCAGCACTGCGGCGCTGAGGTGACCGTGGTGGATAACGCGACCCAGGTGGCAGACCTCCCAGACAGACTGGTGCTACCTGGTGTGGGCGCCTTTACCGACGGTATGCTGGAGCTGAAGGCCCGGGGCTTTGATGATCTGGTGAGGCGTTTTGCACTGACTGAACGGCCTTTTTTAGGTATTTGTGTCGGGGCTCAGATGCTGTTCGAGGTGGGCGAAGAGTTTGGCGATCATCCGGGCTTGGGGTTGATTCCCGGACGCGTCATGCCCGTTCCGTCGGTGGATTTATCTGGCCATGCGCATCGTATTCCGCATATTGGCTGGAGTGGGATGGAAAAACCAGCCAGTCGCAGTTCATGGGGGCACACCATCCTGGATCGCATTGAGCCACTTGAACCCATGTATTTCGTTCATTCATTCGCGCCAGTGCCTACACATGAAGAACACCGTCTGGCAGATACTTACTACAACGGGGTACGTATTTGCGCAGCCGTTGCCCGAGGATCAATTTACGGTTGCCAGTTTCACCCAGAGCGCAGCGCGCAACAGGGTCTGAACATTCTTTCTGCGTTTTTGGCGCTTTAATATTTTGCTTTTAGTTGCTGCGAGATAAAAAGATGAATACAAAGCAGGCCGCTCCATGAATATCGTCACCATTTGCGCCCGGGGTGGCTCTGCTGGCGTACCTGGCAAAAACATACGCCCTTTGTGCGGCAAGCCCTTGATTGGCTGGACGATTGAGCAGGCGTTTGCATCTGAGGTAGCCGACGAGGTGTTTGTATCCACCGACAGCGAGGAAATTGCGCAGGTTGCCCTCAGCTTTGGCGCGCAAGTTCCTTTTCTGCGCCCGGCTGAGCTGGCCACATCTACAGCGGGCAAACTACCGGTTATTCAGCATCTGGTGGAATGGGTAGAAGCCCGCCATGGCCCGGTCAATTCGATTATTGATCTTGACCCAACATCCCCACTGCGAGATATTGCTGATATTCAGACCTGCTTTTCGATGCTGGACAAGGACACGGACGTGGTGATTACTGGCTATGAAGCGGACAAAAATCCCTACTTCAACATGGTTGAAGTGAAGGCCAATGGTTTTTACGAGCGTGTTTGTCAACCTAGTAATGAAGTGCTGGGTCGCCAATCTGCGCCCAAAGTTTTTGCCATGAACGCATCCATTTATGTGTGGCATCGTCATACTCTGTCATCGTCGCTGTGGGATTCACCCAAAATCAAATTGCATGTGATGCCGCGGGAGCGCTCTCTTGACATTGATCATCAGATCGACTTCGACATGGTAGCCTTGCTGATGAAAAAGAAAGGTATTCCATGAGCGATCTTGCCAGCGGAAAAGTTGCCAAAGATGCCTTCTCGCTTGACGGCAAGATCGTCGTGCTTTCGGGCGCTGCAGGCATCATCGGCACCGAGGTTGTTAAGTCTTTTATTGAAGCGGGCGCGCGCGTTTTTGCTATTGACCGTGACGCTGGCCTGCTGGCAGAGCGTTTGGGCCCGGTTCACGATTCCTTGATCACATGTGTTGCAGATGTTGCGCAGCGTGAGTCACTGGGAGCAGCCCATGCCTTGCTGGTTTCGCGCTGGGGCCAAGCCGACGGTTTGCTTAATAACGCGGCCACCAAATCCGAAAATTTCTTTGAACCTTTTGAAACCTTCCCTGTCGATGAGTGGAACGAGGTGATGTCGGTGAATTTGACCGGTGCCATGCAGTGTGCTCAGGTGTTTGGCAGCCCGATGGCGCGGCGTGGCAGCGGCAGCATCGTCAACACCTTGTCCATCTACGGCATTGTGGCCCCAGACCAGCGCATTTATCAAGGTTCTGAATACTTGGGTCGTGCCATTAATACACCTGCAATTTATGCGGCCAGCAAAGCTGGCTTGTGGGGGCTTACCAAATATCTTGCTGCTTATTGGGGGCACAAAGGCGTGCGTGTGAACGCGGTCACGCCAGGCGGTGTGTTCAGTGGGCAAAACGACACCTTTGTTGAAAATTATTCGCGCCGCACGCCACTTGGCCGCATGGCCCAAACCGACGACATGGCCAATGCCATGCGTTACTTGACCAGCGACGCTGCAAAATACATCACCGGGCACAACCTGGTCGTCGACGGTG
Organism: Polaromonas sp.; assembly: GCA_031410335.1. Taxonomy (GTDB): domain Bacteria; phylum Pseudomonadota; class Gammaproteobacteria; order Burkholderiales; family Burkholderiaceae_C; genus Polaromonas. The sequence continues at coordinate 14,335 of JANNYZ010000153.1, read as the reverse complement.
GGTGGACGGCATGGTGAGTGCGAGCTCGGTTTTTGTCATTGCTGAAGCGGGTGTTAACCACAACGGTGATATCGCGATGGCCTTGCAGCTGTGTGATGCCGCCCAAAAGGCCGGTGCCGATGCGGTTAAGTTCCAGACCTTTCGGGCTGAAGACCTGGTGGTTCGCGGCGCACCTACCGCTGAATATCAGGCGCGCCAGACGGGTGACCAGGACCAGTTTTTAATGCTGGAGCGGCTTGAGCTGTCTGAAGCGCAGCACCAAATAATCAAGGCGCATTGCGACGTGATTGGCATCGAGTTTTTTTCCACACCGTTCTCAGTCGTTGCAGTTGACATGCTGGTCAGGTTGGGTGTCAGGCGGCTGAAACTTTCATCGGGTGAGTTGACGCACCGTGCGCTGGTCGAACATGCCGCAGCAACCCCATTGCCTTTGCTCATGTCTACCGGCATGGGGACGATGCAAGAGATCATTGAAGCATTGGCCTGGGTAAGGACAGCGCGAGGGCATCTGCGTGATGTTGTGGTGTTGCACTGCACGTCTGCCTACCCGGCACCTGATAAAACACTGAACCTGTTGGCCATGCAGAGCATGGCGCGGGACTTGAAAGTCGCTATCGGTTACTCCGACCACAGCCTGGGGATTGAAGCGCCGCTGGCTGCCGTGGCACTTGGTGCAACGGTTATTGAAAAGCATTTGACACTTGACCGTAACTTGCCTGGCCCTGACCACAGCGCATCGTTGGAGCCCGCTGAATTTTTACGCATGGTGCAGGGTATTCAGCGCGTCAGCGCCATGCTGGGTGATGGTGTTAAAGCGCCTTTGCCAGAAGAGCTGGACACAGCGCGCGTTGCCAGGCGCAGCGTTGTGGCTGCGGTTGACATTGCGGCGGACGATGTGATCACGGCGAGCATGCTGATTTGCCGCCGACCTGCAACCGGTATAGCGCCACGCGATTTGCCGCGTGTGATAGGTCAATCTGCACGCATTGGTATCGCCGCAGGCTCGGTGTTGCAATGGGACCAATTGAGTGAGCGGCGCGCTGGATGAGCGCCTCCAGCAGTCACCTCCGTAAGATAATTTACCTGAGCGGCACGCGTGCCGATTTTGGCTTGATGAAGTCCACGCTTGAGTTGCTTGGCTCCATCACCGAGCTCAGTGTGGCAGTGACGGGCATGCACCTTGACCGTAGCTTTGGCCACACCATCGACGGTATACGTGATGCTGGTTTGCGCATTTGCGGTGAGGTGCCGATTGACGTTAAAACCCGCACGCCAGAGAGCATGTCGGCTGGGGTTGGCGAATGCCTGATTGGCATCACTGCGCTTTTGCAACGCGAGCGGCCCGATATGTTGGTGGTGTTGGGTGATCGCGGTGAGATGCTGGCCGGCGCGATTGCCGCCTTGCATCTGGGTGTTGTCTGCGTGCATATTCACGGGGGTGAACGCTCTGGTACGGTCGATGAACCAGTGCGCCACGCCATCAGCAAGCTCAGCCACTACCACCTGGTGGCGACTCTAGAGTCGCGCGAACGGTTGATCCGGATGGGTGAAATGCCCGACAGCGTCTATGTCACGGGAGCCCCAGGGCTGGATGGCCTGCTTGAGAGCGCTGACTTGCCTCTTGAGGACTGCAAGAAGGCATTGAATCTGCCGCTGGCGCAGGCTTTCTTGCTAGTGGTTTTTCATCCTGTGGTGCAGCAGGCGATGGATGCTTACACCCAAACCGCTCAAATTCTTGGCGCTCTGCAAAAAACCGGGTTGCCCGTCATATGGCTGGAGCCTAATTCTGATGCCGGCTCTGCCGATATCCTTCGTGCATTGACCGAACTGGGGTTACCCGCAGGCTCACATCGCATCAAGCATATGGACAGAGCCTTGTTCAGCGCTGCCATGAAGCACTGTGCAGTGATGGTTGGCAACTCATCGGCAGGCATTATTGAAGCAGCCGCTTTTGGTACACCTGTCGTCAATGTGGGCGACAGGCAGAACTTGCGCGAGAGAAATGCCAATGTGCAGGACGTCACCACGGATTTGGCTTCGATTCATCTGGCTATTGCGAATGCCTTATTGGCTGGAAAAGTACCGTGTGACAATAGATACGGCGACGGCCACGCTGGGCCGCGCATTTCAGACTATTTGACAACTTTGTCTTTGGACCGATCTGTCCTCGACAAGTGCAATACCTACTGAATTTAAACCTGCCCTTGCTTAAACCATGCGTTCATCCAAGCCACCTCATAACCAGGCGCCGCTGATAGTCTTCGGTGCGGGCGGTCATGGGCGGGTGGTAGCCGAGGCTGCAATGCTTGAAAACCGGTGGCACACCGTCCATGCGTCGGATCGCAGCATGCCTTTGGGCCGAACTGAGTTATTGCCCGGCATTAATTTGCTAAGTGCAAATGCTGCTCTGGCGCTCGATCCGGCGATTCATATTGCTATCGGTAACAACCAGGCGCGGGAGAAAGAAGCCAGTGCTTGGGGGCATGAACGCCTGGCGACGGTGGTTCATCCTTCAGCCAGCGTTTCGCAGTTCAGCAGCATCGCTGCAGGTTGCTTTGTAGCAGCGAACGCAGTCGTAGGGCCGATGGCGATCGTTGGCATGTGCGTCATCGTCAACCACGGTGCAGTGATTGACCATGATGTAGAAGTCGGCGCGTTTTCGCACATTGCGCCTAACGCCAGTCTGGGTGGTCACGCCAAGCTCGGTCTGCGTGTCTTGATTGGCAGCGGTGCAGTGGTTCTTCCGTCCATCATGATCGGTCATGATGTGATAGTTGGCGCAGGTTCTGTGGTGAATGTGAATCTTCAGGAACCTGGGACTTACGCTGGAATTCCTGCAAGAAAAATTTTATGAGCCCAAACGAACTTGAATTGCTGTGCGTCAAGCCAGCCATGACCCTGCGTGATGCTTTGCTGCGAATGGAGCGAGTATCACGCGGCATTTTGCTGGTGCTTGACAGCCATGGCAAGCTGGCCCGCACGTTGACGGACGGTGATTTACGCCGGGCAATTTTGAAGGGCGCGAGCGACACCACTTTGCTGGGTGCGCTGCCGGTCAGCAGCCCGATCACCGCCAGCGAAGAAGCGGATGCAGCAGATGTTTTGCGCCTGATGGACGCGCATCAAATTGACCACTTGCCTGTCGTTGATACTGCTGCCAAGCCGATAGATGTGATCTTCCGCCGTGAGTTGTCGCAGCGCATCTGGTTGTCATCGCCCCATTTGGGCGATGAAGAAACTGCTTTCGTTGAAGAAGCTTTTAAAACCAACTGGATCGCCCCGCTCGGGCCGCACGTCAATGCTTTCGAAACCGAGATGGCAAGCCATGTGGGGGTGGGATATGCGGCTGCCGTCAGCTCGGGCACGGCTGCGATTCATTTGGGTCTTCTGCTTTTGGGAGTCAAGCCTGGCGATACGGTTTTTTGTTCTTCTCTGACGTTTGTTGGCAGTTGCAATCCAATACTTTATTGTGGGGCCCGGCCTGTTTTTATTGATTCAGAGCCGACCACCTGGAACATGTCGCCCACCGCTCTTGAACAGGCGTTTGAATGGGCAAAGCGTGAGAACCGTTTGCCAGCCTGCGTTATCCTTGTGAATCTTTATGGACAAAGTGCCGACATGGACGCGCTGCTCCCCATTTGTGAGCGCTATGGTGTGCCCGTGCTGGAAGATGCCGCAGAGTCTTTGGGCGCCAGCTACAAGGGCAAAGCCAGTGGTGCTTTTGGTCGGGTTGCTGTGTACTCCTTTAACGGTAACAAAATCATCACCACATCAGGCGGTGGCATGCTGCTAGCCGATGACCCCGATTTAGTTGTGAAGGCGCGCAAGCTGGCCACGCAAGCGCGTGAACCTGCAGCCCACTATGAGCATGTTGAGATGGGCTTCAACTACCGCATGAGTAATGTGCTAGCCGGCATTGGCAGAGGCCAATTGCGTGTTTTGAAGCAGCGCGTGGTGCAGCGCAGGCGCGTGTTTGAACGCTATCAAGAAGCGTTTGCCGACTTGCCGCAAATACAGTGGATGCCCGAGCCTGATGGCTACCACTCAACGCGTTGGCTGACGTGCTTTACGCTGACCGGGCCAGATGCCAGCCAGAAATGCCGTCAAGTCATGAAAGCCCTGGAGCGCCATCTGATTGAAGCCAGGCCGGTATGGAAACCCATGCACTTGCAGCCCTTATTCAAAGGCGCACCTTACTTTGCACACACGCCTGGCATGGATGTTTCTGCTCATCTTTTTAACGCCGGCATTTGTTTGCCATCAGGCTCGAATCTGAGCGAGGCAGAGCAAGACCGTGTGATGGGTCATCTGCGTCATGCCTTAACAATGGGTGAGGAGCGTCATGCGTTTGCGTAAAGAGGCTTTGCTATTTTGGGCGATTGACATCGTGCTGGTGTGCGTCGCCTGGTGGGCGGCATTTTGGCTACGGTTTAACTTTGAGATTCCAGATGATTTTGTGGCGATGGGGTTGAGCAGCACCCGCTGGATGCTGCCTTGTTTTGTTGTTGGGCTCGCCCTTGCCAGGGTTTATCGGCAGGTGTGGCGGTATATCGGCTTGCCAGAGCTGCGCCAGCTCGGGTGGGGCGTTTTACTATCCAGCGTGATGGCTGCTACGGTCATCTTGATGCTGCGCGTGCCTTTTTTCCCACGCTCTGTGTTGCTGATTCACCCGCTGCTGGTGCTGGTGTTGCTGGGGGCCGCGCGCGCAGGCTGGCGTACCCTGACTGAACACAATGCACCCAGCGACAGCTCCAAGCCTCTGCTGATTGTGGGTTCACTCAAAGATGCTGCTGACGCATTACGTGCGCTCAAGGGGTCAAGCCAATGGCACTGCGTGGGCATTGCGTCGCCGCTGGTAGCTGAGCAGGGCAGTTATCTGAATCAAATCCCGGTACTGGGCTTGCCCAGCGCCGTGGTTGATATTTCAAAGTCAACAGGTGCAACGACGGCCTTGATTGCCAGCCCGGCTGGCTCTGAGGACAGGCGCGACGTTCTGCTCCAGTCGTCACAAGCTGGTCTGACACTGCTCACCATGCCCAGGCCAGACGAATGGCTGCGCAGCGACGGCAGCAGCCCGCGCAAGATTGAACTGGAAGACCTGCTGGGCAGGCAGACCGTGGAGCTCAACGTGCAGGGCTTGGCTGAATTGTTTTCAGGTCAAACCGTGTTTGTGTCAGGGGCGGGTGGCTCGATTGGTTCTGAGTTGTGTCGCCAGATTGCACGGCTAGGCGTCGCGCGGCTGGTGTGCGTTGACTCGTCGGAAATCGCCGTCTACAAGCTTGAGCAAGAACTGCAGGAGGCCCACCCGCAAATGCAGGGTCTGTACTACACCGCCAATGTGCGTGAGCTGGACAGGCTGCGCGCCATTGCCCTGCAGTACAAGCCGTCGGTGTTCTTTCATGCGGCTGCTTACAAGCATGTGCCGCTGATGGAGTCGCACAACGAGATTGAAGCCATTCGCACCAACATCCTGGGCACCTTGCACGCGGCGCGCATTGCGGGGGAATGCGGTGCACAAAAGTTTGTGTTGATCTCAACCGACAAGGCCGTGAACCCCACCAACATCATGGGCGCGACCAAGCGCATGGCCGAGCTGGTGGTGCAAAGCGTGGCGATCGAATTCCCGAAAACGTCTTACGTGTCGGTGCGCTTTGGCAATGTGCTGGGTTCTAGCGGTTCGGTCGTACCGCTTTTTACAGAGCAAATCGCTAAAGGCGGGCCGATCACCGTGACTCACCCCGACATCGTGCGTTATTTCATGACCATTCCTGAAGCCGCGCGTCTGGTGTTGCAGGCTGGCCTGATGGGCAGCACCGGCCAAATTTATGTGCTGGACATGGGCGAGCCGATGAAAATTGCCGACCTGGCGCGAATGATGGTTCGCCTGTCGGGTAAAACCGAGCAGGAAATCCCGTTGTCCTACACAGGCCTGCGCCCAGGCGAAAAGCTGTTTGAAGAGCTGCTGGCCGACGACGAAACCACCGAGCCCACCCAGCACCCCAAGCTGCGGGTGGCCAAAACGTCGGGCCAGCAGGCAGTGGCTGTTCAGGCGGTGATTCAGTGGATAGAGTCCGCTGGGCCAGCGCCTTCCAGCCGTGACGTTCGGGCCTGGCTGTGTGGTCATTTGCCCGAGTACAAAGCCCAGAACTAACGGTGGCCTAAAGTGCGATACCGGTGCGTTCCAGAATATCGCTTACTAGTTCCAGCCGCACCAGCGGGTTGTCCAGTTCCATCAGGCGCTGTTTGAGCTCTAGCGGCAGGGGCAGCAGCTCGCACCAGCGGTTGGCCACCCAGCCGCAGTCGTCCAGGTGGTAGGGTGGTGTCAGGGGCATCTGGTCGTCGGGGACGTTGCGCTGTTGCAGGCTTTTGATCAGCTTACCCAATGCGTTGGCGCATGGCTTCAGGTCGTCCGGCACCTTGACGTCGATATCTTCATCGATGCGCTCCACATCGGCAATCCACAAGCCGTGCTTGAGCTTTTCCCGGTTGCTGATCTTGAAGCGCTGCGCTCCGACGCAGCGAATCACCATCAACCCCGGCTGCGGTGCTGAAAACTCGGTGATGGTCGCCAGCGTACCCGTAGCGCAAAACTCTTCCACCGCAAAACCATCTCCTGTCGGTTTGCCAGGCTCAGCCTTGCGCACTTCAGAGCCCGCCGTTAGCGACACCACACCAAAAGGCGCGCCATTTTTGTGGCATTTGCCAATCATGTCGAGGTAGCGCACCTCAAAAATCCGCAGCGGCAGTAAACCGCCGGGGTAGAGCACGCTGCCCAAGGGGAATAACGGAAGACTGGACAGCTTGAGCGTGTCAGACATGAAAAACGCCTCTGAATAAGTGCTTTAAACAGGGTTGGACAAAAGGTAAGCTGAAAAGTGCCTGAAAATCACGAAAAACAGTCGAGTTTAGGTGTGTTTTAAGCCTCTAAACCAATGGATATATGTGCGAGCAGCTATTAAAAATGTAGCATTTAATGCGGGTTAAGCCCGCGTCAAGCCACCGCATCCGCAGGCTGCTTTTGCAGCATCGCCAGGGTCGAGGCAATGGTTTTGCGCAGCTCACGACGGTCACAAATAAAGTCAACCGCGCCTTTGGTCTGCAAAAACTCGGCGCGCTGAAAGCCTTCAGGCAGCGTGACCCGAACGGTCGACTCAATCACCCTTGGACCCGCGAAGCCAATCAGCGCCTTCGGCTCGGCAATCACCACATCACCCACAAACGCAAAGCCAGCCGACACGCCGCCCATGGTCGGGTCTGTCAGCACGCTGATATACGGCAGGCCCTTTTTGGCCAGACGGGTGAGCGAAGCATTGGTTTTGGCCATTTGCATCAAGCTCAGCAGCCCTTCCTGCATGCGCGCACCACCCGTGGCGGTAAAGCAGATAAACGGTACTTTTTGCTCAATGGCGGCATGCACGCCGCGCACAAAACGCTCGCCCACCACGCTGCCCATGCTGCCGCCCATAAAGTCAAATTCAAAGCAGGCCGCCACCACGCCAATGCTGTGCACCGCACCGCCCATCACAATCAGCGCATCCGTCTCGCCCGTGGTCTCCAGCGCTTCCTTCAGCCGCTCAGGGTATTTGCGGCTGTCTTTGAACTTCAACGGGTCAACCGGGATCACCTCTTGGCCCAGCTCATAACGGCCTTCCGGGTCTAAAAAAGCATCCAGCCGCGCCCGAGCGCCAATCCGGTGGTGGTGGCTGCACTGCGGGCATACGTTCTGGTTTTTCTCCAAGTCAGTCTTGTACAGCACCGCCTCGCAGCTCGGGCATTTGATCCACAGCCCCTCGGGCACACTGCGGCGCTCCGTCGGGTCGGTGGGGGTGATTTTGGGAGGGAGGAGTTTTTCTAGCCAGGACATGGGGTGAATTCCTTGTTAACTCAATTTATCCGGGAATTATGCGCCGGGCAGCAGCCAGATTTCAATCCAGCGCGGTGCGGATTTCCTTGAGAAAGTCGTGTGCAATCGCAGAAACCTTCTCGCGCGGTGCATTCTCGATCAGCTGGATGATCTTGCTGCCTATCACCACCGCATCGGCTACCTTGCCGACTGCTTTGGCTGTCGCAGCGTCGCGTATGCCAAAACCCACGCCGACCGGAATGCTGACATGCTGGCGGATTCTGGGCAGCATGGCTTCTACGGCTGCGGTGTCCAGGTTGCCTGCGCCCGTGACGCCTTTGAGCGACACGTAGTACACATAGCCGCTGGCCACGCGTGCGACCTGGGCCATGCGTTCGTCTGTGCTGGTGGGGGCCAGCAAAAAGATCAGGTCCATGTTGTGGGCGCGTAGGCTACTCGCAAAGGCTTCGCATTCCTCGGGCGGGTAGTCGACGATCAGCATGCCGTCTACGCCGGCGACTGAGGCGTTTTTAATAAAGCTGCCTGCGCCGTTTTTGATCTCGTAACGCTCGACCGGGTTGGCGTAGCCCATCAGCACCACAGGCGTGACTTTGTCCTGTGCGCGGAACGCGGTGATCATGTCCAGTACCTTGGCCAAGCCAATGCCGAGGGCCAGGGCTTTTTCACCGGCTTTTTGAATCACCGGGCCGTCTGCGCTGGGGTCTGAAAAGGGGATGCCGAGTTCAATCACAACCGCCCCGGCTATGACCATCCCGTGCATCAGGTCGGGCGTGACGTCGGCATACGGAAAGCCGGCCATCACGTACGGGATCAGAGCGGTTTTATTTTGCGCCTTGAGCTTTGAGAGGGTGGTGTCAATACGGCTCATTTTGCAAACTCAACAACGTGTTCATTGCCCTTGACCGACTGGCCTTTGCAACTCGGGCGGCAATAAAAATCGGCGTTGCTCAAATCAGCCACGGTGCCAATGTCTTTGTCGCCCCGGCCCGACAGGTTGACCAAGATCGACTGGTCAGCGCGCATGGTTTTGGCCAGCTTCATTGCGTAGGCCACGGCGTGTGCGGATTCAAGGGCAGGGATGATGCCTTCGGTGCGGCAGGTGTAGTGAAAGGCGTCGAGTGCTTCTTTGTCGGTGATGCCGACGTATTCAGCCCGGCCAATGTCTTTTAAAAATGCATGCTCGGGGCCAACGCCGGGGTAGTCCAGGCCGGCGCTGATGCTGTGGGTTTCAGTGACCTGGCCATCGTCGTCTTGCAGTACGTAGGTGCGGTTGCCGTGCAGCACGCCGGGCAGGCCGCGCTGCAATGATGCGGAATGTTTGCCACTGTCCATGCCTTCGCCCGCGGCTTCAACGCCGATCAGCCTCGTATTTTCATAGGCAATATAGGGGTGAAAAATACCCATCGCATTGCTACCGCCGCCGACGCAGGCAATCACGGCATCGGGTTGCTTGCCCATGGTCATCTCAGGCATTTGCGTGATGCATTCGTTGCCAATCACACTCTGAAAATCCCGCACCATCATCGGGTAGGGGTGCGGCCCGGCCACGGTGCCGATGATGTAGAAGGTGTTGTCAACATTGGCCACCCAGTCCCGCATGGCTTCGTTCAGCGCGTCTTTCAGTGTTTTGCTGCCTGATTCCACCGGCACCACCGTGGCGCCCAGCAGCTTCATGCGGTACACATTGGGGCTTTGGCGTTTGACGTCCTCGCTGCCCATGTAGACCACGCATTCAAGCCCGTAGCGTGCGCAAATGGTGGCGGTGGCCACGCCGTGCTGGCCTGCGCCGGTTTCGGCGATCACGCGGGGTTTGCCCATGCGTTTGGCCAGCATGGCCTGGCCGATGGTGTTGTTGATCTTGTGTGCGCCGGTGTGGTTCAGGTCTTCGCGCTTGAAGTAAATCTGCGCGCCACCTTGTTCGCGGCTGGTCCGTGCGGCGTGGTAAATCGGGGAAGGGCGGCCTACAAAATGCGCCAGCTCATACTGGAATTCCTTGAGAAATTCAGGCTCGTGCTGGTATTTTGCGTAGGCTTCTTTCAGCTCGGTCAGCGCGTGGGTCAGAGTTTCTGATACAAAACTGCCGCCGTAAACGCCGAAGTGACCTTTGAGGTCAGGTTGTTGGTACTCGTACATTTCAAAAGCTTTCTTTGCGGGCTGCACCGCAAACTTCAATTTTTAAGTTGGTCGTCGGCAGCCCGAACGGCTGCGACAAATTGACTGATCAAGTCGGGGCTTTTGATGCCTTTTGAGACTTCAACGCCCGAGCTCACATCGACAGCCAGCGTTTTACCGCGTGGCCTGACTTGCAAAATGCCATCGCCCACGTTTGCAGGTGTGAGTCCACCAGACAAAACGAGGTGAGCATTGACGCTTGGAGGAAGCAGTGACCAATTGAATGTTTTTCCGCCGCCACCAAAACCTTCGACATGAGCGTCTAAAAGAATGGCTTGGGCTGATTTGAAATCTTTTGCGTATTTTACGAGATCGAAATCCAGCGGTGCGCTTGGGGTTTCTGCGTGGATAGGGATGCGCGCCGCTTTCATGAATGGCCGGCCAATTTTCAGGCACTCATCAGGCGTTTCATCACCATGAAATTGCACCAAAGCGCCCTGAATTCCTACGCAAGAAGCTATTATTTCAGTAGCATTTGCGTTGACGAACAGCAGCACGGGCGTAACAAATGGCGGCAACCGCGCGGCCAGCTCGGCTGCGCGCTGTGCGCTGACACAACGCGCGCTGGGTTCGTACAGCACAAAACCCACGGCATCAACGCCCGCTGCCACGGCGGCATCAACGTCTTGTTCGCGGGTCAAGCCGCAGATTTTGATTCGGGTTCTGATCATGGCAACCAATCATAAGACGCCGTCTTGGTTGGCAGGTCGTACTTGGCCTCATACACTGGCCCGAGAAAGTACAACCCATCTGGCGAAAACGTAGGCGCGGCTGCGTCTCGCCGCTTTGCAGCCAGGACCTCGGTCATCCACTCAGGCTTTTCAAATCCCTGGCCGACCGTCACTAGGCAGCCCATGATGTTGCGAATCATGTGGTGCAAAAAGGCGTTGGCTTGAAATTCAAAACGCCAGTAGGGCGCGCCAGGCTTTTGTACGATGTCGATTTTCTGAATATTTTTGATGGGTGACTTGGCCTGGCACTGAGCCGCTCGAAAGGAGCTGAAGTCGTGTTCGCCCTGCAGATAGTTTGCTGCTTGCCGCATTTTTCCACCATCCAGCGCGCGGTAAACCCAACCCACGCGGCCCGCCTCTACGCTTGGCCGCACCGGGGATTCAAGCACCACATACGCATAGCGCCGGGCAATCGCGCTGCCGCGCGAGTGAAAGTCGTCGGGCATCACGCGTGCCCATTGCACCGCAATATCGGTAGGTAAAAAGGCGTTGGTACCGCGCACCCAGGAGGCAGTTTCGCGCTCCAGATCGGTATCGAAATGCACCACCTGCATCAGGCCGTGTACCCCCGCGTCGGTGCGGCCAGCACAATTGACCCGAATCGCTTGTGTGCTGAACTTGGCCAGCGCCAACTCAAGTTTGTCCTGAATGGTGTTGCCCGAGAGCTGGCTTTGCCAGCCCTCGTAGGCGCTGCCGTTATAGGTAACCCCTAAGGCCAACCTCAAAAGCAGCTCACGACAGGGCGTTCACAAACGCTTGCGCCTTGGTTTTCAGGGCGCCCTGTGCCTGGGCCACGACTTCACTGGCCAGTGAACGGGCACCGTCGATGTCGCCAAGAGCACGGAATTCTTCGGCCAGCGCAAATTTGGTCTCCAGTGGGCCTTCAACTGGCAGCGACACTGGCGCAGCAGCTGTCGCACCGGCAAGTGTTGGGCTTTCTGTGACAGGCGCATCCAGGTCCAGCGACAGAGAGCCCATGTCAAACTCCAGCATTCCGCTGTCTGGCGCGGCGGGAGCTGAGGCAACAGGTTTACTGACGGCGGGTAGGGGATCAACACTGAAACTCAGGCTGTTGTCGCTAGGCGATGGTGTCACGGCCACGGGAGTGTCAGGGCTGAAGTCCATGTCCAGTCCCTCAAAAATCGGGTCTTCAGCAACTTGCATGGCAACTGTTGGCTCCGGCTCGTAAACCGGCGCCGGCGGACTGACAGGGGGTGCCGCCGAGGCGGGCTCATCATCCACTGAAAAGTCCAAGTCCAGGTCAAAGTCAACTGCCGAATCAGCGGGCGGAGATGCAACCAACATCTGCGGCATCGTTTCCGCGCCAAATGACGTGGCGGCTGCCGGCGTCATGGCTGTTGCCACACGTTCACCTTTTTGAGGCTGACCACCGGGCTGGTACATCGGATTGTTGGGGTCCAGGTCACGGCCCATCTCGCAGATGTAAGCCCATTCCGGGCCATTGCCTTGCGTCATGGAGAACGCTTCCGAGGCAATCATTTCAAAGGCCTTCAGGTCCCGCCGTTTCGCATAAATTTCCATCAGCTTGGCGTGAATGGCAATACGCGAGGGGTTGGTACGCAGAGCTTCCTTCAGAATTTCCTCGGCCTGCAAATCGCGGCCGTAGGCCAGGTACACATCGGCTTCGGCGACCGGGTCTACATCGCCGGCTGCGTCCAGCTGGCTCGGTGAATACACCATCGATGAGCCAGTAGCGCTGCCACCTTCGCTGGTGTCGATGCGCTGACCGCCGCTGGCACCAAAGAAAGAGTCAGGTTGCAGGCGGCTTTCAAGGAACGAGCTGTCAACAGCGGCCGGGTTGCTGCGTTTTTTGAAGCGGTAAAAGCCAAAACCCGCCAGCAGAGCCAAAAGCGCGCCCAATCCAGGCAGAACCAGCGGGTTGTCGGTCAGTTCGTCAATCAGACTGGGTTCCGGAGGTGGCGGTGGTGCAGCCACAACAGGCTTTTTGACGGCGACCGGGGCGCTTGCAACAGGGGCGCTGGATGCGCCAGATGGCGTAACGGGTGCGGCAGTGGTCGGTGTGGCTGATGCTGCGGGCGCCGATGATGACGCGGCTGCTGTCGCTGCCGCCACTGCGGGGCTGGCCACCGGGGTGGCCGCTGCACTGGCTGCCGTGGTAGGCGCCACGACTGGCTTGGCAGCGCTTGCAGCAGCCACCTGTGGCGTAACGGCAGGAGACGACAGGGCGGGTGCTGTTGCTGGCACGGTCAAACCGGGAGGCTTTGTGGCGGCTGATGCAGCGGCAGCGGCAGCGGGTGCGCCAGGCGCCGCAGGCGTCACACCCGCAATTTTGTTCAGGTCGCCGATGTTCTTGGCCAGTTCAGCCACGCGGGTGGATGCCTCTTTGGCCTGTTTGTCTCTGGCAATCTTGTCTTCGGCGGCGGCCTTGCCTTGCAAGGCGCCTTTTGACAACGTCAATTTGTCCGGTACAGCTGCTGTTGGGGCGCGATCTTCCACTTTGGCCTGAACCTTGCCACCTGACTGGCGGTTGGCGCCTTCAACCTGCGCACCCGGCACGCCGCTGGCTAATTTTTGCCTGAAGTCATTGAAGTCTTTGGACTGCGCAACGATGGTTCTGGAGGCTTCGGACGGCGACAGCGCAGCTGCGTCGTCAGCGGCCGGTATGTCCAGCACGGCGCCTGATTTCAGGCGGTTGATGTTGCCACCGATGAAGGCGTCGGGGTTACTTTTGAGCAGTGCCATCAGCATCTGGTCGAGAGAAATACTGGCAGGTTTGTTTTGTGCGGCAATTTTGCCAGCGGTATCGCCGGCTTTGACCGTGACCTGCTGCCCGCTTGCTGCGGGTTTGGAGGCCGGAGCAGGGCTGGCTGCTCTCGGGGCAGGTGCGGGAGCGGGAGGCGTTGGTCTTGGAGTGGGCGCAGCCGCGCGGGGTGTAGGCTGCGCGTTGGACGCAGCAGGTGGCGCTGCAGCGGGGGAAGGCGGTGTGCCAGGCCGCGACATGATGGGCGCAGTGGGTGCAACACCGGCCGCTGCGGGTGCCTGGCGCAGATTGGGTGGGTCAAACAGCATGGTGTAGTCGCGCACCACACGACCTGATGACCAGCTTGCTTCGAGAATGAGGTCTACAAAAGGCTCTGTGACAGGTCTGGGGCTGCTCAGGCTGAGGAAAGACCGCCCGTCAGCGCGCTTTTGCAGGTTGATCTGAATGCCCACCACAGCGGCGGTGTATTCGAGTCCGGCGGCCTTGAAGGTAGCCGCCGTGGCCACGCCCACACGCAGGCTGGAGGCTTCTTCGGCGCTGATTTCGGGCACCTCAATTTCGGCCCTCAGCGCCTCCCCCAGAGCGGATTGCACCGTGATGCGGCCCAGCCCAAGGGCATAAGCGGGGTTGATGGAAAGGCTGCCGAGCAGCGCAATGGCGCTGGCCAAGGCACCCAGGCTCCAGCTTGAGCGATGTGTCATGGAATTTTGAGCCTCGAGAGCCCGGTTTGCGTGTAACTTTATTCTGCTTGAGCGCACAAAAACCTCGATGCGAATTTTCGAAAAACAACCTTAACATCAAGGCGTTACGCTGACAAGCTAAGAC
>JANNYZ010000152.1:0-14354 GCA_031410335.1 Polaromonas sp. | reverse complement strand
CGGTTGAGTTGAATCGCCGGGAACACGCGCTTTTCATACAAGCGGCGGTCCAGGTGAATCTCGCAATTGCCGGTGCCCTTGAACTCTTCAAAAATCACTTCGTCCATCCGGCTGCCAGTGTCCACCAGCGCGGTGCCAATGATGGTCAGACTGCCGCCTTCTTCAATTTTGCGGGCCGCGCCAAAAAAGCGCTTGGGCCGCTGCAAGGCGTTGGCATCCACACCGCCCGACAGCACCTTGCCAGACGATGGCAACACGTTGTTATAAGCGCGCGCCAGACGGGTGATCGAGTCAAGCAGAATCACCACGTCTTTGCCCAGTTCCACCAGGCGCTTGGCGCGTTCAATCACCATTTCAGCCACATGCACATGGCGTGCGGCCGGCTCGTCAAAAGTCGATGAAATCACCTCGCCGCGCACGCTGCGCTGCATTTCGGTCACTTCTTCAGGACGCTCGTCAACCAGCAGCACCATCATCACGGCCTCTGGGTAGTTGGCGGTAATGGCGTGGGCAATGTGCTGCATCATCACCGTCTTGCCAGACTTGGGGGGTGCCACCAGCAGGGCGCGCTGGCCTTTGCCAATCGGCGCAATGATGTCGATGATCCGGCTGGTCAGGTTTTCTTCGCCCTTGATGTCGCGCTCCAGCTTGTACTGCTCACGCGGGAAGAGCGGCGTCAAATTCTCGAACATTACCTTGTGTTTGTTCGCCTCGGGCGCGCCGTCGTTGACCTTGTCGAGCTTGTTCAGTGCAAAGTAACGCTCGCCGTCTTTTGGTGTGCGCACTTCGCCTTCAATCATGTCCCCGGTGTGCAGGTTAAAGCGGCGAATTTGGCTGGGGCTGATGTAGATGTCGTCGGTGCTGGCGGTGTAGCTGGAGTCAGGGGCACGCAAAAAGCCAAAGCCGTCGGGTAGCACTTCCAGGACGCCGTCGGCAACAATGGTCTCACCGGTCTTGGAGCGCTTTTTGATGATGGCAAACATCAGCTCCTGCTTGCGCATACGGCCTACGTTTTCAATCTCAAGGGCTTCGGCTTGCTTGAGGACTTCAGACACATGCAGTGCCTTGAGTTCATTTAAGTGCATGGATTAACCTGCTAGTTTGACGAGAGGGTTTTGCGTAAAAAGACAACTCTTTGGAGCGTCAATTGAAAGTCAGGGGAGGTTTGAAGGGAAGCCAGTCGGTGTGGCGGCTTCGCAAACCGGGGTTCGAACACATCAGCGATAACTGATCTGCGATTTTTGATTATGACAGGAAAAAGGGGGCTTTAACTTTGCCCGGTGCGGGGACGTTGCGACCCCGTACCGGGCGTTGGATGCACGTTAAACCAGTTGCTGGTCGATAAAAGCCGTGAGTTGTGACTTGCTCATGGCGCCGACCTTGGTGGCGGCCAGTTCGCCATTTTTGAAAATCATCAGCGTCGGGATGCCGCGAATGCCGAACTTGGCAGGAATGTCGCGGTTTTCGTCGACATTCATTTTGGCAATTTGTAGTTTGCCTTCGTAACTGGTCGCCACTTCGTCAAGAATAGGGGCAATCATTTTGCAGGGGCCACACCATTCGGCCCAGTAGTCCACCAGCACGGGATGCGATGATTTCAGGACATCAGCTTCAAATGTCGCATCGGTGGTATGTTTGATCAGTTCGCTGGCCATGGTGGCTCCTTGTAAAGGGTTGCTAGAGCTAAGAGTGCTAAAAGTTTTGAGTATTTTGTCAGAAACCAAGTCATTCCACAGGTTATGGCCTGCTTGCATCAACTATGAGCCTGATAGTGACTCACGAAGACCAGACAACTGAACCTGCGCAAAATGATGCTTCATGGCATGCCGTCATGGAGCAATTGGCGGGTCTGCTGGCGGGAAAAGGCGTACACGCCGCACGTGCCGTGGTGCTGGTGCCTTACGCCCAGCTGATGCAGCAGGCGCGCACTGCCTGGGCTGTTCATACGCAAAGCCAGGGCGCAAGAGCTTCCTTCGTGCCGCGCTTTGAAACCACGATGAACTGGGCGAGCGCCACCCCTGGCTTTGAGGTGTCGCCCGAAGATATTCGAAATGATGCTGCTATCGATGTGCTGACGGCGGCCAGCCTGCTCAATCGTGCCGGGCTGGGCGCGCAGCAGCACATGCTGGCGGGCCGCCTGGTTGAGGCCGGCTGGGGCATTGCACGCGTGGCTGCCGCCCAGCCGCCCAGCCAGCGTCTGGCCTGGGGCGCTGCAAAGGGCCAGGAGCTGGGTGTGGGCATGGACTCCCCCGCGCTGGCGTTTGAGCTGGCCGTCGCCCGCATTGCCCTGGCCTGGGCTGCCGCATCCAGTTACCCGTCTGATGTGCTGTTTGCCGCCGAGGCGGTGGCGGGGCTTGACTTGCTGGTCGTGTTGGAGGGCTTTCAGGCAGAGCCTCTGACCGAGGCCTTGAAAAAGCATCACGGCGATCGTGCGGTGTCCATCAAGCTGGAAACGCCAGCCAGGCAAGGCGTTCTGGCTCTGCACACCGCCCGTGACCTGGAGGATGAAGCGCACCTGGCCGCCGCCTGTGTTCTGTCGCATCTGGCCTCTAGCCGCAGCCCGGTCGCGCTGGTCGCGCAAGACCGGCTGCTGACTCGCCGCGTGAGCGCCATGCTGGCTGACAAGGGAATTGCGCTGCGCGACGAAACCGGCTGGAAGCTGTCGACCACGCGGGCCGCTGCAACGCTCATGGGCCTGCTACGAGCCATGCACTGGGACGCATCGACCGACGCTGTGCTGGACTGGCTTAAAAACGCGCCCACCTTTGAAGCGCCTGACGTAACACTGGCCGAGGCATCTCTGCGCAGGCTGGGTGTTCGTGACTGGCGCGCCGTCCCTGATGCCGCCAATGCCTCGCCAGAGCTTGCCAATACTGTTGAACAGGTCGCGTTGTGCCGCGAAGCGATGCAGCGCAGCCGTCCTTTGGCCGGCTGGCTGCAAGACCTGCGCAGCGCCCTGCAAACATCTGGCCAGTGGCTACCGCTCGAAGATGATGCGGCAGGAATGGCCGTTCTGGCCGCGCTGCACATCAGCGATGAGTTCACCTTGCCTCAGTGGCCTGCGAATCCCCGCATGAGCCTGCAAGACTTTACCCAATGGGTTAACCAAACGCTGGAGGCTGCGAGCTTTGCGCCGCCCCATCCCGCGCAGGCCCAGGTGGTGTTGCTGCCGCTCAGCCAATTGCTGGGGCGACCCATGCAGGCAGTGGTGCTGCCGGGCTGCGACGACGTCCGGCTGGCCGTGTCGCCTGACCCGACCGGCCCCTGGACACCTGCGCAGCGCGCTTGGCTGGGTTTGCCCTCCCGAGACGAGCTGGCTCAGGCCCAGCGTGCCGCCTGGCAATATGCCTTGACCGCGCCGCACCTGGATGTGCTGTGGCGGCTGAGCGAAAGCGGTGAAAGCCTGATGCCCAGCGGTTTTGTACAAGAACTCCTGCTGGCCAAAGGACTCTCTCAAACATCGGCTTTGAGCCCCGATCCGCGCCCCCAGCGCATGCTGACAGCCCAGCCAGTGCCGCAGCCCGCGCCCATTGGGCAGGCGCTGCCCATCAGCACGCTGTCGGCCAGCGCCTATGAAGACTTGCGCCGCTGCCCCTACCGCTTTTTTGCTCTGCGCCAACTCAAGCTGCAAGAAGCTGACGAGCTGGAAAGCGAGCTGGGCAAGCGCGACTTTGGCAACTGGTTGCATTTGCTGCTCAATCTCTTCCAAAATGCCTTAAAAAAGGCATCAAATACGGTTCCAGACCAAAAAATACATGCGCAAGCGGCTATGATTAATATAGCAGCTGATGAGGCTACCAAAACTCTGGGCCTGAGCCCCGAAGAGTTTTTGCCATTTGCCGCGATCTGGCCCCGCGTGCGTGACGGTTACCTCGACTGGCTGACCACACACGAGGCCAGCGGTGCCACCTACGCCGAGGGCGAAGTGTGGAAACGCATGCCGCTCGGCAACATCGAACTGGTCGGAAAAATTGACCGTATTGACCACATGCCCGATGGCAGCCGCCTGGTGATGGACTACAAAACCGAGCCCTCTGCCACCACCAAGGCGCGCATCAGTGACGCAGGCGAAGACACACAACTGGCTTTTTACGCGGCGCTGCTGGAGGACGATACCGTGGCCGCTGCCTATGTGAATCTGGGTGAGAAGGAAGCCACCAGGACCTATGCGCAGCCCGAGATTGTTGAGCTGCGCGACGACCTGATTGGCGGCATATTGAGCGACATGAGCCGGATTGCAGACGGTGCACCTTTGCCTGCGCTGGGCGAGGGCAAGGCTTGCGAATTTTGTGCCGCACGTGGGCTGTGCCGGAAAGACTTTTGGTCATGAATATTGCCCCCACGCTTGTCACTTCGCGTACTGCGCTGCCCCCCGAGGGGGCTAATTTTCCTAGGGGCGGCCCGTCGGAAAATTTCCAGCCGGCCTACACCCACAACGGCCAAAGCATTTCAGCCGAAGCCTTCTACGCGATTGCCTGCGACCCGCGCCGCAGTGTTGCGGTTGAAGCCTGCGCTGGTGCTGGCAAAACCTGGATGCTGGTGTCCCGCATGGTGCGGGCGCTGCTGGAAGGTGATGCGAAGCCAAATGAAATTCTGGCCATCACCTTCACCAAAAAAGCCGCTGGTGAAATGCGTGAGCGGCTACATGAATGGCTGCTGAAGTTTGCCCATGCAGATGACCAAACGCTTGAAAATGAACTGAAAATTCGCGGCATTACCACCGATTTCGCGCATCAAAATAGCCTGCGAACCAATGAATCCGTGCGCGAGCAGCTATCAAATCTATATCGGCAGGTATTGGCCCATGGCCGTCCGGTGCAGATCAGAACCTTCCACAGCTGGTTTGCCGCCTTGCTTCGCAGCGCGCCCGTGGCCGTCCTGCAGCAGATTGGCCTGCCAGCTACCTACGAGCTGCTCGAAGACGACAGCCCGGCCAAGGCGCTGGTCTGGCGGCGGTTTTATGCCGCCCTTTTGACGCAGCCCGAACTGAAGGCCGACTTTGAAACCGTGGTGCTGGCGCATGGCCGTTTCCAGGCCGACAAGGCGCTGCAGGGTGCGCTGGACAAACGCACCGAGTTTTTACTGGCTGACTGCGTAGGTGTAGTTGACATCTCGGTCAAACACTTTTCCGTGGTTTTTGGCGATTTATCGTCTTATGACCGACCGGAAGACGCGTTGGCCAGCGACTCGTGCCGCCAGCGTTGGCTGCAGCGGGCTAAAACTCTGGCCGCAGAGAAAAACAAAACACCACAAAAAGCTGCGCAACTTGTGGTGGAAGCTTTTGACAACCCCGTGCTGACAGAGCGCCTGGCCTTGCTGCGAAGGGCATTTTTTGTAGCAGATGACAACCGACTGACGAATCACCTCCTCAAGTTTGATGCCGCTAGGCAAGCAGAGCCCGAATTGCAGCTCATGTGCGGCGCTGTAGCCCAGCATGAAGCCTGGGACTACCAGCAGCGCATGGCGCGCTTGTCGCGTCTGTTGCTGGCCGAGTTTGCGGCGCTCAAGCGCGAGCACGGTTGGGTGGACATGAACGACGTCGAACGCGCCGCACAAGTGATGCTTGGGGACGCGGTGTTGTCGGGCTGGGTGCAGGAGCGGCTGGACGCGCGTATCCGGCACTTGATGATTGACGAATTTCAGGACACCAACCCGTTGCAATGGCAGGCGCTGTCGAGCTGGCTCAGTGGCTATGCGGGTGCGGGGGGCAGGGCACCCAGTGTGTTTATCGTGGGAGACCCCAAGCAGAGCATTTACCGCTTTCGCCGGGCCGAGCCCCAGGTGTTTATCGCAGCCCAGGCTTTCGTGCGTGACGCGCTGGGCGGTGACCTGCTGGCCTGCGACCACACCCGGCGCAGCAGCCAGGCGGTGGTTGGTGCTGTCAACGCAGTGATGGGCCACGCAGCCGTCAGCGATGGTTATGAGGGTTTTCGGACGCATACCAGTGCATCGCATGACGAGGGCAGGGTGCTGCGCTTGCCGTCCATCCCGCGTGCTGAAAAAAGCCAGACACCTGGGACTCTGGAATGGCGCGACAGTCTGACCACACCGCGCGAGTTGCCCGAAGAAACCCTCAGAACCTTGGAAGCCAGACGAGCGGCAAGCTGGATTGCCAGCCAGATTGCTAACGGCATCCGTCCCGCTGATGTGATGGCGCTCAGCCGCAAACGCGCCAGCCTGCTGCCCCTGCAAGATGAGCTGCGCGCCCTGCATATTCCCGCGCAAATTGGTGAAAAAACCGAGCTGATTGACTGCTGCGAAGTGCTTGACATCGTGGCGCTGCTTGACGTGCTGGTGTCGCCCCAGCATGACTTGTCGCTGGCGCGGGCGATGCGTTCACCGTTGTTCAATCTGTCAGACGATGCGCTGGTACAAATCGTTTTGGCCAAAGCTGATTCAAAAGTATCATGGTTCGAAGTGCTACAAAATCAGGAGCTGCTTGCGCATGAATTGATTGGCCTGGGGCCAACTTTGACCCGCTACAAAGCACTTTTGGACGCCTTGCCGCCACATGACGCGCTTCAGGCGATTTACGACAGTGGCGATGTGCTGGCCCGCTTTGCCGCTGCAGCCCCGGCTGTCAGCCGTGGGGCGGTGTTGTCCAATTTGCGGGCACTGCTGGCAGCCGCCTTGCAGGTCGATGGCGGTCGCTACGCCACGCCTTATGCCTTTGTCCGTGCCCTGAAGGCGGGTGGGCTGCAGGCACCGGCTACTGTTAATCCGGACGCCGTGCGCTTGCTGACGATCCACGGGGCCAAGGGCCTCGAAGCCGAGGTCGTTCTGCTGCTGGACACTGACACCGCTCCCCGTAACGCTGAGAGCATGAGCGTGCTGGTCGACTGGCCAGGCCAGGCGCTGGCCCCCCAGAAGTTTGTGTTTTTGATCAGCGAAAGCACGCCGCCGGCTTGCGCTGCAGAAACATTGGCGGCTGAGCAAGCCGCCAGACGGCGCGAAGAGCTGAACGCCCTGTACGTGGCCATGACCCGCGCCAAAAACACGCTGGTCGTGTCGTCGATCGAGCCGTACCGCGAAGCCCCAAGCAGCTGGTGGCAGCGGCTAAACAGTTTGGCAGACTTTGAGACCTCGCCTGCGCAAGCCGTGGCTACTGAACAGTTGGAGTCAGGCCGCTTTACCTTGCCTGAATTGCCCGAATTTGTGACTGGCAGCAGCTCCGCGTCACAAACCATGGTTGAGCCTGATTTCGCGACGGCCCGCATCGGTAAAGCCATGCACCGCCTGCTGGAATTCAATGATCTGTCAAACCCGGCGGTGGGCCGGGTCGCGCGTGAATTTGGCCTGAGCACCGATCAGGCCAGCCAGGCCCAGGCGATGGCGCGCCGCATCCGTCAGGGCGAGGCTGCCTGGGCATGGGACACATCGGTGGTGCAGTGGCAGGGCAATGAAGTCGAACTGACGCATCAAGGTGAGACGTTCAGGCTGGACCGGCTGGTGCAGCGACGGGACGACGGCCGTGCGGGAAAAAACGGTGAATGGTGGGTGCTCGACTACAAGTCAGCCATCACCCCACAGCGGCAAGTGGACCTGGTGACAAAGATGAAAACCTACATCGCCGCCGTCCAGGCCATCTACCCGGGCCAGACCGTCAAAGCGGCTTTCCTGACTGGCGATGGCCAGCTTGTGATGGTCGATTGAGGCGCAGATCAGGCGCTCCAAGCGAAGTTTGCCGATTTCTGCAAAACTCGACCTTGGCAAATTTCCAACACTTTTATAACGACAGGAATCCACATGTTCAAACGCATTGCTCCATCCCTGGCGCTGATAGCCCTTCTGGCCACCAGCGCCAGCCTGCTGGCCCAGACTCCCGCCCCCGCAGCGCCCACAGTTCGCCTGCGCGCTACGATCGAAAAAATCGACGCCACGAGTATGACCGTCAAAGAGCGCAGCGGTGAAGTCATCACCCTGGTGCGCCCGGCCGCCATGGATGTGTCCGAGGTTTATCCGATTGCCTTGAGCGACATCAAGCCTGGCAGCTACATTGGCACTGCGGCCATGCCGCAGTCGGACGGTAGCCAACTGGCGATTGAAGTGCTGGTGTTTCCCGAAGCTTCGCGTGGTACAGGAGAAGGCCACCGTGTCTACGACTTGCGCCCGGACAGCACGATGACCAATGCTACGGTGGCCGATCTGGCCGCTGCACCCAGCACAGTGCCCGGCGGCCAAAAGATGACTCTAAAGTACAAGGACGGCGAAAAAGTGGTGATTGTTCCGCCAAGTGCCCCAGTGGTCAGCTTTAGACCAGGCAAACAGGACGAAGCGACCTTGCTCGTGACCGGCGCCAAGGTGGTGATCACGGCTCAGGAGCGGGACGGCAAACCCACGGCCCTCCGTGTGCTGGTAGGCCGTAATGGCTTTGCACCGCCGATGTAGGCGGCTTCTTGTAGGCGGCCTGAGATAATCAGTGCACCACACAAGGCTTGAACACTGTCTCAGGGCAGTTTTCAGGCCTTTTTAGCATTCAAATGTGCCTCCAGACCAATGGATACATGCGCAAGCAGCTCCTGAATATATAGCAAACGAAAGTCTTTTTTGAATCTCCCTGTGACTCCCCAACCCGTCCGCGTCGCTGTCATTGGTGGCGGCCCGGCTGGCCTGATGGCTGCCGAGGTGCTGGCTGGCGCAGGTAGCGCTGTTCAAGTGACGGTATATGACGCGATGCCGTCGGTGGGGCGCAAGTTTTTGCTGGCAGGCAAGGGCGGGCTAAACCTCACGCACTCTGAAAGCTTCGAACCCTTCGTCGGCCGTTACGGTCAGGCCAGTACCCGGCTGGAGCCGATGCTGGCTAGCTTCGGCGCGCAGCAACTGCGCGACTGGACTCAAGGCTTGGGCGTTCCCACGTTTGTGGGCAGCTCGGGCCGCGTGTTTCCGGTTGACATGAAGGCCGCGCCGCTGCTGCGCGCCTGGCTGCATCGGCTGCGCGGCTCGGGCGTGCGTTTTTGTATGCGACACCGCTGGGTGGGCTGGTCTGAGTCTGATGCCTTGCGGTTTGAGATGCCCAGCGGGCAAACTGACATTCAGGTTGACGCTGTGGTGCTGGCGCTGGGCGGCGGCAGCTGGGCGCGGCTCGGGTCTGATGGTGCCTGGGTGCCGTTGCTGGCCGCGCGCGGCGTGGACGTTGCGCCGTTGGTGCCGTCAAACTGCGGATTTGATGTCAACCGCTGGACGCCGCACTTTGCAGACAAATTTGCAGGCCAGCCTTTCAAATCGGTCGCTATTTCGTTCACGGATTCGTTGGGACACGCCTTCAGTCGAAAAGGCGAGTTTGTGGCCACTGCCACAGGTGTTGAAGGTAGCCTCATTTATGCCGCGTCGGCGCTGCTGAGGGACGAGATCGCCCGCTGCGGCAGTGCCACTTTCCGGCTTGACCTGCGGCCAGACCTGACGGCAGAGCAGGTGCTCAAAGAAGTGCTTCATCCGCGCGGATCGCGGTCACTGTCCAGCCACCTCAAAAGCCGACTGAAGCTGGACGGCATCAAGGCAGGCGTATTGCACGAGCTGCTGACCAAGGATGCCCTGAACGACCCTGCGCAACTGGCCGCTGCCATCAAGTCGCTGCCCGTCAAGTTGGTAGGCGTGCGCCCCCTGGACGAAGCCATCAGCAGTGCCGGTGGTGTGCGCTTTGATGCGCTTGATGCGCGCTTGCAACTCAAAGCGGAACAAAGTCCCAACCAGCAGGGCAAAGCGCCCCTGTTCTGTGCGGGTGAGATGCTCGATTGGGAAGCGCCTACAGGGGGCTATTTGCTGACTGCCTGTTTTGCAAGCGGACGAACTGCAGGTCGCGCTGTGTTGAGCCACTTTGCATTGACTTGACGAGCCGGGCAAAACACGTCATCGTTACATTTTGAAACACCCGGGCGCTTAATGCTTTTGGCTCGTACAGCATGCCCGCCCGCATACAATGCGGCCTTGCGGCCAGGCATTGTTCTGGCGTTTTTTTTGCCCTTTGGCTCATAACAGTTGTGGAGACTGCCTGTGTTTATTTCTTCTGCCTTTGCCCAAACCGCACCTGCCGCTGCCAGCGGTGGTGACATGTTGTCCTCGCTCACAGGCATGCTGCCTCTGGTGTTGATGTTTGTGGTGCTGTACTTCGTCATGATTCGCCCGCAAATGAAAAAACAAAAAGAGCACCGCGCCATGATTGACGCGCTGGCCAAAGGTGACGAAGTCGCCACGGCAGGCGGCCTGCTCGGCAAGGTGACCAAGCTGGGTGACACCTATTTGACGCTTGAGCTTGCTGCTGGCGTTGAAGTGCAGTTGCAGCGTAGCGCCATTGTTCAGGTGCTGCCAAAAGGCGCCATCAACACATCCAAATAATCTCGTCCTGATAGTCTCGTTCAAACAACGGAATTCCCTTCATGAATCGTTACCCGGCCTGGAAGTACGCCATCTTGCTGGTGGCCCTGTTGGTGGCCATTGTTTACACGCTGCCCAACCTGTTTGGAGAGGCACCCGCAGTGCAGGTGTCCAGCAGCAAATCAGCCATCAAGGTCGACAGCACAACAGTGGCCCGGGTTGAGGAGGCGCTCAAGGGCGCTGGTGTCAAGCCTGACGCCATTGCACTGGATGGCAACTCGGTCAAGGCGCGTTTTGGCGACACCGACACCCAGCTCAAAGCCAAAGACGTGATTCAGAAGGCGTTGAACCCGGCAACGGGTGATTCGGTGTATATCGTGGCGCTCAATCTTTTGTCACGCTCCCCCGCCTGGCTGACTGCACTGCATGCAGCACCCATGTACCTGGGGCTTGACCTGCGCGGCGGCGTGCACTTCATGTTGCAGGTGGACATGCAGGCTGCACTGACCAAAAAAGCGGAGTCCCTGTCCGGTGACCTGCGTCTGCTGATGCGAGAGAAAAACATTCGCCACTCAGGCATCACCCGCAATGCGCAAACCATTGAAGTGCGCTTCAGGGACAGCCAGACCCTGACCGCCGCCAAAAACCTGATCCAGGACCAGTTTCCGGATCTGCAAAGCACCGACGCACCCGACGGCACCGATTACAAGCTCACTGCCAGCATCAAGCCCGAGGCGGCACGCCGCATTCAGGACCAGGCCCTCAAGCAGAACATGGTCACGCTGCACAACCGCATCAACGAACTGGGCGTCGCCGAGCCGGTGATCGCTCAGCAGGGTATTGACCGCATCGTGGTGCAATTGCCCGGCGTACAGGACACTGCCAAAGCCAAGGACATTCTGGGTCGCACGGCCACGCTCGAAATGCGGCTGGTTGACGACAGCGCCGAAGGCCGGGCCGCTGAAACCAATACCGGTTCTGTGCCGTTTGGGTCTGAGCGCTTTCTGGAGCGTGACGGCCGCCCGGTGATTGTGAAAAAGCAGGTCATCATTACCGGTGAAAGCCTGACCGACGCGCAACCCGGCTTTGACTCCCAAAGCCAGCAGCCGAAAGTCGATTTGACTGTTGACGCCAAAGGTGGCCGCATCATGCGGGATACCAGTCGCGAGAATTTGAAAAAACGCATGGCCATCCTGTTGTTTGAAAAGGGCAAGGGCGAGGTGCTGACTGCACCGGTGATTCAGGGCGAGTTGGGCAACCGCTTCCAGATTTCGGGCTCAATGAGCGTGTCCGAGGCCAACGACCTGGCGCTGCTGCTGCGGGCTGGCTCACTGGCGGCGCCCATGGAAATCATTGAAGAACGCACGATTGGCCCGACGCTGGGTGCCGAGAACATTGCCAAGGGTTTTCAAAGCGTGACTTACGGCTTTGCTGTGATCGTGCTGTTCATGGCCGGTTATTACATGCTGTTTGGCGTGATTTCTGGCGTCGCGCTGGCTGTCAACCTGCTGCTGCTGATTGCCATTTTGTCAATGCTGCAGGCCACCCTGACGCTGCCCGGCATGGCCGCTATGGCACTGGCGCTGGGTATGGCGATTGACTCGAACGTGTTGATCAATGAGCGCATCAGGGAAGAGCTGCGCAATGGCACCTCGCCGCAAGCGGCCATCCACACCGGGTACGAGCGCGCCTGGGCAACGATTCTGGACTCCAACATCACCACGCTGATTGCAGGTTTTGCACTGCTGGCCTTTGGCTCAGGGCCGGTACGCGGATTTGCTGTGGTGCACTGTATTGGCATTTTGACCAGCATGTTTTCGGCAGTGTTTTTCTCGCGCGGCCTGGTCAACTTTGTCTATGGCCGCCAAAAGAAACTCAAATCGGTATCGATTGGCACCGTGTGGCGTGCAGACACTGCCGCGGACACTGGCAAATTGACGGCATAACAACAAACATACGAGAGCCACCATGGAATTTTTCAAAATCAAAAAAGACATTCCGTTCATGCGGCATGCGGTGATTTTCAACGCCATTTCGTTCATCACGTTTGCGCTGGCGGTGTTCTTTCTGTTCTCACGCGGCCTGCATCTGTCGGTTGAATTTACCGGCGGCACGGTGATGGAAGTCAGCTACACGCAGCCGGCAGAAATTGAAAAAATCCGTACCAGCGTTTCGTCGCTGGGGTTTACCGATGTGCAAGTGCAAAACTTTGGTAATTCACGTGACGTGATGATCCGTTTGCCAGCGCAAAAAGGGGTCAGCACTGCCCAGCAAAGCGACAAGGTCATGGCGTCGCTGAAGGCGCAGGATGCCACTGTCCAGCTGCGCCGTACTGAATTTGTAGGCCCGTCAGTTGGAGAAGAGCTGGCCCAGGACGGCCTCAAGGCACTGGGCATGGTGGTTGTTGGCATCATGATTTACCTGGCGTTTCGCTTTGAATGGAAGTACGCTGTGGCGGCCATCATCGCCAACCTCCACGACGTGATCATCATCCTTGGATTTTTTGCATTCTTTCAGTGGGAGTTTTCGCTGTCAGTGCTGGCGGCGGTGCTGGCCGTGTTGGGCTATTCGGTCAACGAGTCGGTGGTGATTTTTGACCGGATTCGCGAGAACTTCCGGCGCTATCGAAAGATGAGCACTGTCGAGATCATTGACAACGCCATCACCTCCACCATCAGCCGCACCATCATTACCCACGGTTCGACTGAAGTGATGGTGCTGTCGATGCTGCTGTTTGGCGGTCCTACGCTGTTTTACTTTGCGCTGGCGCTGACGATCGGCATTTTGTTTGGCATTTACTCCTCTGTTTTTGTGGCCGCAGCGATAGCCATGTGGCTGGGTATCAAGCGCGAAGATCTGGTCAAGGTCACCGCTAAAAAAGACGAAGACCCCAACGACCCCAACGCAGGCGCTACGGTGTAGGCCTGCCAGTCTGACCGTTAAAAAGATCGTGGCCACATCGAACAACAAGCAAAGTTCCCTGGCAACGCAGGCGCGTGATATTTTCACGACCCATGCCGCCCAGGTTCTGCCTGAAATCGCCATGGCGATTCTGGACAAGCTTGTGGTTTTGATGGACCAGGCTGCGAGCGCGCCAGTGACGCAAGACAGGCGTGACGCATGGGTTGCTTTTCAGGCTTCCGGCAAAGCCTGGACCAACGGAACCAACAAAGCGTGGCGCTTGGCCACAGGTCAAGCCCGCCAGTCGATGACGTCCAATGCAGAACTGGAAAGTGGTGATTTCCAGTTGATGGACAACGAAGTCATGGAAAACAAAATCCTGGCTTCGCGTCTGGCACTTCGCCTGCTGGATGTCGCGACCTGGGAACTGAACGACCTGCGCCTGCGGGTGCAAAACCTCGACAAGATCAGCGAACTGGAGCCCGGGGATATCCTTCGTCCAGAGGTGTTATCCCGTTTGATGGTGGAGCAGTGGACAAACGCTGGCCTTTCAAGGGACACCTGGCTGGCTGTGCAGGATGTGATGCAGACTCGCCTGGCCGAGCACCTGCTGGAGGCTTACCACAAGGCCAATGAATTTTTGGTGGAACGCGGTGTGATGGCTGACATTGACTTGCGGCCACTGGTCAAGCGGACACCCTCAGGTATCCTCAAAACGCCTGCGGCCAAAAAATCTGCAGCGACCAACACCACTGCAGGTTCGCAGCTGGACGACTACCAGGGACAGTCATCTTTTGCCGGCGACGGTTACGGTGGTGGCAGCTACGGAAGTGGTGGTGGTGGTAGTGGTTCCGGCAGTGGTGGTTCCGGCAGTGGTGGATCTGGCAGTGGTGGTTCCGGCAGTGGTGGATCTGGCAGTGGTGGTTCCGGCAGTGGTGGATCTGGCAGTGGTGGATCTGGCAGTGGTGGATCTGGCGGTGGTGGATCTGGCAGTGGTGGATCCGGCGGTGGTGGGTCCGGCGGTGGTGGGTCCCGCGGAAGTGGTTCTGGCGGTGGTGGTTCTGGCGGTGGTGGTTCTGGCGGTGGTGGTGGTAATGGCAGCAGCACCCGTTCGGGTGGCGGCATTCATTCTCCGCACGAAG
>JANNYZ010000151.1:0-12248 GCA_031410335.1 Polaromonas sp. | reverse complement strand
AGGGTTGTGAGCAAAACCGGGCGGTAAAACACCTGCCGCCCAAGCTCCGCTTTTTTACACTTCTAAAGACGACTCCAAATGGCTCAGTACGTATTTACCATGAACAAGGTCGGCAAAATTGTGCCGCCCAAACGCCACATTTTGAAAGATGTGTCGCTCAGCTTCTTCCCCGGCGCCAAGATCGGCATGCTGGGTTTGAACGGCTCTGGCAAGTCGACGCTTCTTAAAATCATGGCCGGCATTGACAAGGAAATCGAAGGCGAAGCCACTCCGATGCCGGGGCTGAACATAGGCTACTTGCCGCAAGAGCCTAAACTGAACGACGAGCACACCGTGCGCGAGAGCGTTGAAGACGGCATGGGCGCGGTGTTTGCCGCTAAGGCGCAACTTGAAGCTGTGTATGCCGCGTACGCTGAAGAAGATGCAGACTTTGACGCGCTGGCCGCTGAACAAGCACGTCTTGAAGCCATCATTGCAACGGCAGGTACAGACTCTGAGCATCAGCTGGAAATCGCCGCGGACGCCTTGCGCCTGCCACCATGGGACGCCAAAATCGGCCTGCTGTCAGGTGGTGAAAAGCGCCGCGTGGCGCTGTGCCGCCTGCTCCTGAGCAAGCCCGATATGCTGCTGCTGGACGAGCCGACCAACCACCTGGACGCTGAATCGGTGGATTGGCTCGAGCAGTTTTTACAGCGCTTTAGCGGCACCGTGGTGGCTATCACCCACGACCGTTACTTCCTGGACAACGCAGCCGAGTGGATTCTGGAACTTGACCGTGGTCACGGCATTCCGTGGAAGGGTAACTACAGCAGCTGGCTGGACCAAAAGGGCGAGCGCCTGGCGCAAGAGCAGAAAGGTGAAGAAGCCCGTGCCAAGGCCCTGAAGAAAGAGCTGGAATGGTCGCGCCAAAACCCGAAAGCACGCCAGGCCAAGAGCAAGTCACGCTTGGCGCGGTTTGAGGAACTCAGCGATTTTGAATACCAAAAGCGCGTGGAGACGAACGAGATTTTCATCCCCGTGGCCGAGCGCCTCGGCGCCCAAGTCATTGAGTTTAAAAATGTCACCAAATCGTTTGGCGACCGGGTGCTGATTGACGATTTGAGCTTTACCGTGCCAGCGGGCGCGATTGTCGGCATCATTGGTCCGAACGGCGCAGGCAAGTCAACACTCTTTAAATTGATAGCAGGCAAAGAGCTGCCAGACAGCGGCGAAGTCATCAAGGGCTCCACGGTGCGCATGGCCTTCGTTGACCAGAACCGCGATGATTTGGCCAACGAAAAAACCGTGTGGGAAGACATCTCGGGCGGCCTCGATATTTTGAACGTCGGCAAATTTCAGATGCCAAGCCGTGCCTATGCAGGCCGCTTTAACTTCAACGGTGGTGACCAGCAAAAGCGTGTCGGCACGCTGTCGGGTGGTGAACGCGGGCGCTTGCACCTGGCCAAAACACTGATTGCTGGCGGCAACGTGTTGATGCTTGACGAGCCATCAAATGACCTGGACGTTGAAACCCTGCGCGCTCTTGAAGA
Source organism: Polaromonas sp. (assembly GCA_031410335.1). Lineage (GTDB taxonomy): Bacteria > Pseudomonadota > Gammaproteobacteria > Burkholderiales > Burkholderiaceae_C > Polaromonas. Next base: position 10,719 of record JANNYZ010000151.1, on the reverse strand, counting down.
TGCGCTGCTGGAGTTTGCAGGCTCGGTGATGGTCATCAGCCACGACCGCTGGTTTTTGGACCGCATCGCTACGCATATTCTCGCGGCTGAGGGTGACAGCCAATGGACGTTTTTTGACGGCAACTACCAAGAGTACGAAGCCGACAAGAAAAAACGCCTCGGTGAAGAGGGCGCAAAACCAAAACGCATGCGTTACAAAGCGCTCAAATAGTGCCTCCACGGTCGTTCACTTCGTGTAATTCCCTGCCCCCCGAGGGGGCCGCTGCGCCTACGGACTGGCAAAGCCAGATCCGTGGCCCCTGTTTGAATGGGGAACGTCTGTGACCGATGAGCAAGTCCTTGAAAAAACGAAGCACTGGCTGGAGGCTGCTGTGATCGGCCTGAACCTCTGCCCGTTCGCCAAAGCCGTCTACGTAAAAAACCAGGTGCGGCTTGTCGTCAGCAAGGCGCGCCATGCGGACGACTTGCTGGAAGAACTGGACCGTGAATTGGACTTGCTGGAAGCCACGCCAGCCAGTGAGATTGACACCACGCTGCTGATCCACCCCACGCTGTTTGAAGACTTTCTGGACTTCAATGATTTCCTGGAAGTGGCTGAAGGTGTCGTTGATGAGCATGGGCTGGAAGGCGTGATTCAACTGGCCAGCTTTCACCCACAGTTTCAGTTTGATGGCACCGAGCCGGATGACATCAGCAACCACACCAACCGTGCGCCGTTTGCCATATTGCATTTGCTGCGCGAGGACAGTGTTGAGCGTGCGGTTGAGGCCTTTCCGCAAGCCGATGCGATTTTTGAAGTGAACATTGCCACGCTTGAAAAGCTGGGGCATGCTGGTTGGAAGTCTCTGGGGCTCTAGACACTTATTCCGCTCCCAGTACCTCTGCTTCTGACCGCCTCAACAGGGTTTTTAGCAGCGGCGGCTCATAGTGCCGCTGCACCGTGATCGCATAAAAATTTTCATAGAGTTGCGGCACCACGCAATACTCTTGCAGCTTGCCGCTCTTTAATTCGTCTTGCACCACCACGGTCGGCAGCAGCGCCACGTTGCCGGAGTCGCGCGCCAGCAGCCGCAGCATGGCCATGTCGTCGACCTCGGCCAGTACCTGGTAGCGCAAACCAAGTTGCTCGCACAGCACGTCAAACCCCGCACGAATGTCACTGTCCCGGCCCGGTAGCAATAGTGGCTGTTCGGCCAGTTCTTCCGGGAAGCGAAACGCTTTGCCCTTGGCACGTGGCTTGCCCACCAGGCTGACCGGCTGACGCGCAATGCGCCTGCAGCGCCAAGGGTGCTGGCTGTCGGCGTTGACCTTTCGGTTGCTCAGCACCACGTCCAGGTTGTGCACCGCCAGACGGGTAAGCAGCTCGTCCAGTCCGCCTGACTGCAGCACCAGTTCAACGTCAGCGCGCTTGAGCAGCGGCTTGACAAAGTTCTCCTGAAAATTTCTGGACAGTGTGGCCACCCCACCAATGCGAAGCACTTGTCGGGCGAGCCTTTGGCCATCACGAAGCAGTGCGGTCAGCTCGTTGCCAGTTTCAAAAATAGTTTCGGCATAAGTCAGCGCGACGCGTCCGGCTTCCGTCAGTTGCAGCACCCGGCCCTCACGCGTGAACAGTGCTTGACCTAGCTGGTCTTCAAGCTGCTTGATTTGGGTGGACAGCGCCGACTGCGACACGTGCATTTGTGTAGCGGCGCGGGTCAGATTACCTTCTTTGGCGACAGCCCAGAAATAATAAAGATGGTGGTAATTCAAACGCGCCATAAAAAGCAATTAATCTATTTATAAGAACAATATCTGAACTAATATGTAATTTACAGAATTATATTAAATCGGCATAGTCACGTCACTAAACAAAAAAGGAACGCGTCGTGCTGGTTTCATTCGACTATTTGCAACCCTTAAGAGGGGCATTACTGCTGGCCATTCCCCTGTTGTGTGCCTTCGCCGCAGTACTAGCCAGTTGGCGTGTGGCACGGTCCTGCACTGCTTTGGCGCTTGGTTTTGCGAGTGCTTCTCTGGCGTTGCTGGCGCTCGGCGGGCCTTTGATCATCCATAGCCTGCGTGCGGATGCGCTGAGCTGTATTGTTTTGCTCTTGGTCACGTTTATTGGCTGGGTCATTACCCGTTATTCCCAAAACTATCTGGACGGTGATGTGGGTCAAGCGCTTTATACCCGTTGGCTGATGGCGACGCTGGCGGCGGTCGGTGTGGTGGTGATCACCAACAACCTGGCGGTGCTCGCGTTGGCATGGTTGGCCACCAGCCTGGCGTTGCATCAGTTGTTGACATTTTTCTCAAGCAGGCCAGCAGCGGTGATTGCTGCGCACAAAAAATTTTTGGCCAGCAGGCTGGGCGACCTGTGTTTGTTTTCAGGTGTGGCACTGATTGCCATCACGTTGGGTAGCCTCGAGATAACCGAGGTGATTGCCAAGGCGCAAGCGCTGTCTGCTTACCCAACAGCGCTGAAAGCCGCCGTGTTTTTGATCGTCATCAGCGCATTGCTCAAATGCGCGCAGCTTCCGGTTCACGGCTGGTTGATTCAGGTCATGGAAGCGCCCACCCCCGTGTCGGCTTTGCTGCACGCAGGCATTGTTAATCTGGGCGGCTTCCTGATGATTCGCCTAAGCCCGCTGCTCAGTGAGGTGAATGGTGCGCAAACCTTGCTGGTGGTGGTGGGCAGTCTGACAGCGACGCTCGCGGCTCTGGTGATGATGACCCGCATCAGTGTGAAGGTGATGCTGGCTTGGTCGACCTGCGCGCAAATGGGGTTTATGTTGATGCAATGCGGACTGCAGGCCTATGACCTCGCGCTGCTGCACCTGGTGGCGCACTCGCTGTACAAAGCACACGCTTTTTTAGCCGCGGGTGGTGCGGTTGAGCAGGCGCGGCTCAAAGCCATGACAGCACCGCAAGCCGACGCCAGCTTGACGATGCTGGTGATGGGTGCTGCTGGTGGTCTGGTCATGGTGGCGGCGGCGGGCATGGTGTGGGGTGTGGCACCTGACAAGTTGACGCCACTTTGGGTGCTGGCTGCCATCGTGTCATTGGCGATTGCGCCACTGGTGACGGCACAAGCCCTGAAGCTCGGCGGGTTGTGGCCGCTGGGCGTGTTGCTGGGCGCTTTTGGTGTGGCCTTTGCGTATTTTGGACTACACCATGTGTTTGGCTGGTTTTTGAATATGCCTGAATCTGGCCATGGAAATATCTTCAATCTGGTCTGGGTGATGGCCTGTTTTGCGTTGCTATTTGTGATGCAGTGCCTGATCCGTGCGCGGCCACACGGCGCTGTGGCCAGTCGTTTGTATCCCTGGTTTTACGCCGGACTTTATCTGGACGAATGGTTCACCCGAACCACCTTTCGCATCTGGCCTGCCAGACTATCAACGGCCTCAGCGATTGGCAAAACAGGAGTTTCAACATGAACGCCATTGTTGAAAAAACCGCGGCACTGGCGCCTGATTTTGAGCTGCTTGAACCCTGCGTCAAGCAGGCCTGCCAGCGCATTGCGCCCACTTGGCCGCTCGACCAGTTCATTGCTGTCAATCCGTACTGGGGCTTTGTGGACCAGCCCATCTCGCAAGCCGCCAAGCACTTGAGCAAACTGTCTGGCACGTCGATGGTGATGCCGCGTTCCTATTACAAAGAGCAGTGGCGAGCTGGGCTGTTGACGCAGGCACATTTGCAAAGTGCGATGGATGCCGCGCAAGCAGATAGCAAAGTCGATGAGCTGATCAACAGCTTGACCCTGCAAGACAAGGACACTTCCAGGCAACTGCTGGTCACCACTTGGGCTGACAGCCAGCGCGATTTGAGCCACGCCGTCGCTTGGGTTGACTTCGTCACGCACCAGATCAGTCAGCATTGCGCGGCTTACTTTGACGTCAGCCAGGCCGCGTGGAACCCTGAGCGCGTAGGTCTATACGCCAGCTGGGCCCGGCAACTGTCCCATGACCACAGCACGGCCCTGCTGATGGGTTACACAGGCCTTGGCCGTAAGGCAGCCAGCTTGCCGCACGACCCGCGGGTGCTGATTGCTGTGGCTACACAGGCATTGGGCCTGAACGTCGATAAGGGGCCAGAGCAATGCACTGGCTACTACACCGCATTGCTGATGAGCATCAATGGCTGGGCCTCGTGGTGCGCCTACGAGCGATGGCAGGCGCGCCTGGGCACGGTGCCAGGCAAGGCGGATGACGACGACATTGTTGAGTTGCTGGCGATTCGGCTGGCTTGGGAGTGGCTGCTTCTGCAAGACCCCAGGGATAGGCAAACTGCTATGAAATGGGGAGCTGCTCGCGCACGTAATCATTTGCCTAAATCCGAATTTGACGCTCAAAACAGGCATGATTGGTTACTCCAGGATGCCCTGGAGCTGGCTTACCAGCAGCCGCTCTGCCGGGGGTTGATGAGCGCGCCCACGCCGCAGGTTTCCAAGCCTGGCGAGCTACCTACCGTTCAAGCTATTTTTTGCATCGACGTTCGCTCGGAAGTTTTTCGACGCGCGCTGGAGGCTAGCAGTTCCACCATCCATACACGCGGCTTTGCAGGCTTTTTCGGCTTGTTTATTTCGTACTCACCCACGGGTACAGCCATGACGCGGCCGCAGTTACCCGGCTTGCTGGCGTCCAGTCGATGTGTCACTGACGAGTGTGATTCGATGTCGTTAGGTCAAGCCATTGCACAACGCCGCAAACAGAGCCTGACATGGCGCAGTACCTGGCAGAGCTTTCGCAGCACGGCCAGCAGCGGTTTTAGCTTTGTGGAGACCTGCGGGATGTTGTACGCAGGCAAGCTGCTGAAAAACACGTTGCCCAACTACGCCACGCCGCTCACGGTAGAGCAAACGGGCTTGACAAATGATGAAGTCAAGGCAACCCGGCCACGGCTACAAAACCTGCCGGGGGCGAGCGCGCAAGCTGAGCTGCAATCCCGCGCAGACATGGCCGCTGGCGTTTTGGGTGCCATCGGCGTGACCAAAGACTTTGCCCGCATCGTGATGCTGGCAGGCCACGGCAGCCAGACGGCCAACAACCCGCACGCCGCGGGGCTGGACTGCGGCGCGTGTGGTGGGCAAACCGGGGAAGTGAATGCACGGGCTTTGGCGGCTTTGCTCAACGATGCGGCTGTGCGAACGGCGTTGGTGGCCAAAAATATCAACATACCCGACAGCACCTGGTTTGTAGGCGGCATGCACAACACCACCACTGATGAGTTGACGCTGTACGACACCGACTTGATGCCCGGCAGCCACGCCGCCGACTTGCAAGAACTCAAAACCACGCTCGCGATGGCCGGCCAGCGTGCCCGTGCAGAACGCGCACCCACGCTAGGATTGGCGCATTTGTCAGAGGACGCAGCGCAACTTGAAAAAACAATCAAAGCCAGAGCCAACGACTGGGCTCAGGTTCGGCCAGAATGGGGCTTGGCCAACAATGCGGCTTTCATCGTCGCACCTCGCAAGCGAAGCCAGCACTTGAATCTGGCAGGTCGCGCGTTCCTGCACGACTACGACCACACCCAGGATCCCGACTTGGGCGTGCTGACCCTCATCATGACCGCACCGATGGTGGTGACGAACTGGATCAACATGCAGTACTACGCCAGCGTGGTCGACAACGTCAAATACGGCAGCGGCAATAAGGTGCTGCACAACGTGGTGGGTGGCAGGCTGGGGGTGTTCGAAGGCAATGGCGGTGACTTGCGTATTGGCCTGCCCCTGCAGTCCCTTCACGACGGCAGGCAGTGGCAGCATACCCCGCTGCGCCTCAGTGTCTTCATTGAAGCCCCGCAAGCTGCGATTGACGGCATCATGGCCAAGCACGCGGTGGTGCGGCAATTGGTCGAGAACCAGTGGTTGCACCTGTTTCAGATCAGTGCAAAGGGTGCTCAGCCTGGCTCGGATGCAGCGGTCTATCGCCGGACATCCCAAGGCTGGAAGCTGCAAGTTTGACGACAGACAGCATCGCGCTTTTACTCTAGATTTCGCGCATGCGAACCACGTCACAGCCCCACTCTTCTGGCTATCAGGTTTGTGTGGACGGCGTCAGAATTGACGGCGTACAGGGCGCAAGCCGTTTTAGGTCCTACGCGAGCTCTCAGCCCGTGGCTGTGTCGGTACGCAGCAGTTTTTTGCGCACCAGGTGAATGTTGCTGCGCAGCGCGTAAAGCTCGTTGGTGTAAGACAGCGGCACTGTCACTTTCTCTGCGCTGTGTTCAAGCTCGTCCAGCTCCTTGAGTAACGTGTTGCTGTCTTCGCTGGTCATCCGTACCTCAATATCACGCAACTGTCCATACCACCTGAAGATGCGCGAGCGCACCCTGAAGGTGTACAGCGGCGGAATGATGCGCGACAGCGGCAGCAGCACCGCGATGATGATGCCCATCACCAGCCACATGCGCTCAATCAGGTTGGCCACCCAGAAAGGCAGGTAGCGCTGCAGCAGCGGCGCACCGCTTTTGATCGCGCGCTCAGCCTCTTTCGCAATCGGCAACTCGTTGTTGTCAACGTTCGGGTATTCGCGTGCCCGCTTGAACCATCCCGCACTACCTTGTATTTGGGTCCCCGCCAGTGCAAACAGTTGCAGCAGGGCAGGGTGCGTGGTGTTGCGGGTAATCAGCGCTGTCGTGGGAGCAACCAGCCGCACATCTTCGGGTGGTATGTTGCCCGCCAGGTCCACCACGCCCCGCGGCAGACGGGTGGCGCTTAAAAACGCAAAACGGCGCGAATAGGCATCGCTCTGCGCGAAGTTCATCAGCTTGACGCCGGGGGTCTGCAGCAACATCTGCACCATCAATGATTCAGGCGCGGAGGCAAACACAATCGCGTCCATCTCGCCAGCCAAAAACGCCATCGTGGCAGGAGTTTGCTCCAGGCCGGATATCTTCAAACTTGTCGTTTCAATGCGGTTGCTTTCCAGCAGCTTGTTCATCAGGCTGGGTACCCCGCTGCCGGGTGTGCCGGTGTTGATTTTCAGGCCCTGCAGCTGTGTCACGCTGGTCAGGGTGGCTGTCGCGGTAATTTTGCGCGCTGCATCTTCGCGGTAGAACAGCCACAGCGGCTCGACAAACAGACTGCCCAGAGACGACAGCGTTTCTTGATCTGCATCGGTGTAGTCACTGGTGCCGCCCTGCACAAAGCCCAGGTCTACCTTGCCTTCACGCAGCAATTGCAGGTTGGCAGCCGAGCCTTGCGATGGCACGGTCACGACCGTGATGCCCTCCATTGCCAGGGCTTTGGCATAACGCTTGCCAAACTCTTCATAAGCGCTTTGCGCCGGGCCCGTGACCAGCGTGACCCGCTTGGGTGGGTTGGGATCTAGCCACCAGTAAGCCACCACCAGCAACGCGATGGCAACAAAAACAAACGGGCCGACCGAAATGGCCAGATCACGGATGGAGAGCAGGGTGTAGCGTATGGCTTTGGGCATGCGCAGAACCTTACCACGAACCCCGGCGGCTCGGGGCGCTTTCAGAATCCGAAAAGCTCACTTTTCAGGCGAGAAAAGTGTGTCTTGACCAATGAATACATGTGCAACCAGCTATAAATATAATAGCAAATGATGTCATACCCCGCTGCGACGGCGCATCAACCAGTAAGCTGCCGGAATCACAAACATCGACAGCAGCGGTGCTGTCACCATGCCGCCCACCATCGGTGCGGCGATGCGCTGCATGACTTCACTGCCCGTTCCACTGCCCCAAAGGATAGGCAGCAGGCCCGCCAATATGACAGCCACCGTCATGGCCTTCGGCCGCACACGCAGCACCGCGCCCTCCCGTATCGCGTCCAGCAGGCTGGGTGCACTGTTGTCACCACGCGCCAGCCGCTCATCCCAGGCCTGCTTGAGATAAAGCAGCATGATCACGCCAAACTCTGCGGTAACGCCAGCCAGGGCAATAAAGCCGATCGCGCTGGCAATCGACAGGTTGTGCCCCAGCGCATACAGCAGCCAAAAGCCGCCTATCAGGGAGAACGGCATGGCCAGCATGATCAGCAGCGCCTCGTCAACCCGCTTGAACGTCAGGTACAGCAGCACAAAAATGATCAGCAGCGTAAAGGGCACCACCACTTTGAGCTTGGTGGTTGCGCGTTCAAGGTATTCAAACTGCCCGGACCACGACACGGCGTAGCCAGGACTGAGCTTGACTTTGGCCTCGACGGCGCGCTGCATGTCAAGCACGGCAGACTTAAGATCGCGCCCGCGAATATCGACGTAAACCCAGCCCGACAAGCGCGCGTTTTCACTGCGCAGCATTGGTGGCCCGTCGGTGATGCGTATATCGGCCACGTCGCCAAGAACCGGGCGCAATCCGCGATCCGTCACGAAAGGCAGGCGTTTTAATTTTTCGATGGAGTCGCGCTTTTCACGCGGGTATCGCACGTTGATCGGGAAGCGTTGCAGGCCTTCGACTGTTTCCCCGACGTTCTCGCCGCCTATGGCGGAAGCCACCACCGATTGCACATCGGCGATGTTCAAACCAAAGCGCGCTGCTGCATCGCGGTTAATGGTGATGTCGATGTAGCGCCCGCCGCTCAAGCGCTCAGCCAACGCGCTGCTGACACCTGGTACGTTTTTCACCGCGCGTTCGATCTCGCTGGCGATGCGGTCGATTTCTGCCAGGTCGGTGCCTGAGACTTTGATGCCCACCGGACTTTTAATGCCTGTAGCCAACATGTCGATACGGTTACGTATGGGCGGCACCCAGATGTTGGACAAGCCCGGCACCTTGACAATTTTGTCCAGCTCATCGACCAACTTGTCGGGCGTCATGCCTGCGCGCCATTGGCTTTTGGGTTTGAACTGAATGGTGGTTTCGAACATTTCCATGGGTGCCGGATCGGTCGCTGTTTCTGCGCGGCCTGCCTTGCCATGCACGGTAGCTACTTCCGGCAGGGTTTTAATCAGCCTGTCGGTTTGCTGAAGCAACTCGGCGGCCTTGCCCGCAGACAGGCCAGGCAGGGCCGTGGGCATGAAGAGTAAATCGCCTTCGTCGAGCGGCGGCATGAACTCACCGCCGATACGAAGCATGGGCCAGGCAGTCGCAGCGAGTAGCAGCATGGCAACTGCGATCGTGGCGCGCGGCCAGCGCAGCACGGCATCCAGGAGGGGCTGGTAAGCCTTGATGAGGATACGGTTCAAAGGATTTTTCTGTTCATCCGGAATGCGACCACGAATCAGGTAGCCCATCAATACCGGAATCAGCGTGACGGACAGGCCTGCAGCCGCCGCCATGGCGTAGGTCTTGGTAAAGGCCAGTGGCGAGAACAGTCGCCCCTCTTGTGCCTCTAGCGTGAACACGGGTATGAAAGACAACGTGATGATCAGCAAGCTAAAAAATAGCGCCGGCCCAACTTCTGCCGCTGCGTCGCCAATCACGCGCCACTGGTCATCTCCCTTGAGGTCTTCCCCCGGATGAGCATGCCGCCAGCGCTCAACGTGTTTATGTGCGTTTTCAATCATCACCACTGCCGCATCGACCATCGCGCCAATGGCAATCGCAATGCCGCCTAGTGACATCACGTTGGCATTGACGCCCTGGTAATGCATGACGATGAAGGCAGCCAAAATACCCAGCGGCAGCGACACAATAGCCACCAGTGCCGAGCGCATGTGAAACAAAAACACAAAGCACACCAGCGCCACCACGATGAACTCCTCAATGAGCTTGTAAGTGAGATTGCTGACGGCTCGTTCAATCAGGCCGGAGCGGTCATAGGTGGGCACAATCTCAACGCCTGGCGGCAGGCTGCCTTGCAGTGATTTGATCTTGTCTTTGACTGCAGCAATGGTCTCCAGCGCGTTTTTACCGGAGCGCATCACAATCACGCCACCCGTTGCTTCGCCTTGCCCGTCAAGCTCGCCAATGCCGCGCCGCATTTCGGGGCCAAGCTGTATGCGTGCCACATCGCCAAGGCGTACCGATATGCCGGCGCCTGAGGTGGTGAGCGGGATTTTCTTAAAATCGTCAAGGCCATTGAGATAGCCAGAGGCGCGCACCACGTATTCAGCCTCGCCCAGCTCCAGCACGGCCCCCCCTGTTTCCTGGTTGGCCTTTTGCAGTGCCTCAATCACACGGGTATGCGGTATGTTGTAGGCCGCCAGTTTGTCGGGGTCAAGCACCACCTGGTACTGGCGCACCATGCCGCCTACGGAAGCGACCTCTGCAACGTTGGGTACGGTTTTAAGTTCGTACTTTAAAAACCAGTCTTGCAGCGCACGCAACTGGCCTGCGTCCATCTTGCCGCTTCGGTCAATCAGCGCGTAGGTGTAGATCCAGCCCACACCTGTGGCGTCGGGCCCCAAAGCTGGCTTGGCCGACGGGGGCAGGCGTGACTGGACCTGGTTCAAATATTCCAGTACCCGCGAACGTGCCCAGTACGGGTCAGTGCCGTCTTCAAACAAAATATAAACAAAGGAGTCACCAAAAAACGAGTAGCCGCGAACCGTTTTGGCCCCTGGCACCGACAGCATGGTGGTGGTGAGCGGGTAGGTCACCTGGTTTTCAACAATGCGCGGTGCCTGACCGGGGTAGCTGGTGCGGATGATGACTTGTACGTCTGACAAATCGGGCAGCGCGTCCAGCGGTGTCTTTTGCACTGACCAAACACCCCAGGCCGCGATCATTGCGCTAGCCAGCAGCACCAGAAAACGGTTGACGATAGACCAACGAATCAGCGCGGCGATCACCGTGAGGCTCCGGTTGTGGCGGTTGCTTTTG
>JANNYZ010000150.1:0-8520 GCA_031410335.1 Polaromonas sp. | reverse complement strand
AGACCCAGATACTTGGCGGATGCACCCGTGCAAATAATCAGTGAGTCACAGGTGTAAACACCGCTGTCACCCGTCAGCGTGAACGGACGTTTTGAAAAATCAACCGTATGAACATGATCAAAAATAATCTCTGTTTTAAAGCGCTCGGCGTGCTCTAAAAACCGCTGCATCAGCTCCGGGCCCTGCACGCCCAGCGGATCGGCCGGCCAGTTGTCCACATCCGTGGTGGTCATGAGCTGGCCACCTTGTGCAATGCCGGTAATTAACACTGGATTCAGGTTGGCGCGAGCTGCATAAACAGCAGCGGTGTAGCCGGCAGGGCCGGAGCCCAGGATAAGAACTTTTGAGTGTTTCATGGGTAACAATTTAATAATCTTGGCGACTGAAGTCAGTTAAAGTCAGTATCGTGCAGCGTTGAGCCGGAAAGCTCTTTTTAAATCAAACGTCACCTTCCATTGTAGGGATTTGAGTTTGTCCCAATAGCGGAAGGGTTGAGGAGTAAATGATGTCCACCATGGTGTCCAATCTCGAGTTGATCCGCAGGGTGCCGCTGTTTTCCATGCTGACCGCCAGTCAGGCGGAATCGGTGGCTCAGGCGGTTGTGAAGTCTCGGTTTAAACGCGGTGAGTCGATTGTTGAGCAAGGCAAAAAATCCGACTCGCTAGCCATCATTCTGACCGGTCGCGCCCGCGTCGTGACCACTGACACGCGGGGCCGGGAAGTCATTCTGGCCACCATGCAGCCGGGTGACTACATTGGCGAAATGAGCTTGATCGACAACGAGCCGCACTCAGCAACCGTACGCGCCGAAGTGACGACCGATGTGCTGGTCTTGGGTCGGCTGGAGTTTGCCCGGTGTCTGCCTGAAAATTCGTCTATGGCCTACGCCGTTATGAAGGGCCTGGTGCAACGCTTGCGCCATGCCGACCGCAAAATTGAATCCCTCGCGCTGATGGACGTCTATGGCCGTGTGGCAAGGGCTTTGCTTGAATTCGCGGTGGTTGATGCTGACGGCAATGCCGTGATTCGCGACAAAGTTTCGCGGCAGGACCTTGCCAAGATGGTCGGTGCGTCACGTGAAATGGTCAGCCGGGTCATGAAAGACCTGGAAGAGCGCGGTTTTATCGAGACCCACGAGGATGGTTCGATGATCGTCAAAGATCGGCTGAATACGCTCGAATAGTCATGCCTGTAGCGCGGCGGGCGGATCAACTGCAGACATGACGAACTGCGTTAAGCTCTGACGCAGCCTATGACCTACTCTTTAGACACTCTCAATACGCAACACAACCAGACTGCCGCATCGCCGGGCGGCTTCAAGCGCTTTGCCCATGAGTTAGGGCTGGTTGCAGGGGCTCTGGGGCTGCTGTTCTGGCTGCTGGCCCTCGTCAGTTATTCCGCACAAGACGGTGCATGGTCCACCTCTGGGAGCGCCCAAGCATTGGGCGCGGTGCAGGCCGCCGCGCGCAACTGGGGCGGCAAGCTCGGTGCTTATCTCGCAGACGCAAGCTATTTTTTGCTGGGTTTTTCAGTCTGGTGGTTGCTCGCGGCGGGCGTGTCCAGCTGGCTCGCATCGCTGGCGCGCTGGTTAAGGGCTGAATCACCGGATACCGCTCCTGTGATGGCAAGCAGCCGCGTCAAGTTCTGGCTGGGGCTGGTGTTGCTGATGATGGCCAGCACGGGGCTTGAATGGTCACGCTTATACCGTTTTGAAGTGCGCCTGCCAGACCATGCGGGAGGTGCGCTCGGTTATCTGGTGGGTGGGGCGAGTGTCCAGTGGCTGGGCTTCGCGGGCTCGGGGCTGGTGCTGATTGTGGTTGGCGTGATGGCGGCGTCGATGGTGTTTGGTTTTTCCTGGGCGCACACGGCCCAGCGCCTGGGAGAATGGATCAGCAACCTGATCGAGTCGCGACGCGAAAAGCGCGAGATTGCCGAAGACCTCGCTGTGGGCAAAAAAGCTGCCATGGAGCGTGAAGCAACCTTGCAGGATGAGCGCATCGACATTGAGGAGCATCACCCGGTGCCGGTGCTGATTGAGCCGACTTTCGTCGAGATTCCGAAAAGCGAGCGCGTCATCAAGGAACGACAAAAACCCCTGTTCAAGGACATGCCTGACTCCAAGTTGCCACAGGTAGACCTGCTCGACGGCGCCACGTCCAAGCAAGAAGGCGTCGCCCCTGAAACGCTGGAGATGACCTCGCGCCTGATTGAGAAAAAACTCAAGGACTTTGGCGTGGATGTGCGTGTGGTGGCTGCCGCACCTGGCCCGGTGATTACCCGCTATGAGATTGAGCCCGCCACAGGCGTGAAAGGCTCGCAGGTGGTGGGCTTGGCCAAGGACCTGGCGCGTGCGCTCAGCCTGGTGTCCATACGCGTCATTGAAACCATTCCCGGCAAAAACTTGATGGCGCTTGAACTGCCCAACGCCAAGCGCCAGTCCATCAAGCTCAGCGAAATTTTGGGCTCGCAGGTTTATAACGAAGCCAAGAGCCTGCTCACCATGGGGCTGGGCAAGGACATTGCAGGCCATGCAGTAGTGGCCGACCTGGCCAAAATGCCGCACTGCCTGGTGGCAGGCACCACTGGCTCGGGCAAATCAGTCGGTATCAACGCCATGATTTTGAGTCTGCTCTACAAAGCCGATGCCCGAGATGTGCGGCTCTTGCTGATTGACCCCAAGATGCTGGAAATGAGTGTGTATGAAGGCATTCCGCACCTGCTGTGCCCAGTGGTCACCGACATGCGCCAAGCCGCGCACGGCCTGAACTGGTGCGTCGCTGAGATGGAAAAGCGCTACAAGCTGATGAGCAAGATGGGCGTGCGCAACCTGGCCGGCTACAACGTCAAAATCGACGACGCTAAAGCCAGGGGCGAGCTGATTGGTAACCCGTTCAGCCTGACACCAGACCAGCCCGAACCGCTGGAGCGCTTGCCTTATATCGTGGTGGTGATTGACGAGCTGGCCGACCTGATGATGGTGGTCGGCAAAAAAATTGAAGAGCTGATTGCCCGGCTGGCTCAAAAAGCACGCGCCGCAGGCATCCATTTGATTCTGGCGACCCAGCGCCCGAGCGTGGATGTGATCACGGGTTTGATCAAAGCCAACATTCCAACCCGCCTGTCGTTTCAGGTCAGCAGCAAAATTGACAGTCGAACGATTCTGGACCAAATGGGCGCTGAGGCCCTGCTCGGCATGGGTGACATGCTGTACATGCCCAGTGGCACGGGTTTCCCGATTCGCGTGCATGGCGCTTTTGTCAGCGACGAAGAGGTTCACCGTGTGGTCGCTTACCTCAAGGAGCAGGGCGAGCCCAACTACATTGACGGTATTCTTGAAGGTGGCGTTGCCGATGGGGAGGGCGGGGACCTGGGCGGTGATCTGGGTGAGGCGGGCGGCGAGAAAGACCCGATGTACGACCAGGCGGTGGAGGTGGTTTTGAAAAACCGCAAAGCCTCCATATCGCTCGTTCAGCGGCATTTGAAAATTGGCTACAACCGATCAGCCCGCATGCTCGAAGAAATGGAAAAGGCCGGACTCATCAGTGCGATGTCGGGCAGTGGCCAGCGTGAAATTCTGGTACCCACACGGGCTGAATGATGACAAGACAGGGTGTAAAACACCAAGATACTTTCAAAATGTCCCAACTTATGACTTTTTCATTCTCCAAGTACCTTTTGGTGCTGGTCATTGCTATTTTTTCTGTAGCTGCTGGCGCACAGGAACAGGGCGCTACAGCCTTAAAAGACCTCGAAAATTTCGTCAAAAACACTAAAAGTGGCCGTGCCGCCTTCACTCAGGTGGTCACCAGCCCGGCCAAAGACGGCCAAACGCCCAAAACCAAAACATCCAGTGGCACGTTTGAGTTTTTGCGACCTAATCGCTTCAAGTTTTTGTACAAAAAACCGTTTGAGCAAGCCATCGTGTCAGACGGCCAGACGTTGTGGCTGCATGACCTGGACTTGAACCAGGTGACTGCCCGCAAACTGGCCCAAGTGCTGAACGGCACGCCAGCCGCCGTGATTGCTGCTGCGGCCGACCTGAAAGGTTTGCAGGCCGATTTCACCTTGACGGCACTCCCCGAAAAATCCGGGCTTCAGTGGGTACAAGCCGTGCCCAGAACCAAAGAAGGCCAGTTGCAAAGCATCACTGTGGGCCTTAAAACCACGGACAAAGGCAGCGAGCTGGCCGCTCTGGAGATTCTTGACAGCTTTGGTCAGCGCTCGGTAATGACCTTCAGTCAGTTTGAAGTGAACCCGGCCCTGACCGCTGCCAGCTTTCAATTCAAGCCGCCCGCAGGCGCTGACGTCAGTCGCCAGTAGCCGACACCCTGTTTTTGCGGATATGGTTACAGGCGCGGCGAAACAAATAAACATTCCGCTTGCGGAGCGCTTGCGGCCCCAAACTCTGGGCGACGTCATTGGCCAGCAGCATCTTTTGGGTGACGGTATGCCGCTGCGCATCGCGTTTGAATCAGGCCAGCCGCACAGCTGCATTTTGTGGGGGCCACCGGGTGTGGGTAAAACCACCATCGCGCGGTTGATGGCCAGCAGTTTTGACGCTCATTTCATCACCATGTCGGCGGTGCTGGGGGGTGTGAAAGACATTCGTGAAGCCGTGGAGCAGGCCAATGTCTGGTTAGGGCAGGGTGGCGGGATGGGTGGCGGCAGCGGCAAACGCACCATCGTGTTTGTTGACGAGGTGCACCGCTTTAACAAAAGTCAGCAAGACGCTTTTCTGCCGCATGTGGAGAGCGGACTCTTCACTTTCATCGGCGCGACCACCGAGAACCCTTCCTTTGAAGTCAACTCGGCATTGTTGTCGCGTTCAGCCGTGTATGTGCTGCAACCCTTGTCTGAGCCAGACCTGAAGACAATAGTGGCTGTGTCGCTTGAAAAGCGCGCGCTAGCAGCTATTGAAAGCATAGCGCCTGAGGCCGTTGACAGGCTGGTGGCTTACGCTGACGGCGATGCGCGGCGACTGCTGAACACCCTCGAATCACTGGCGGTGGCCGCTGGCAATGAAAGGCGTGGGCCCATCACCGACGTGACCGATGCCTGGCTGATGCGCGTGCTGGGTGAGAAAATGCGTCGCTACGACAAGGGCGGCGAGCAGTTTTACGACACTATTTCTGCCCTGCACAAATCGGTGCGTGGCTCTGACCCGGACGCAGCTCTGTACTGGTTCATGCGCATGCTCGATGGCGGTGCAGAGCCCAAATACATGGCCCGCCGGCTGATTCGAATGGCCAGTGAAGACATTGGACTGGCTGATCCGCGTGCGTTGAGCATTGCCGTCACCGCTGCCGACGTGTACGAACGACTGGGCTCGCCAGAAGGTGAGCTGGCACTGGCTGAATGTGTGATTTATCTCGCCGTGGCACCCAAATCGAACGCGGTCTACAGGGCGTTTAACGAGGCCAAGGCACTGATCAAAAAAGACGGCACACGGCCGGTGCCCATGCACCTGCGCAATGCACCGACCAAGCTCATGAAAGAGCTCGACTATGGCAAGAATTACCGTTATGCCCATGATGAAGAGGACGGTTTTGCTGCTGGTGAAAACTACCTTCCAGAAGGTATGGATGCGCCAGCCTTTTACCGGCCTGTAGCGCGTGGACTTGAAATTAAAATTGCGGAAAAGCTTGACGCGCTGAAGTTGAAAAATATCCAGCAAAGCTAGAAGTTTTTCGGATATGCCCACGGGTAAACCCCGCGAAAAGCGCTGACTTGGCGCGATTCTCGCTTGGTGTCCTTCAATACAATTCGGCGAAGACTGGCGGGCGCTTGAACGTCAGTTTCACAAGGTCAGTTTCTGGAATTTTTAGGGAGAGAAGTAATGGACGTATTCCTGCAGCAGATCATCAATGGTCTGGTTCTGGGCAGCATGTATGCCCTGATCGCACTGGGTTACACCATGGTGTACGGCATCATCAACCTGATCAACTTTGCGCATGGCGAGGTGCTGATGGTGGGTGCTCTGACCAGCTGGACCATCATCGGGCTCATGCAGTCGTCGATGCCCGGCACGGCGGGTTGGGTCATTTTGCTGGTGTCGTTGCTCATCGCCTTTGTGGTCTGTGGCTCGCTTAATTTTGTGATTGAAAAAGTAGCCTACCGGCCGCTGCGCAATGCGCCGAAACTTGCGCCGCTCATCACGGCCATCGGCATGTCACTGCTGCTGCAAACGCTTGCCATGATCATCTGGAAGCCGAACTACAAGTCTTACCCGACCCTGCTCCCGACGGAGCCTTATGAGTTTGCTGGAGCGGTGATCACCGTCACGCAGATTTTCATTCTTGGTGCCACGGCGGTGTCGCTGGCGGTGTTGATGTGGCTGGTGCATTACACCCGTCTGGGCCGCGCCATGCGCGCCACGGCCGAGAATCCGCGTGTGGCGGCCCTCATGGGTGTTCGGCCCGACACAGTCATTTCTGCCACCTTCATCATTGGCGCGTTGCTGGCGGCGCTGGCTGGTGTGATGTATGCCTCCAACTACGGTACGGTGCAGCACGCCATGGGCTTTCTGCCGGGGCTGAAGGCGTTTACTGCCGCTGTCTTTGGCGGTATTGGCAATCTTGGTGGGGCTGTCCTTGGCGGTATTTTGCTGGGCTTGATTGAGTCCATTGGTGCCGGCTACATCGGCCCACTGACCGGCGATGTTCTGGGCAGCCAGTACAGCGATATTTTTGCCTTCATCGTGCTGATTTTTGTACTGACATTGCGACCCTCTGGCCTGCTCGGCGAGCGTGTGGCTGATCGGGCTTGATGCGGGAATGAGAACAACATGAAACAAAACAAACTCATCACCTTCTTGCTGGTAGCTGCCGCGCTGCTCGTGCTGCCCTTGCTGTTGCAGCAGGGTGGCAACGCCTGGGTACGCATTGTTGACATGGCGCTGCTATATGTGCTGCTGGCACTGGGCCTGAATATTGTGGTCGGCTACGCCGGTCTGCTTGACCTGGGCTATGTCGCGTTTTTTGCTGTGGGCGCTTATCTGGTGGCGCTGCTCGGTTCTCCGCATCTGGCAGAGGCGTTTCCGTTTATTGCCGAGAACTTTCCCAATGGCCTGCACCTGCCGATCTGGCTGACCATCCCCCTAGCGGCTGCGCTGGCGGGACTGTTTGGCATCATGCTGGGTGCGCCCACCCTGAAGCTGCGCGGCGACTACCTGGCCATCGTTACTTTGGGTTTTGGTGAAATCATCCGCGTGTTTTTGAACAACCTGGACAGGCCGATCAACATCACCAATGGCCCCAAGGGCATTGACCGGATTGATGCGATCACGTTTTTTGGTTTTGACCTTGGCAAAGACCATACATTCCTGGGCATCACATTCAATTCGGTGTCGATGTACTACTACCTGTTTTTGGCGCTGGTGATTGTGTCTGTGGTGATTTGCCACCGGCTCGAGAACTCCCGCATTGGCCGTGCCTGGATGGCCATCCGTGAAGATGAAATCGCGGCCAAGGCCATGGGCATCAACACCCGCAACTTAAAGCTGCTGGCGTTTGGCATGGGCGCGACATTTGGTGGTGTGTCAGGTGCCATGTTTGCGGCTTTTCAGGGCTTTGTATCGCCCGAATCCTTCAGCCTGATGGAGTCAGTCATGATTGTGGCCATGGTGGTGCTGGGCGGTATCGGTTACTTGCCGGGGGTGATCCTGGGGGCCTTGCTGCTGGCCGCATTGCCCGAGGTATTGCGTCACGTTGCCGGGCCACTGCAGACCATGACAGACGGACGGCTTGACGCGGCCATCTTGCGGCAGTTGCTCATTGCACTGGCCATGATCACCATCATGCTGATGCGGCCACGCGGTTTGTGGCCCTCGCCCGAGCACGGCAAGTCTTTGGACAAAGGCGCGAAGAACGGAGGGCCTTCAGCATGAGCGACACCATTCTCAAAGTCTCCGGCGTGTCTAAACGCTTTGGTGGTTTGCAGGCCCTCAGCGATGTTGGCATTCATATTGAACGCGGCCAGGTTTACGGCCTGATTGGCCCCAACGGTGCGGGCAAGACCACTTTTTTCAATGTGCTCACGGGCTTGTACACGCCTGACAGCGGTACGTTCGAGCTCGCTGGCAAGCCGTACAAGCCAACCGCCGTCCACGAGGTCGCCAAGGCCGGCATTGCCCGTACTTTTCAAAATATTCGCCTGTTCGCTGAAATGACGGCACTTGAAAACGTGATGGTCGGCAGACACGTGCGCACCTCGTCGGGCCTGCTGGGTGCGGTGTTTCGCACGCCGGGTTTCAAATCTGAAGAAGCGGCCATTGCCAAACGTGCGCAAGAGCTGCTCGACTATGTAGGGATTGGCAAGTACGCTGACTTCAAGGCCCGCACGCTCAGCTATGGCGACCAGCGCCGGCTTGAAATTGCGCGTGCACTGGCTACCGACCCGCAACTGATTGCGCTGGACGAGCCCGCTGCC
The DNA here is from genome assembly GCA_031410335.1 of Polaromonas sp. Taxonomy (GTDB): domain Bacteria; phylum Pseudomonadota; class Gammaproteobacteria; order Burkholderiales; family Burkholderiaceae_C; genus Polaromonas. The sequence continues at coordinate 93 of JANNYZ010000150.1, read as the reverse complement.
GGCATGAACGCGACCGAAAAGGTACAGCTGCGCGAACTGATTGACCAGATTCGCAAGGACAATCGCACGATTTTGCTGATCGAGCATGACGTG
>JANNYZ010000149.1:0-10304 GCA_031410335.1 Polaromonas sp. | reverse complement strand
TATCACTGGAAAGCGAAGCCCTGAAATGCCCGAGGTGTGCCCAAACGTCGGGGGCAACTGGAACCCGCAACAGCTTCGATTGTGGCACGGAACGATAATCTGTCGGTCGCCGAAAATAACGCAGTTTCGGCCCGGTGCGTTCTCACTGAACTTTTACCGCCTTCTCATTTCAACTTCAAAGACCCTCACACATGGCTCAGTACGTATTTACCATGAACAAGGTCGGCAAAATCGTGCCGCCCAAACGCCACATTTTGAAAGATGTGTAAAAAAGCGGAGCTTGGCCGGCAGGTCTTTTGCCGCCCGGTTTTGCTCACAACCCTCTATTATCGTTCCGTGAGACAATCATGCGGTTGCTGGCTCCAGTTACTCGCAACATTTGGGCACTTTTCGGGTTTGTTATTCCAGACATCCCGCACAAGTTTTCTGGCCCGATTTTTTGACCCCATCTGCCTATCACTGGCGGGTTGCTCTTGAACCAGGGCACCCAACAGGCCGATCAAAAGCGTCCACGTGGCGCAAAACCATGACCTTTGAAGAATTGAATTTGGCCCCGGCCATCCTGAAAGCCGTGCTTGAGCAGGGCTACGACACACCTACCCCCATCCAGGCACAAGCCATTCCCGCCGTTTTGGCCGGGGGTGACCTGCTGGGCGGCGCACAAACCGGTACCGGCAAAACCGCAGCGTTTGTGCTGCCCATGCTGCAACGCCTGAGCACCGAGCCGCGCCAGACCAATCGCCGTGGCGTCAACGCCGTGCGCTGCCTGATCATGACGCCGACGCGCGAGCTGGCGGCGCAAGTTGAAGAAAGCGTTCGCTTGTACGGCAAATACCTGGACCTGACATCAATGGTGATGTTTGGCGGTGTTGGCATGGGTGCGCAAATTGAAAAGCTGCGCCGTGGTGTTGACATCCTGGTGGCCACCCCCGGCCGCCTGCTGGACCTCGCGGGCCAGGGCACGCTGGACCTGGGCCAGGTGCAGGTGCTGGTACTCGACGAAGCCGACCGCATGCTGGACATGGGTTTTATCCATGACATCAAAAAAGTGCTGGCCTTGGTGCCCAAGCAAAAGCAGGTGCTGCTGTTTTCAGCCACCTTCAGCGATGAGATTCGTGACCTGGCCAATGGCCTGCTGCGCGACCCGCTGCACATACAAGTCACGCCGCGCAACACCACCGTGCAGCGCATCACGCAAACCATTCATCCGGTCGGCCGCGCAAAAAAGAAAGCCCTGCTCACCCACATCATCAACGAGCACAAATGGAGTCAGGTGCTGGTCTTCACGCGTACCAAGTTTGGCGCCAACAACGTGGCCGAGCACCTGACCAAAAACGGTATTGAAGCGCTGGCCCTGCACGGCAACAAGAGCCAGACGGCTCGTACCCAGGCCCTTCAAGGCTTTAAAGATGGCACCATCCGGGCGCTGGTAGCTACTGATATTGCAGCACGCGGCATTGACATTGACGAGCTGCCGCACGTGGTGAACTACGAGATCCCGAACGTCAGCGAAGACTATGTGCACCGCATTGGCCGCACCGGCCGCGCTGGCAACAGCGGCGAAGCCGTCAGTCTGGTGTGTCTGGATGAAGAGGGCTTCATGCAGGACATTGAGCGCTTTACCAAGCAAAACATTGAAGTCGTCAAGGTGCCAGGCTTTGAAGCCGACCCTGACGAGCGCGCCGAGCCGCTGGCCATGGGCCGCCAAACCATTTGGGGTGGTCTGGGCAAGCCGCCGAGCCGCGACGTGATGCAAGCCGCAGCCAAGGCCGCACGCAGCGAGATGATGAGCCGTATCCGTGAAACCCGCGCTGGCCAGCCTGCCCGGGGGAACGCGGGTGGCGGTGGACGGGGAGGTAACTCCGGCGGTGGCCGAGGCCGTGCACCCGCCGAAGGCGGCGGCGATAACCGTGAAAACTCTGGTGGAGGCGGCGGCAACTACGGCCGCGGCCCGCGCACCCCCAACCCCGGCCAGCCGCGTCAAAACTCAGGCTACGGTGCTGGCTCTGGCAACGGCGGCCCGCCACGCGGTGAGCGTCGCCCACAAGGCCCACGCCCCCCGCGCGACGATCAACAACCCCGTGTCCCGCGCGATGAAGTACAGCGCCAGGACCCGCGCGGCCCACGCGTTGACATGGGCGACCAGCGCAACGACTTCGACGAACGCCAACCCAGCAGCCATGTGTCAGCAGGGTTCCCATCATCTGGCCTGCCCACGCGTGGCGCGGGCGGCGGACGAGGCGGCAATCGCGGTGGCGGTGGCAACTTTGGTGGTGGCTCCCGCAGTGGCGGCGGTGGTGGTGGCCGGAGCAATTCGGGCGGCGGATTCCGTCGCTGACCGGTTGCGACGCGAAAAATCATTAAAAAGCAGCGCAGGCTGCTTTTTTTTCGTTTTTAGCCTATGTTTTTGGCCTCCAGCCCAATGGATACATGCGCTAGCAGCTATTTAATTTGTAGCATTTTTGCTTTGGTGACGCCATGTGAGTCATGTCCCGGTGCCCTTCAGTAAGCGCTGCGGGTGCTCGTTTATCCAGAAACGAGCCCTTCGCGCATCAAGCGATCGATTCTTTGACCTTCCTTTCAGACCTATTTCACGACGCGCAATCCACAAATTGATAAATTTGAAATAAATTTGTTGATTTGATGTTTTATTTGTTTTAAAGTGTTAATTATCATTTAAATCAAATCTAAACAAGACGTGTGAAACAGACTTGTGGAAAGGAAAGCAACATGAGCAATTTGTTTGAACCAGGATTCGATCCGAACGACGTCAGCGTGAACATTGCCGAGATGTTGGTGGCAACAGCGGACGACAGCGATGAACTGGTGGACAAATCGGTACGCGATGTGCTGCAGCTTTTGCGGGAACGACTGAATATGGATGTCATATTCGTCTCCGAGTTCGTGGGTGACCAGCGTGTCTTCAGGCAAGTTAACAGCCGACACCAGCCATCTCTGCTCACGGAAGGTCAGGGAAGTGCACTTGAGGAGTCTTGGTGCCAGCGCGTTGTCGATGGTCGCTTGCCTGAATATATTCCGCAGGTTGCCAGACTGTACACGGTTGACCTGCCGAAGGCTCCGTTTGAAATCGGTACCCACCTCAGCACACCGATAAAGCTGGCTGATGGCCAGATCTACGGCACCCTGTGCTGCTTCAGCTTTGGCACCAGTCAGACCATTCGACTTCGGGATATGAAAAGCCTGCGATTCACGGCCGACATGCTTGCCAGAACCATCAACAAGCAGCGTCTTGCCGACATGCAGGACACCGAACCGGCCGCACTTTTTCACTAGCCAGCGCGAAGTAGTCCGACAGACAAAAACCTTTTCCTTTATCGCGTACACAAGGCGGCAACATGAACTACCAGAGCATTCAGGTCGAAGAATCGGTCAATCTTTCCATCAAACCGATTTTGACCCGGGCACTGACGCGGTTTCGCGCGTTGTTGCCGATTGAAGTCGAGCTTGTGGTTGAAGTCTCACACGATGACCCGCGGATACGAGCACATGAGCATCATCTTGAGGAGGCGCTTTTAAGCGCATGCATGGTCGCCTGGCAGTCCATGGGCGGAGTAGCAAAACAGATCGTCGTCGAAATGAATGAAATCCTGCTCGATGACGTGGTGCTTGACCCGGATGCCGAGAAGTTGGGCGGCGGCCTGCCCCCCCGGACCTACGCATGGATAGTGATGAGCAACAACTCGCGCATCGAGCCCGGACCCTTTCATACCGTCGTGCCCCTGCCCAAAAAAGTCGACGACAGCCCATCAAGCGCCCGGCGATTCAAGCTACTTGAAATACGCAAGGTGATTGACCTGCACCATGGCTGGATGACGATTGAGACCGAGCCAGAAAAAGGCACCTGTTTCGAGTTCTACCTGCCGACCGCCATCCCACTCGAAATACCGGCGCTCAATGAATCAGGCTCCGACGTCAAACACCTGATGTATGTCGATGACTATGACGCCATGCGCGAACTCATCAGCGAAATGCTGCCGGATGCAGGTTTTGAGGTGGCGTGTTTCGAAAACGGCAAAGATGCGCTGGCGGCCTTTTTGGCCCAACCCTTCAAATACGACGCCTTGGTGAGCGACTATCGACTCCAGGGCGCATCAGGCATCGACTTGATGCGCCAAATCAAATTAATGCGTCCAGACTTGCCCGTGGTCATCATTTCTGGCTACATCGACGAAACCCTGAGGTCAAAAGCGATCAGTGAAGGAGCTTCTTCGGTCATCAGCAAAAACAGCGACTTGAGCGAGCTGTGCGCCCAGCTGCGCCAACTTCTCGACACCCCACCCAACCCCGCTCTGGCCACCTATTCCGAATGGGCCAAGCTATAGCTAAATCGTGCGGTCATGGCCATCGCCATTGTTATGGCGATGGCCACCGTCAACATCACGCCGGCCGATGTAGCTGGCATCAACCGGACAATCAATCGCTACTTTTTTGAGCAATCTTGACGTGCGCGAGCAGGTCCTCAAAGCATAGCGCCCGAATCCTATAGCTTCGACACCCGTACCACCGCATCCGCCCGCTTGTGCAGGTCTGGCAGCAACTCCAGCCCCAGCCCGGGCTTGTTGCTCAGGCTGATCATGCCGTTTTCAACCCTGGGCAGTTCAGTGACCAGCTCTTTATACCAACCGGTAAAAAAGGCACGTACGCTTTCTTGCACCAGCGCGTTGGGTGCGTGCAGCGACAAGTGGGTAGACGCGGCCCACACCACAGGGCCAGTGCAGTCGTGCGGGGCAACCGGCAGTTGCCAGGCATCGGCCATGGCGGCTATTTTCCGGGCTTCACTCAAGCCGCCGCACCAGCTCAAGTCCAGCATCGCCACACCTGCCACGCCGGTTTGCAGGTAGTCTTTAAAACCCCACTTGTAGCTCAGGGTTTCGCTGGCGCAAATGAGTGCTTCGCAATCGACCGCGTACTGTTTGAGCAAATCGAGCGAGTCCATGCGTATCGCGTCTTCATGCCAGAAGGTGTTGAAGGGTTTGAGGGCACGTGCAATTTTTTGCGCCATCGGCAAACGCCACAGACTATGAAACTCAACCATGATGTCCATCTGGTTGCCGACCGCATCGCGGATTTTTCTGAAAGGCACCAGCGCCAGGTCAAGGTCTGCATTGCTAATGTACTGGCCGTGGCTTTTCTCGGCGGCGATGTCGAAAGGCCAGATCTTCATGGCGGTGATGCCTTCAGACAGCAGCGACTGGGCCAGTTCGCCTGCGTTGTTCAAGAAGCCTTGCAGGTCTTCGTATAGCCCCTGTTTATTCCCGAGTCCCCAATTGGCAGTCGTTTGGTTGGTGGCGCTGCGCACGTACTGGTAGCCAGCGCAGGTGTTGTAAATGCGAATGCTGTCGCGGCTTTTACCGCCTAGCGCGGTATGGACGGGCATGTTGGCAGCTTTGCCAAAAATATCCCACAGTGCAATGTCAACCGCCGAGTTGCCGCGCGTCTCCACACCCGAGCCGCGCCAGCCCAGGTAGCCGGTGATGTCGCGGTTGCGTGACTCAATGGCCAGCGGGTCATGGCCGAGCAACTTGGGCGCCACCCACTCGTGCAGGTAAGCCTCTACGGCTGCTGCGCCCATAAATGTTTCACCCAGGCCCACCAGGCCTTCGTCTGTATGCAGGCGTACCCAAATAATGTTGGGAAACTCGCCCAGGCGAATGGTTTCGACTTGTTTAATTTTCAATTTTTTTTGCTCCTAAAAAAAGCCGCAAGGACTGCTCCTGGCGGCTTTTTTTATCAACGTACCAGCAAATTAACCGCCGCGTGCTTTCTTCAATGCGTCCAGCACCGTTGTCACGGCTTCTGCGCCAATGGTGGGCACATTGCGGTCATACACGGGCTTGACTTTTTCAAACATGCGGCGCTGCTCTGCAGGTGTGACTTCATTGACCTGCATGCCCTTTGTTTTCAGGCTGGCCAATGATTTTTCGTTCAGCGAACGGTTGGCTGCGCGCTGCACTTTTTGGCCTTCAATGGCGGCCTCACGCAGCACGCCCTGCTCTTGCGGGTTCAGCTGATCCCACAGTTTTTTGCTGTACAAAATCAAAAACGGGGTGTAGGCATGGCGCGTCACGCTCAGGTACTTTTGCACTTCATTGAACTTGGAGGTTTCAATCGTGACAAAGGGGTTTTCCTGACCGTCAATCGTTTTGGTTTCCAGTGCGGTGAACACTTCACCAAAAGCCATTGGCACGGCGTTGGTACCCAGGGTTTTGAAGGTGTCAAGGAAAATATTGTTTTGCATCACGCGGACTTTGACACCGTCAAAGTCTTCGGCCTTGGCCACGGCGCGCTTGCTGTTGGTCAGGTTTCTGAAACCGTTTTCCCAGTAAGCCAGATTTACCAGGCCGGCTTCCTCAAGCTTCTTGTTGAAGTACGCGCCGGCCGGGCCATCGAGCACCGCGTCGGCTTCTTTTTCATTCGCAAACAGAAACGGCAAGTCAAACGCACCCAATTCTTTGACAATGCCCACCAGCGGTGATGAGGACGTGCACACCATCTCTTGCGTGCCTGCACGCAGCGCCTGGGTAGCAGGCAAGTCACCACCCGCAGCGCCACCCCAGAAGGCGTTGATTTTCATTTTTCCGCCCGTTTTGGCAGCCAGTACTTCCTGCATTTTTTTCACACCCACGCCAACCGGGTGGTCTTCATTCACGCCGTTGGTGAACTTGATGGTGCGGTCTGCAAACTGCGCCATCGCCGATGTAGCGATGAGCATTGAGGCAATGGCCAGGGCTTGGGCCAATTGATTGAAGGTTCTACGTTTAAACATGGTTGTCTCCTTTTGATAAAAATAAAAACACTGAAAAAAAACTAACGCATCATCCACTGAAGCGGTACAAGAACAATGGCAGGGAAAGCAATCAGCAAAAACAAAACGGCAAGCTGCGCCAACAGAAAGGGCAGCACGCCTTTAAACGCATCGTCCATGCTGATTTTGGCCACGCCGCACACCACATTGAGCACCGTGCCCACAGGGGGCGTGATCAAGCCGATCGCGTTGTTCATGATGAACAGCACACCAAAATAGACGGGGTCGATGCCCGCTTTCAAAACTAGCGGCATCAGCACAGGCGTCAGGATCAGCACTGTGGGCGTGAAGTCCAGTGCCGTGCCAACAATCACTACCAGCACCATCATGACAAACATCAGGAGCATCTTGTTGCCCATGAAGGGCTCCATCATCTTGGCCACTTCCGTCGGTATATTGGCCACGGTGATCAGCCAGGCACTGACCATGGCGGCAGCGACCAAAAACATCACGACAGCGGTTGTTTTGCCTGCGGCCAAAATCAACCCATACAGTTCTGACCATTTCAGTTCGCGGTAAATGAACATACCGACCGCAAAGCTGTACACCGCTGCCACTACAGCAGCTTCGGTGGGGGTGAACACCCCGAACTTCATGCCGCCAATAATGACAACGGGCAAAGCAAGTGCAAAGCCGCCTTCAGCTGTGATACGGAAGCGCTCGGGCATGGCCAGCTTGGGAGCCGGTTGCACGTTTTCTTTTTTGGCTACCCACCACCAAGTCAGGCCGATGGCAATGCCCATCAGCAAGCCGGGCACGATGCCCGCCAGAAACAATTTGGTGATGGACACATTGCCCGCCACACCAAAGATGATCATGCCGATCGAGGGGGGAATCACCGGCGCGATGATGCCGCCAGACGCTATCAAACCCGAAGCACGGCCAATGTTGTAGCCCGCAGCACGCATCATGGGGATGAGCAGCGCAGCCAGCGCGGCAGTGTCAGCCACGGCAGAGCCCGACAGCGACGCCATGATGACTGCAGCAATGACCGTGACATACCCCAGCCCACCGCGAAAGTGTCCGACCCAGGCCATCGCCAAATTGACAATACGTCGGCTCAAACCGCCGGCGTTCATGAACTCCCCCGCCAGCAGAAAAAACGGAACGGCCAGCAACGGAAAGTTATCAGCGCCTTCCACAAATCTCTGAGCCAAAATCTGGCTGTCAAAGGTCACCAGCCCACTGGTCATGGACAAAAACGCCATCAGGCTCAAACCGCAGACCAGCAACGCATAGGCAATCGGCATGCCTATGGCCATGGCGGCCAACAGGCTAACGATAAAGACCGTGACCGTCATGCCCTTACTCCTGATGATGTTCCATGAAGCTGCTTCTCTGCGTCGGCCAGGCCCTCGGTCTCAATCACCTGCACAAGCTCAGCTTCAGACAGCTGATTTGTCAACAATCGGTAAATGACATTGACATTCATGATGCTCATCACCACGGACACGACATAGCCAATTCCAAAAACCCAGATCATCGACATGCCCACCACCGGCGATATGTTGGTCACTTGCAGGTCGTGCATTTTGAACGTGCCGAAAAAAAACAGGATATTGCAGCCGAGCATGATGGCTTCGCTTAAAAACAGGCAGATTTTTTTACCCATCAAACCGAAGTGCTTGACCAGTGTGTCGACCCCCAGGTGCCCCTTTTCGCGCATGGCCACCATCGCGCCGATGTAGGTCAGCCAGATAAAGCAGTAGCGCGACATTTCGTCTGAAATCGTGATGCCCGTGTTGAAGGCATAGCGCAACACCACATTGCCAAATACCATGATGACCATGGCCAGCATGCAGAGCACGATGAGGAGTTCAAGGCTCTTAAAGAACCAGTGGATGGATGTGTTTACTGTTTTTTGCATGGTCGTGTCATGTGTTTAAGCCACTTTCAACATCCGGGCGGGTTCATTCAGTCGGGGCAAGCGGCGGCGCGACGCAAGGACTTCTTCAATGTCAGTGCGCGCACCGTCTATCAGCACACGAATGGCTTTTTCGGCACGGTCTGGGTCATGCGCAATCACGGCGTCGAGTACCTCGCGGTGCAGCGGCAGCGATTTACGTGGACCGTCTTTGCGGCGGGTGGATATTTCAAAACTTGTTCGCAGCAGAGCACCGAGTGCCTTGCTCATTTGCACCAGCATGCGGTTGCCGCAGGCGCGCAACAGGCCCTGGTGAAAGCGCAGATCAAACGTGACGTAGTCGCCACCGCCTTCTACGGCGCGCTTCATACCGGCGTAAGCGTCTTCTATTTCAGCGATGTCTTTGGCTGTGGCGCGTTCAGCCGTCAGCCGCATGGCGGCGGGCTCGACCACACGACGCAGGTCTTGCAGGTCACGTAAAAATTCAGGTGTCAATCCAGCTTTGGACTGCCAGATGATGACGTCTGGGTCAAACCAGTTCCAGTGATCTTCTGACAACACACGAGTGCCGACTTTGGGGCCCGTGGTCATCAGCCCTTTGGCGATCAATGACTTGACGGCCTCGCGCACCACCGTGCGGCTGACGCCGAGTTCAATGCACAGCACAGGCTCGGGAGGGATCGATGCACCCACAGCGTAGCGCCCCGCGACGATGGCTTCGCCGAGGAAATCTACCGTATTGCCGTGGACGTTTTTAATCATGGTTATCACTAGGGTTCGGGGCGCAATGGTATGACGATAATATGTTTAACAATTAAGGATTTTCCCTATGATCGAGACGAAGACACCCAAAAAGAAGCCCGAAGACCTCCGCAGCCAGCAGTGGTTTGGCCGGCAGGATCGTGACGGTTTTGCCTATCGCAGCTGGGTCAAAGGCAAGGGCGTGCCGCATGACCAGTTTGATGGCCGTCCTGTGATTGGTATCTGCAACACCTTCAGCGAGCTGACACCGTGTAACAGCCACTTTCGTACGATTGCCGAGCAGGTCAAGATTGGCGTGTATGAGGCGGGCGGCTTTCCACTGGAATTCCCGGTCATGTCGCTGGGCGAAACACTGCTGCGGCCTACCGCCATGCTGTACCGCAACCTGGCCAGCATGGACGTAGAAGAGAGTATTCGCGGCAATCCGATCGATGGCGTGGTGCTGCTGATGGGCTGCGACAAAACCACGCCATCGCTCGTGATGGGTGCGGCCAGCGTCGACCTGCCGACGGTGGGCGTGAGCGGCGGGCCGATGCTGAGCGGCAAATGGCGCGGGCAAGAGTTGGGCAGCGGCACCGGTGTGTGGAGCATGAGTGAGCAGGTGCGCGCAGGCACGCTCAAGCTGGCCGATTTTTTTGAAGCTGAAAGCTGCATGCACCGTAGCCACGGCCACTGCATGACGATGGGCACCGCCAGCACGATGGCCAGCATGGTCGAAGCACTGGGCATTGGCCTGCCGGGTAACGCAGCCTACCCGGCAGTCGACGGCAGGCGCAATGTGCTGGCCCGCATGGCCGGGCGGCGCGCGGTTGCCATGGTGCATGAGGACCTGACGCTCTCAAAAATCCTGAC
>JANNYZ010000148.1:0-12006 GCA_031410335.1 Polaromonas sp. | reverse complement strand
GTCCGCCGCCTATCAACACCGCATCGCCAGTGACATCAAGCTGGCCCGCCCGATGAAGATCGTGATTGACTCGGGTAACGGCGTTGCAGGCGCAACTGCCCCTGCGATTTTTCGGGCCTTGGGTTGCGAGGTGATTGAGTTGTTCAGTGAGGTGGACGGCAACTTTCCCAACCACCACCCCGACCCGAGTAAGCCCGAGAACCTGCGCGATTTGATTGACGCCTTGAAAACATCAGGCGCTGAACTCGGCTTGGCGTTTGATGGCGACGGTGACCGCCTGGGCATCGTCACCAAAGACGGGCAGAACATTTACCCTGACCGCCAGATGATGCTGTTTGCGCGCGATGTGCTGTCACGGGTGCCGGGCGGCACGATTGTGTTTGATGTGAAATGCTCGCAGCGACTTGCCCCTGAGATAGTGGCAGCAGGCGGTGTGCCGCTGATGTACAAAACCGGGCACTCCCTGATCAAGGCGAAGATGAAAGAAATCAACTCGCCTCTGGGTGGCGAGATGAGCGGGCATATCTTTTTCAAAGAGCGCTGGTATGGTTTTGACGACGGCACATATGCCGGTGCGCGCCTGCTGGAGATTGTGAGTCGCTCAGCTGATGCGAGTGTGGTACTCAACGCCTTGCCGACGAGTTTCAGCACGCCGGAGCTCAATGTGCCTTGCAAAGAAGGTGAGCCGCATGCGGTGGTTGAGGCATTGATCAAATCTGTGAGGTTTGCTGCGCCTGCAGTGATCAATACGATTGATGGCGTGCGTGTTGACTGGCCTGATGGCTTCGGTTTGATTCGTGCGTCCAACACCACGCCCGTGCTGGTGCTGCGGTTTGAAGGGCACACTGAAGCGGCTCTGCAACGCATTGAAGCTGACATGCTGGCACTGCTCAGAAGGGTGAAGCCAGACGCCAGCTTTGCAGCTGCAGCGCATTAGTCTTTTAGATTTTCGATGCGAGTACTTCTGGTCAAGCTCTCCTCTTTGGGTGATGTGGTCCACACGCTGCCTGTTGTGCAGGACATCCTTAGTGCAATGCCAGATGCCCAGATCGACTGGGTGGTTGAGAAATCATTTGGGCCCTTGCTCACGCAGGTTCAAGGTCTTGCCCGCATCATCCCTTGTGAGCTGCGACGCTGGCGCAAATCATTCTGGACTGCACAAACACGCACCGAATGGCGCGCGTTCAAAGCAGACTTGCAGGCGCAGAGCTACGACGTAGTCATCGACCTGCAAGGCTTGACCAAATCTGCGCTGGTGGCGCGGCTGGCCAGGCTGACCCGCCAGGGCAAACGCTACGCCATGGCCAACCAGACCGATGGCTCTGGCTACGAGGCGCCGACCCGCTGGGCGGCCGATGTGGCGTTTACTCTGGAACCACACGTGCACGCGGTGGCGCGTGCCAGGCTGGTGGCCGCTATGGCCTTGGGTTACAGCACAGAATTGTTGAAAAAATCGCCAAATTACGGACTTAATTTGCCGATAAGCCAATCAATACCTGCACGAACAGCTTCTGAAAAAATAGCAAAAAAAATAGCATTTATTCATGGGACATCGCGCCAGGACAAAACCTGGCCTCTGCCAAACTGGGTAGAACTGGGCCAGCGTTTGATCGCCAGTGGCCATCACATCACGCTGGTGCATGGCAATGCGGCAGAGCTGCTCAACAGCCAGGCCATCGCTGCACGGTTGGGCGATCAAAGCGCTGTTTTGCCCTTGTTGTTGCTCGATGCCTTGACGCAAGAACTCGGCGCGTGCCACGGTGCGATTGGCGTCGATAGTGGGGTTAGCCACATCGCTGTGGCACTCGGTTTGGCGCATGTACAGATCTATAACTTTGACACGGCGTGGCGCACAGGGCCACCGGCCTGCGCTTATCAACTCAGTGTCTTTGCACAACCTATGCCGGTGGTGGATACGGTGTGGCAGGCGTGGATGGCCTGCGAAAGCGCATCGTGATGAGCGACTTTATGCTCACGCTTTATTCAGGCATGATGCGCTTGGCACAACCGCTGCTGCGACGCAAAATGGGCCGGCGTGCGGTGCAGGAGCCCGGCTACGGCGAGGCGGTTGACGAGCGCTTTGGTCGATACACGCAGCCGCGCGAAAAAGTGTCTGAATTAGTGTGGCTTCACGCTGTGTCGCTGGGCGAAACGCGTACGGCTGCCATTCTGCTCAAGGCTTTGCGGGCGCAGCATCCGGGCATGCGGCTGTTGCTGACACATGGCACCGCCACTGGGCGCGCTGAGGGCAAGGCACTGCTACAGCCTGGTGATGTTCAAGTCTGGCAACCGTGGGACACACGCGTGGTCGTGGAGCGCTTTTTTGAGTATTTCAGACCACGCCTGGGTGTGCTGATGGAGACTGAAATCTGGCCCTGCACAGTATCTGCCGCTCGGGCGCGCGGCATGCCCCTGGTAGTGGTCAATGGTCGGCTGTCTGAAAAAACGCTGCAGCAGGCCTTGACCATGTCACCATTGGCCTACCCGGCCTATGGAGCCTTGACGGCGGTGTACGCGCAGACCGCAGCTGATGCCAAACGCTATCGGCAACTCGGTGTGGACGTTGCGGGGATTTTTGGCAATCTCAAGTTTGACGCAGCGCCCAGCCCGGGCCTGCAGGCAACGGGCAAAGCGTGGCGACAAGAAGTGATGCCGCCGGTCGTGATGTTTGCCAGCTCCCGGGAGGGCGAAGAAGCCCTTTTTTTACAGGAAATAATAGCTGCAAGCCAACAGATACATGCGCAATCAGCTCCTGAGTTAATAGCAGCTAACGTCGCAGTCAAGGGCGCAGTCAAGTATCTCATCGTGCCGCGCCATCCGCAGCGTTTTGACGAAGTCGCGGCGCTGGTGGTGCAGCATGGACTGACGCTGTCGCGCCGCTCCAGCTGGTCAGGCAGCCCGCACGACAGCAGCCAGGCCATGCAAGCCGACGTGTGGCTGGGCGATACGCTGGGCGAGATGCCTCTGTATTACGCGCTATGTAGCGTGGCCCTGCTGGGCGGCAGTTTTGAAAAACTGGGTGGTCAAAACCTGATTGAAGCGGCGGCCTGCGGCTGCCCGGTGGTGATGGGGCCGCATACCTTTAACTTTGCCGACGCCGCCGAGCTGGCTGAAGCAGCAGGCGCTGCAGTACGTGCGGCTGATATGCATGAAGCCCTACAGTCCGCGATGCAACTGGCCAGCCAACCCGATGCGCAACGGGCCGCAGCAGCAGCCGGGCTGGCATTTGCAGCCAGTCACAGCGGGGCAACGGCTCAAACTGTGGCAGCGCTGAAGCCCTGGTTAAGCCCGTTGCCCGGCGCGGCTTAATGGTGTTTAAGCCTGGCAGCCGATCACGCCTTTTTTGACATTCTCAAAGTAACCGGTTGAGCCTTCGCAGGCCAGCTTTTTCTCAGGTGCTGCTGTGCCGGGTTTGGCATTGCAACTGTAAGCCTTGCTTTTTCTATTCACCGATTTGGCATTCAGCGTCCAGCCAGCAGGGCAGGCGTAAGCAGTGCTTGTGGCCTGGGGCACGGGCATCGCAGCGATAGCGGCGGGCGCGCTAACCTTGACCAGAGCGCTTTGCGCTTTACCGAGGCAACCCAAACGACTGGTCACTTTTTTGGGTGTAACGGCGACTGTGTAGTTGCCGGCTTTCGTGTAAGAGTGGTTCATGACCAGGGGAATTTTTTGCGCGTCTTCAACCTTGATATCTTCACCTGTACCGTCACCCCAGTCAAAACGGATACCGCAGTTGACCGAGTTTTCAACATCAAACAACACAGTAGCCTGAACGGCTTGGCCCGCAAGCGCCTGCGGTTTGTCAAGTTTCACGCCGGTCAGTGTTTGTGCGAATGCGGCGCCGCAAAACACAGTGGCCAGACTCAGGCATAGGGTGGGGATTAATTTCACGATGGTCTCCTCAATTGAATTATGGAAACCACGAGTTTAGTGATTCACATTCAATAAAACCGCCGTTCGTGATAAACGCCGCTTTTGATGGCATGTGTTGTGACTTATTTGGCAAGCAGCGAATTAATCGTCAGCAAATCAGCCGGTGTCAACGTTCCATTGGCCTGGCGCAAACGCAGGCCACCCAGCAGCACGTTGTAGCGTGCTTGCGCCAGGTCGCGTTTGGTCTGGAACAGCTGGCTTTGTGAGTTCAGCACATCGATGTTGATGCGCACACCCACCTGATAGCCGAGCTTGTTGGCATCGAGTGCGCTCTGGCTTGAAAGCTCGGCAGCCTCCAGCGCCTTGACCTGGCCTTGGCCTGACTGCACGCCAAAGTAGGCGGTGCGTGTCGCCAGCGCCACAGTGCGTTTGGCACCTTCCAGATCACTTTGCGCCTTGTCTTTGAGCGACAGGGTTTCCTTGATGCGGTTTTGTGTGGCAAACCCTGCAAACAAAGGCAGGTTGAATGTCAGGCCAATGTTGCTGGTGGTGGTTCTGAAAGACGAAGGCAGCGACGTGACGGTGCCGCTCGGGTTGCGCTGCACGTTGTAGCTTGCCGTGGCGTCAAGCGTGGGTTTGTGGCCTGCCTCGGCCTTGGCGATTTCCAGGTCAGCGATATCCAGGTTACTTTGGGCCTGGCGAATGCTGGGGTGTACGGCTTCTGACTGCATCACCCAGGCATTGACATCCTGCGGCGTGACCGCCGGCAGGTTGACCGGTACCAGCAAGCTTTTTGGCTCTGAGCCTGTCTTGCCCACCAGGGTATCAAGGGCCAGTTTTTTAACCACCAAATCATTTTCTGCAGCGATCTCCTGGGCAATCACGAGGTCGTAACGCGCTTGCGCTTCACGGGTGTCGGTGATGGTGGATGTGCCGACCTCAAAGTTGCGTTTGGCAGATGCCAGCTGTTCAGCTACGGCCGCTTTTTGTGCGCGCACAAAAGCCAGTGTGTCTTTTGCCGCCAGCACATCAAAATAGCCTTGGCTGGTTCGCACAATCAGGTCTTGTTCTGCCACGTCAAGTTGTGCCCTGGCGAGGTCGGCCTGGCGCAGTCCCTGCTTGTACGCGGCCACGTTGGCAGGCCGATAAAGCGGTTGTGTCGCAGTCAGTGCGGCGTTTTGCGTGCTAAAGCTGCGGTCAGTCACCGGGTTGTTGTTTTGAAAGCCGGTACGCGAGGCGCCGGCAGACAGACCGGCAGTTGGCAAAATGCCTGCGCGTGCCTGTTCAGCCTTTGCCAGATTGGCGTCGTATTGCAACTTGGCCGATTGGTAGGTCGCATCAAAAGCACGTGCAGAGTCGTACAGTTCAGCCAGGTTTTGCGCCTGCGCCCCCATGCACAGCAAGGCTGATACAACAGCCAGCACCAGGGGTTGAACACGACGTTCGCTGCAAGGTTTGTTTTTCATCTTCATAAATGTCCTGAAAAAACGACTCAATATCAATACTGCGGAACGGTGCTGTCAAGTTGCTGCGCCCAGGCCGCGATACCGCCCTGCAGATTGACCACGGCGGTAAAACCGCTTTGCGCCAGGTAGTTGGCCACTTGCATGCTGCGCATGCCGTGGTGGCACAGGCAGGCAATCGGATGGTCTGCACCGTGCGTATCTTTCAGCTCGGCAAGGTGTGCGGGAATCGACTGCATGGGAATGTGCAGCAGCGTAAAGCCATCGGGCTTGACGGATGCCGTGTGTACTTCCCAGGGTTCGCGCACATCCAGCACGATGGGCAGGTCATGCAAGGCGGTGTCACGCCAGGCGGCGAAGTGACTGGGGCTCAATTGGTCAATCATGTCAGTGTTGGCAAATGATCAAAAACTGAATCTTGAAGGCTCTGGGAAGTGAAGCAACCTTGGTGCCACGGTGTCCCAGGCCTGCGTGGTGCGCCAGGCCGATTCGCCGGTACGCGTGACCAGCGTGGCACGCATGACAGGCTCATCGCCGGTCATGGCGCTCAAACGGCCGCCTGGCTTTAAAAGCGCCAGCAGTGCTGCCGGTACCTCTGACACAGACCCACTGAGGACGATCACATCAAAAGGCCCATTGAGCGGGTCGCTGCCTGAAATGGAGCGGGTGAAATTGGACGCGCCGTCACCGGTGCGTACCTCGGCGTTGTAAATGCCAGCACGCTGCAAATTGCCCCGGGCCGTTTGTGCAATGTCGGCGTCGATCTCGAGGCTGATGACATGCTGTGCGCGGTGGCCCAGCAATGCCGCCATGTAGCCTGATCCAGTGCCAATTTCCAGCACTTTTTCATGTTTTTGAACCGCCAGGTCCTGCAAAATGCGCGCCTCGACCTTGGGCGACAGCATGCATTGTCCGGGTTGCGTCTTGGAATGCGATGACAGCGGTATCTCCATGTCAGCAAAGGCCAGCGACCTATAAGCGGTCGGCACAAAGTCTTCGCGTTTGATCACGGCCAGCAGGGCCAGCACCTGGCTGTCGAGCACCTCCCAGGGGCGGATCTGCTGCTCAATCATGTTAAATCGGGCTTGTTCGTAGTTCATGTCAGTATTAGAGCGATGCTATGTAAAGGATGTGTGAAACCGTCAAATTTTAGTCTGGGGGAGTGTGTGGACCGCTGATAGCGGCGACCTGACGCGGTCCCAGCTTTCGCTTGAACCATTGGGCCAAATCGTCCATGAAGCAGTAGGTCACCGGCACCACCACCAGGGTCAGCAATGACGAGGTGATCACGCCGCCAATCACGGCCTGGCCCATGGGGGCGCGCTGCTCCGAGCCTTCGGTCAATGCAAAAGCCAGCGGGATCATGCCGAAAATCATCGCCAGCGTGGTCATCAAAATCGGACGCAAACGCACTTTGGCCGCCATCAGCAGTGCTTCGCCGCGTTCCATGCCTTCCTCACGCATCCGGATGGCAAAGTCCACCAGCAAAATAGCGTTTTTCGTCACCAGGCCCATCAGCATCACAACCCCGATCACCGAAAACATCGACAACGTGGAACGGAACATCAGCAGCGCGAGCACCACACCAATCAAGGTCAGCGGCAACGACGTCATCAGCGCCAAGGGCTGCAAAAAGCTCTTGAACTGGCTGGCCAGAATCATGTAGATGAACAGAACCGCCATCACCAGAGCCGAGATGGCGTAGCCAAAGGACTCGGCCATGTTTTTGGTGGAGCCGCTGAACTGATACTTGTAGCCCGGCGTCAAGGAGGTTTTCTCAAGTGCGGTCTTGATGTCGCTAGAGACCTCACCTGCGGACCGGTTGTACACGTTGGCGTTGACCGCCACTTCGCGTATCAGGTCGCGGCGGTTGATCTGGTTCGGGCCGGTGGTTTCCTTGATGCTGGCCACCTGGCTCAAACGCACGATGCGGCTTGAACCATCGGCGTTCGACCCCATGGTTGTGCTGGTAAACGGCAAGCGCTCCAGATCAGCGGGGGCGTTGCGGGCATCCGGGCTCAGGCGCACGTTCACGTCGTAGGTCTGGTCGTCTGGTGCGCGCCAGTTGCCCACGGTCTGCCCGGCCACCAGCGTGCGCAGTGACGCGGCGATGCCCGAGACGGACAGCCCCAGGTCACTGGCGGCATCGCGCCGCACATCGACCTGAATCACCGGTTTGTCTGCCTTGACGCTGGAGTCCAGGTCAACCAGACCCGGTATGCCGCGAATGTTGTCCTGCACCACACGGCTTAAGCGCTCCAGCTCTTTCAGGTCAGGGCCCTGCAATGAAAACTCCACCTGCTTGTTGCCACCCACAGAATCGAGCAGACCCACGTGGGTAACGGTGATGCCGGGCACGCCCTTGAGCCGCTCGCGCAGCACGCCAGACATGTCGTCCACACTGCGGCTGCGCGCCTTGCGGTCTACCAGCCGGATGTAAATGCTGGCGTAAATTTTGCCTTGCGCATTGCCGGTGTTGATGGTTGACAGCGTGTAGCGCACTTCGGGGAATTCGCGCACGATGGCTTCAACCTGTTTGGCCTTGGCCTCGGTGGCCTCCAGCGACGAACCCACCGGGGTGTAAAAATTCAGCGACGTTTCTGAAAAATCGGCCTTGGGTACGAACTCGGTACCCAGCAGCGGCACCATGAAGATACTGACCACAAATACCGCCAGAGCCACCAGCAAGGTTTTGATTTTGTGCACCAGAGCCCAGCGCAGGATGCTCTGGTAGCCTTCACTCAAGCGCTCGGTAGCGCTGTCAAACCAGCCCGTTACGCGGCCGATGGTTTTGTCGTATAGCGTGGTGGGCGGGCCGCGCTTGCCGTGGTTGTCAATCGATGGGTCGTGCCAGATGCTGGACAACATCGGGTCAAGCGTGAAGCTGACAAACATCGAGATCAGCACTGCCGCCACGATGGTGATGCCGAACTCATGAAAAAACTTGCCGATGATGCCGCCCATGAAACCCACCGGTAGAAATACAGCCACGATAGAGAAGGTGGTCGCCAGCACCGCCAGGCCAATTTCCTTGGTGCCGTCCATCGCTGCCTGAAAGGGTGCTTTGCCCATCAGCACATGCCGCACAATGTTCTCGCGCACCACAATCGCATCGTCGATCAGCAGGCCAACACACAGGGACAGCGCCATCAGCGTGATGTTGTTGATGGTGAAGCCAAACAGGTTCATGAACAAAAATGTGCCGATGATCGAGATCGGCAGCGTCAGCCCCGTAATCACCGTTGAGCGCCAGGAGTTTAAAAACAAAAACACAATCAACACCGTCAGCAGCGCGCCTTCAATCAGGGTGCGGCGCACGTTTTCAACCGCCACGCGAATGGAGCGTGAGCTGTCGGTCACCAGTTCCAGCTTCAGGCCGGGTGGCAAGCTGCCTTTCATCCCGGCGATGGTTTTGTTCAGCCCGTCAACGACTTCAATGGTGTTTTCGTCCTGCGCTTTTTGTACCTGCAGCACCAGCGTGCGCTGGCCGTTGTACAGCGCCAGGCTGTCCACTTCCTGCGCGCCATCAGCAATGCGGGCCACCTGGTCAACGGTGACGGCGACATTGCCCTTGCGGGCCACGATCAGCTTGCCAAAGTCCTCTGGCCGCTTCATGCGTGCATCAATCTTGACCACACGCTCTGCCGCCAGCGAGCGAATGCTGCCCACTGGCAAGTCCTGGTTTTCGTTTTTGACAGCGTTCACCACCTGGTCTGCCGTGATGCCCAGGGACTCCATGGCCTGCGGGTTCAGGTACACATTGATCTCGCGCTTGGTGCCGCCCACGATGGTGACAGCGCCTGCACCGCGCACATTTTCAAGCCGCTTCTTCAAGACCTGATCTGCCCAGTTGGTCAGCTCCACCGCAGACATCTTGACGCTGCCTGCCTCTGGTAAGACTGCCACCGACCAGATGGCGCGACTCGATGGGTCAAAGCGCAGCACGCGCGGCTCCTTGACCTCGGTGCGCAGATTGGGGCGGATCGCCGATATCTTTTCGCGCACATCCTCAGCAGCTTTGCGTCCATCAACGTACAACTGAAATTCAATGATGACCACCGACTGGCCTTCGTAACTGCGGGACGTCAGTGCGCTAACGCCAGCAATCGAGTTGACGCCTTCTTCAATTTTTTTGGTGACTTCACTCTCGACAATTTCAGGCGACGCGCCGGGGTAGTCCGCCGTGACCACCACCACTGGCAAGTCGATGTTCGGGAACTGGTCCACCTGCATGCGCTGGTACGAGAAAAGCCCCAGCACGACGATGGCCAGCATCATCATGGTGGCGAACACCGGGTTTTTAAGACTGACTTGGGTAAACCACATGGTGTGCTTTAAGGTGCGGTTTTCGCAGTGACTTGAGTGAACTTCACCGACGTGCCTTCGCGCAGCACCCCGATGTTGCCCAGTATCACCACCGTGTTGTCTGGCAAGCCTTTGACGGCAACCACGTCTGTCCCGTTCGTGTTCCCGCGCGCGCCGATTTCTGCCGCGCGGTGCATCACCTTGCCGTTTTCAATCGTCTGGATATACGGCGCCGGCTTGTCGGTACGTACGCTGCTTAATGGCACCGCCTTAAGTGATGTGCGTGCCGTGCCCAGCGTGCCCTGCGCAAACAGGCCTTGTCGCAAGGGCAGGGCATCTGGTTTGGTGTTGTCAATGCTCAAATAAGCCAGCACGCTGCGGCTGCCGGCCTGCGCGCTGGGGTTGATACGCACCACTTTGGCGGCCACGGTTTTCGGGCTGCCTTCAATTTGCAGCTCAGCACTTTGGCCCACCTGTATCTGGGTCGAGTCTGCTGCGCTCAAAGTCGCTTCCAGCTCCAGCCGGCTCAGGTCAACAATCTCGACAATCCGCGCATCAATACCGACACGCTCTCCCGGCTGCGCCAGGCGCTGCGACACCTGACCAGAAATCGGCGCTTTGAGCAAGGTGTCATCAACCGACTTGGCTGCCACATCGGTCGCTGCCTGCGCAGCCTTGTAGGTGGCTTGCGCCGCGTTCAGGTTGGCCAGTGATGTGTCGAGGGCTGTTTTTGAAATAAAGCCCTGGTCGACCAGTGCCTTGTTGTTGTCGTACTGGCGCTGCACCACCTCTACCTGCGCCTTGGCTGATTCAGCCTGTTCTCTGACCTGCCGCACGCGAGACAGATATTCACTCGCGTCGATGCGGGCAATCACCTGGCCCGCTTTGACAAAGTCGCCTTCGCGCACGGTCAGCCCTTGCAGCTCGCCCGCGACGCGCGCCTTGATGACCGCTGAGTTGACCGCCTTCAGCGAGCCAGACACCGCCAGGCCTTGCGTGATCTCCAGCACCTTGACCTGGGTCACATCGGTGCTGGCCAGCTCGACAGACGATGTGTCTTTTGCCGCGGTGGCTGCTACCAAAGCTTCTTGCTGCGCTTTGCGTGCCGACAGCACGCGTGCTATGGCGGTGCCCAGTGCGCCCAGCACCAGCAAGATCAGCAGCCATTTCAGCCAGCTTTTTTTGGCCCCATTCATACTTTCGTTTCCTTCTGTAGGCTTTTGTTTTGCAAGGGTACTTCGCTCATGCCGTACAGGATGATCTGCAGTTGTGAGGCGATGTATTTCTCGGGGTCCATGCAAGCTTCATCACTCACGCATGTGGCGGCCGAATGTTTGGCCAGCATCATGAAGATCATTGGCGAAATGATGCTGAAAACAGCATAGTCCAGATCCATGTTTTTGAATTCACCGCGATCTCTTCCACGCTGCAAAATGCGGCGAATCAGCGACTGGCCTGGCTCCACCACCTCCTGGCGATAAAAAACCGCAATGTCCGGAAAGTTGCCGGCCTCGCTCAGCATCAGCTTTTCAATACCCGATGCTTTGGTGGCACCTACGCGACGCCACCACTCGTTCATGCACAGGGTGACCATCTCGGCGCTGGTGCCCTTGAAGTTATCAAAGGTTTCGTTCCACTCTTTGAAATGTCCAGAGATGTTTTCGCGCACCACGGCTTTGAACAGGTCTTCCTTGCTCGGGAAATACAAAAACAGCGTGCCTTTGGATACACCCGCCCGCGCCGCCACTTCTTCAACACGGGTGGCGGCAAATCCTTTATCAACAAACAGGTCAAGTGCCGCGTCCAGCAGTTCGCCCGGACGCGCCTCTTTGCGGCGCTCGCGTTTGGCGTGCAGCGCTGTCTTGATGGGGCAGGTGAGTTTGGCTAAAGACATAGTTACTGACTGACTGGTTAGTAATGTAGCTTTTTGCTTGGTGGTCGTCAACCCGCAGGGACTTTCGGGTTAGCGCAGTTTGGCAATGCTTAGGCCCAGCAGTTCATGCAGTACCCGGGTTGAGGCAGATATGCCTTCGATAGACGGCAACCACAGCAACAGGCCAGAACGTGTGGGCAACACAAAACCAGTCGGTGCCGGGGTGATGCTCAAGCTTTGCCGTTCAAACTCGAGGACCGAGCGCGGCATGTGCAGGGCGTCGGTGACCAAGGCAATTCTGGCGATGCCCTCGCGCTTGAGCTGGGGTGTCAGCAGGCTGGCGTTCTCTGCGGTGTCACGCGACTTGGCCTCCAGCCAGCGCAGCGTGACGCCGTAGTCCTGCTGCGCCACCCGGCCCGCAACGGCGGCCTCAGAGCTACCCTGGTCGGCTGCAGCCCAGCCACTGCCGCCGGTAAACGCCACCGGCAAGCC
>JANNYZ010000147.1:0-11556 GCA_031410335.1 Polaromonas sp. | reverse complement strand
TACCGGCCGTGCGGGTCGCGAAGGCAATGCCATCACGATTGCCGAGTTTCGTGACCGCCGCAAGATTCAGGACATTGAGCACTATTCACAGCAAAACCTCAAAGCCAGCGTGATTGCTGGGCTTGAGCCACAGCAGCGCTTTGCACCGACATCTGAGCGCCCACGCGGCAACTTTGGTGGCCGGGATGACCGTGGTGGCCCACGAGGCAACTTTGGCGGCGGCGGTGGCGGTGGCGGCTATGCTGGTCGCAAGCCGGCCGGTGGTGGTGAGCGCAATTTTGGTGGTGATCGCGGCAACTTTGGCGGCGGTGATCGCGGGAATTTTGGTGGCGACCGTGGCGGTAACTTCCAAGGTCGCCCTGCACCGCAAGGCGGCTATGCGGACCGCAGTGGCTTCAATGACCGCGGCCCGCGCCGTGATGAGGGTTTCGCTCCTCGCGAAGATCGTAACTTTGCACCACGTCAGGAGCGTTCGTTTGCGCCACGCAATGATGGGTTCGCCGCTCGCGGCGAGGGCTTCGCGCCGAAACCTGCTTTTGCTAAACCAGCATTCGCCAAGCCAGCAGGCAAGGTGTTTGTACCGCGCGATGCCGCCAAGAAAGCTGCGAAGTTTTCTAAAGCACGTGACTGATTAAGCCAGATAGTATTTGCGGCTAGTCCGTAAAGAAGCCGCTACAGACCTAAGGTTTGTAGCGGCTTTTTACTTTGAATCAGCTCATCTTAAGAGGAAAATTCAGTCAGCAACTGGCCAGCTAATGGCGGCTTTGCCAGCAAGCCTTGGCTATCAGCCACCTGCTGGCCATTCACCCATACCCCATGCACGCCGACAGCATCAGTCGTCAACCGAGCAGCACCGCCAGGCAAATCAAACACGCGGCGCTTTTGGCCACGGCCTACGGTTGCTGGGTCAAACATCAGCAGGTCAGCGGCCATGCCTTCTTTGATCATGCCTCTATCCGTCATGCCAAAGATGCTGGCGGGTTGAGATGTCAGGCGGCGAATGGCCTCTGGCAGGCTCATGGCTTTCAAATCGCGCACCCAGTGGCCCAGCAGGTGCAGACCAAAGCCTGCGTCATTGAAAAAAGTTAAATGCGCCCCTGCGTCGCTGAGCGAGATGATGCTGTTTGGGTGATTCAACATGCGCGCTACTGCTTCGCTGTCGCTGTTCAGCAGTTGCGCAGTGAAGACCGTTTGAAGGTCTTCAGCCAAAGCCAGGTCGAGCATCACGTCCAGCGGGTCGCGTGCCTGTTCTTTGGCAATGTCAGCCACCGTGCGCTGCTCCAGCACGGCATTGGATGGCAGCGCGCATTCGACGACGTGCACCTTGTCCCATTCGCCGTTAAAGAGGCGAAAGGTCGTAGGCGCTGCAATTTCTGCGCGCACCGATTGCCTGAACGCCTTGTCTTTCAGTACTGCTTTCAACGCATCGGCTTGCAGGCCCAGCGCAGGCTTCCAGCTTTGCAAACCCTCAACAGGGTAGGGCGATGCCAAGGTGAAGTCCATCGTCAAGGGACAGCAGGACACCTGGCCTATCAGACGCTGGCCGCGTGTGTTGGCGCTGGCAATATTGTCCAGATCTTTGAAAACTGCGTCGGGGTTAGTGCTGTTGTGCAGCAGCGCGGCAATCATCACTGGTCGGCCTGATTGTTTGGCCATGTTTTCCAGAAAAGACACAGACATTTGCCCGCCCTTGGTCACCATGTATACGCCTTTACCTTGGCTGCCCATGGCGGTAATCAGCGCCATCATTTCATCGTTGCTGGCCAAGCGCGATGGCATGGGCAAGCCGCCTTCACCGTTGTGTGCTGGGCTGGTGCTGCTGGCAAAACCGACAGCACCCGCAGCCATCGCGTCACGCACGATGGTTTGCATCTGTTCAATCTCTACCTGCGTTGCTTCGCGTTTGGATGCATCCGCACCCATTACCCAGGTGCGCACTGATGAGTGGCCAATGTAAGCGGCGGTATTGACCACGCAGCCTTTGCCGCGCAGCATCGCCAGATACTCGGCAAAGGTTTCAAAGCCCCAGTCGATCCCGCTTTTTAATACATCAAGCGACATGCCTTCAACCTGGGTCAGGTTGCACATGGTCATGTCGCGGTCAGCGGGCTTGCAGGGTGCGATAGTAAAGCCGCAGTTGCCAATCACGGCAGTCGTCACCCCCAGCGCGGGGGAGGGCTTCAGGGTGGCGTCCCAGGTGATTTGCGCATCAAAATGGGTGTGGCTGTCGATGATGCCGGGCATCAGTGCCAAGCCGGTGCCATCAATGACGTGACATGCATTTTCAGGCAGATTTTGGCTTACAGCCCTTATTCGATGTGCGCAAACAGCTACGTCTTTGATAGCAGGCTCCGCGCCTGTGCCGTCATATACCAGAGCGCCTTTGATCAGCAAGTCATCCATTTTTTGACTTTCTTAGTCCATGCCATTTCGGCTGGCCAGCTCAACGAACAAACCTGAGTGGTCAAGATCAGCCAAACCGTGTTCAATACCGTCCGCATAGAGCTTCTCAAACAGTGCGGTCACAGGCGCTGCAAACCCGATTTCGTCAGCCGTTGCCAGCGCATTGCGCATGTCTTTGAGCTGGATGCTCATGCGTGCACGCGGCGCGAAGTCGCGCTCCACCATGCGCTGGCCGTGCACTTGCAAAATACGACTGTCGGCAAAACCGCCGGTGATTGCTTCTTTGACTTTTGACATGTCAGCACCACCGCGCTGGGTAAACAGCAGCGCCTCAGCCACAGCGCCAATGGTGATGCCCACAATCATCTGGTTGGCCAGTTTGGTGAGCTGGCCGCTGCCATGTGGCCCCACGTGTGTGGCCCGGCCAAAGTGCGCGAACACGGGTTCTGCCCGTGCAAAATCAGCCGCCTTGCCGCCCACCATGATGACCAGCTTGCCGTCTTCAGCGCCCGCCACGCCGCCAGACACGGGTGCATCCAGATGCGCGATACCCAAAGCGCCCAACCGCGCCGCATGGTCGCGTGCTTCACGCGGTTTGATGGAGGCCATGTCAATCAGCAGCGCACCCGGCTTCATCGCCTCGGCCACGCCCTGGTTAAACAAGACGTCTTCAACCACAGGACCGCTTTCCAGCATGCTGACCACGATGTCTGCGTTTTTGACGGCAACAGTCGCTTGCAGGTGCACCGTTGCGCCCAGTGCAGCCAGGCTGTCCGTTTTACCCGGTGAGCGATTCCATACGCTGATGCTGTAGCCAGCGGCACACAGTCGCTGGCTCATGGGCAAGCCCATGTTGCCAATACCTAAAATGGTGATGTTCATGATGAAGAGTCTTTAATACGATGGAGAGGGCCATCATGCAGCCAGAAAATTGTCAATACTGACAGTTAGCTTTTAGGCAGCTTTCTGCAACGGCAACGCAAACATGCTTTCCATCTCGCGCCGCACTTTGTAAGCATCGGTTGACGTGTCTATGGCCACATCAGCCCAGCTCAGGCTCTGGCCTTTTTTAACCGGGCGTACCACCTTCACGTTATGCGCCAGGCCCAGCGGCAAACCGCCCATGCGCATTGACGTGTCAGCGGGCAGCAGCTTGCCCCACACCGTATAGCCGCCTTCACCGTCCAGCATGTCGCCGGGCTTCAGGTCGCGCTTGGCGGTGGCTACCACGTCGGCATTCCAGCAGGTGGCCACGCCTGTGGGCTCACCGCGCAACGCGATGCTGGCCACTGATACGCCAACCTCCAGCCCTATCAGATGCCAGCGCTTGTACAGCGTGAAGTAGCGGCCGCTCGGGTCGGTGTGGGCGTTGTATTCTTCAAAGCAGTTTTTTATGTAATCGGTTTCAGCCTCAACCGTGACCCAGACACCCATGCGGATGTCGTAAGGAATTTTGCGGCCATTGGCTTCGAGTGACGAGATCACCTCGACCATGCCCTTGCGCTCCAGTACGCCGCCCTCGCTGATGGGTCGGGTGACAAACGGAATGTCTTCCACGCTGGCAGGTGGGTACAGCAGGCCATTGCTGGGCACGGTCAAGCCAGTCGCGTTAGCTACGGCGGTGGATTCAATCGACGGCTTGGAGCCATCCAGAAAGCTGTTGAACATTTTCGGGTTCAGCCCGCCACGCGCAGCCTGCTCAGGCGTCAAGCCGTAGTTGCCCCACACCGTGTCGGGTGTGCTTTCTGAAAAATGCGGCAACCATTTGTGGCCCCGGCCCGCAGCCACGACGGGGAAGCCACAGGTACGTGCCCAGTCCACCAAATCGCAAATCAGCGCAGGCTGGTCGCCAAAAGCAAGTGAATACACCACACCCGCATCAGCTGCTTTACGCGCCAGCAGTGGACCGCAAAACGCATCAGCTTCTACCGTCACATTCACCACATGCTTGCCGTGCGCAAAAGCCGCCAGGCAATGCTCAACTGCTGCCACCGGGTTGCCTGTGCATTCCACAATGATGTCGATTTGCGGATGCGTGACGACAGCACGCCAGTCATCAGTAATCCACGTTGCGCCTGTTTTAATAGCTGCTTGCGCGGATTCTGCTTGGGTTAAAAGCGGGTTCCATCCCACGCGGGCAAGGTTGGTGCGCGCTGCATCGGGCGACAGGTCTGCAATGGCTACCAAGTGCACCCCCGGCGTTTTGGGGATTTGCGCCAGATACATGGAGCCGAATTTGCCGGCGCCTATCAGGCCAATCCGGATGGGTTGGTTGTTGGCTGCACGTTGCTGGAGTTTTGTAAAAAGGTTCATGACAAATCACGCGGCCAATTTAAATTCATCGACTGACGTTTGCAGCGCACTGGCAGGAACGCCGTCTTTCCAAGGCAAATCAACCGGGTAGTCTTTCAGCAAACAGTCATCTGGCAGGCAATCAATCGGCGTGAAGTCGCGGTGCGCAATGTATTCAGGGCGTTTGTGGCGGCGAATATGGTTGCTCACCGCGCACAGGCTCAGGTACACGCTGACACGGTCAAACGGTGACAGGTTGCTGCCCGATGCATGCACCAGGCATGAGTGAAACAGAATCATCGAACCCGCCGGGCCTTTGGGGCTGACGATGCCGCCTTCTTTGCCGCCAGCGCGCTGCACCAGCTGGCGAATCAGGTTGTTATCAACCGTCCACAGCGGGTAGCTCGTGGTGGTCAGGTCATGCTTGGCCTCAACCACGCCTTTTTTGTGACTGCCGGGGATGAACATCAGCGGTCCGTTGTGTTCGGTCACATCGTCCAGAAAAATCGCAATGTTCATGGCGCGTTCTGTCGGCATGTGGTCGTCGTTCAGCCAGGTACCGTAGTCCTGGTGCCATTGCCACACGTCGCCCTCAAAGGCCATTTTGCCGTTGATTTTGAACTGGTGCATGTAGAGCTTTTCGCCCAGCAGGCTTTCTACAGGTTCGATCATGCGTGGGTGCCTGGCCAGTTTGGCAAACGGCTCGCTGTACATGTGCGCCGCAAAGTTGGTGCGTACCGCATCTTTGCCTTTTTCACGCACGTTGTAGGCTTCGCGCCGTGAGTACAGCTCAGGTACGGCATCGGTCAGGTTTTGGGTTTCTTCAGGCGTGAAGTGGCCTGGGAAGAACAGGTAACCGTCACGGTCAAATTGGGCGAGTTGGTCGGGGGTCAATTTCATGATGTGTCTCCGGGGATGTTTACGTCGTTTTAAAAAGGGCTTGGGTCAGTAAATGGGCGAGATTGCGGCCTGCTTCTTCGCCGTGCTGGCGTATCAGGGTTTCGGCTTGGGCTTCGTCACCCTGCGCAATGGCTTTGGCAATCGCTTTGTGCTCGTCCCAAATCGATTCGCGCATGGTGGACAGCTGCAGCACCGCCCCCATGGCGCGGCGAATGTGGTGCCAGTGCGTTTGTGCTGTTTGGGCGATCAACGGGTTGCCCGATGCCGCATAGATGGCGGTGTGAAAGGCGGCGTCAGCCGTCATCATGGCTTTGATGTCTGTGCCGCGCGCGGCCATGCGGCCCTGGGTGATCAGCTGTGCATCAATCACCACATGCGACTGAGCTGCCAGCCTGGCAGCCAGGGCGTCCAGCGTGCTGCGCACCTGGTAAATCTGCACCAGCGTGGTCACGTCCAGCGGGGCCACCAGCACACCACGGCCGGGGGCGTCCAATACAAAACCGTCTTTGCGCAGCAAGCGCAGTGCCTGCAACACCGGCTGGCGCGACACGGCTAACTGCTCGGCAATGTCTTCCTGCATGATGCGTGCGCCGGGCGGCAGCGTGCCGTCGCTGATCGCGTCCAGCAAGCTGGCGTACACCTGCTCAACCAGGTCAGGTGTGGATTCGATTTTGATGAGGTTGGCAGTCATACTTAACTCTGTATACAGAATACGTCGAATCGCGGGTTCCCGTTTGCGGGTTAACCCGTAACTGCAAAGCCTCGCGCACAGATGTGCAAAGATAGCGCTGAATCAATCATTTTCAGGACACCAACATGAACCTCAAAGACCCCGCATGGCTGGACAGCATGTACAACAACCGTACCCTGGTGCCCGACTACGCCACCTACTTTGACAACTGGGTGCAAGCCTCAAAAGCGGCCAGAAGTAACCAGCCTTGCACGCTGGATGTTGCTTACGGCAAAGCGGGCGGTGAAAAGCTGGACGTGTTTCCAGGTACTGCCAAAGATGCGCCTGTGGTGGTGTTTATCCACGGCGGTTACTGGCGCTCGCTCGACAAGTCAGACCACTCGTTTGTCGCCCCCGCCTTTACCGCGCAGGGGGCTTGCGTGGTAGTGCCCAACTACGACTTGTGCCCGGCAGTGACGATTCCTGAGATCACGATGCAAATGGTGCGAGCCTTGGCTTGGGTGTACCGCAACGTTGCGCAACACGGCGGCAATCCCAAACGCATCACGGTGGTGGGCCACTCTGCGGGCGGACATTTGGCCGCCATGATGCTGGCTTGTGTGTGGAAAGCATACGCTGCCGACTTGCCCGCTGACTTGGTGAAGAACGCTTTGTCGATATCAGGCTTGTATGACCTGGAGCCCCTGCGCCACTCACCCAATGTGAAAGACTCGCTCAAGCTCACACCCGCGCAGGTCCGCAAAGCCAGCCCGGCCTTGCTGCCTGCACCGCGCAAAGGCGTGCTGTACAGCGTGGCTGGCGGCAACGAGAGCTCAGAGTTTTTGCGCCACAACCAGATGATTCAACAAGCCTGGGGCAAAAAAACAGTGCCCGTGTGTGAAGAGCTGCCGGGGCTACATCATTTCAGCGTGCTGGATGCGCTGTTGAACCCAGCGCACCGATTGCATCAGTTGGCTCAGCAGCTTATTGGGGCTGCATAGCTCCCCAACCGGCTGAAGGCTGATGACGGCATCCGAAGCTTGACCGTAACCTGAATGACAAGATTGATTCAGGGAAAGAGCTGTTTGTCAGTTACTATCAAAACAGGAGCTGCTCGCGCACGTATTTATTGGGCTAGAGGCCTAAAACATACCTGAAAACGGGTCAAAAATGCTCTAAACGAGCTTCTGGCAGAGTTGAAAACAAGAAATTAACTCAAAAGTAGGCTGGTTTGGGTATCAAAAATAGCCAGAGCCGCCTGTTTATGTGCGCAAGCAGCTATTAAATAAATAGCAAATTGAATTTATGGGGAGCCAGATAATGAAATATGTCACGCCTAAAACTTGGCTGCAAATCGCAAGTGGCCTCTTATTTTCTTTCTTGTTTATTGCATTGACAGCTTGTGCCAGCGACCTAGCTAATCACTCATTTAGCTTTGATGTTATTTCAGACAGTACCAACGTCCAAGTTATCGATTACCGATATGGAGATTCACAAATATCAGCGACGCGCGCCGATAAGTCAAGGCCATGGCCGAGAGGGTACGGCGGAACAAATGTTAACGGCGATTTTTTACGCGGAGATTCTTTGTACGTGAAATGGAAAATAGAATCCACCGGCAAGGTGTATGAGGATTCGGTTGATCTAAAACGCTTACTGCCTCGCGACATTACCAAACATCGCATTCATTTCATAGTTAAAGATACCCAGCTTTTTGTTTACTTGATCACGCCAGAATTGCGCTCGCCAGATACTGAGCCAAACGGTCCTAGAGCGTATGACTTTCGCAAAGTCATTACCCTATCTTCAAATTTTGGTCGCGAAGTAACCAGTCCATAAGACTCAAGGAAGAAGGGCAAGAAGTGATGGTTTCATACTTCAATTAAGTTGATTTTTGACATCACAGTCCTCAATAGTTATACTGATATTTAAAATACTCAGTATAACTGTCCATGTTCTACACCCCACTGTCAACAGCAGCCCAAACCGCTTACGCATCAATCACCAGCGCCAGCCGCTTGGAAGATCTGCGCACAGTCGCTGAATTACCGGGCAGTTTTTCCAAGAAAATTGTTAAGGGGCGGGACTATTGGTATTACCAGACTGCCGACTTGACGGGCAAGCAAATACAGATCTTTGTGGGGTTGGCGTCTGATGAACTGACCGATTTAATTGCAGTGCACCGCGCGGGTGGGGGCAAGAATGTGCACCTGCGCCAGCTTGCCCGGCAAGCGATTGCAGCGGGTTGTCTGTCGATTGTTCCAGCGCATGCAAAAATTCTTGAACGCCTGTCGGATGCTGGTTTCTTCAGGGCGGGTGGAATTTTGGTGGGTACACACGTTTATATGGCGTACCAGAATTACCTTGGCATTCGTTGGGACTCTGCGGCGCAAACGCTGGACCTTGACTTTGCGCATGCTGGGCGAAATGTTTCGGTGGCCATTCCATCGGGCGTCACCATGGACATGGGTAGCGAGATTGAAGCCCTCAAAATGGGTTTTGTGCCCGTCAAAAGCCTGACCACCTACGTGAAGTCGGATGAGCGCGACTTGCAAATCGACTTTGTGACCTGCATGCACCGGGGTGGCGATACGCCGGTGGTCATCAAGGCGCTAAACGCGACCATGCAGCCCTTAAAGTTCATGGAGTTTTCGATGGAAGCGCCGATTCAAATCACGCTGCTTGCCCAGCGCGGAGCGATTACGGTTAACGCGCCTCCCCCAGAAAAATACGCCCTGCACAAGCTGCTGGTCTATGGCGAACGGCCACAAAACATGCGGATGAAAGCCAGTAAAGACCTGGCTCAGGCTGCGTCCCTCATCGACTACCTTGGCAAAAATGATGCTGAACTGCTGGCTGATACATGGGCTGGGCTGATTGGCCGGGGCCCCGGTTGGCAAAGCCGGGCAGTTGAGGGTCTGACGGCTTTAAAGGAGCAATATCCTGATGTGGATACTTCCGCGTTGGTTGTCTAGCGTGTCAAAACTTACATCAGCAAGTGCTCACCCGCATTGTCCCCACCCAGCGTCACGTAGTTCACCTTCCTGATGTCCATCAGTTTCTTGCCGCCCGCGTAGCTGATGGCGCTTTGAATGTCTTCTTCCATTTCGCGCAGCGTGTCCGCCAGCGTGCCCTTGACGGGTTCCAGAATGCGTTTGCCTTCGACGTGCTTGTACTCGCCCTTGTTGAAGTCTGACGCGCTGCCGTAATACTCTTTGAAGAGTTGCCCATCAACCTCGACGGTTTTGCCGGGGCTTTCCTCCAGGCCTGCCAGCATCGAGCCAATCATCACCATCGTCGCGCCAAAGCGAATGGACTTGGCAATGTCGCCATGCTCGCGTATGCCGCCGTCGGCGATGATGGGCTTGGTGGCCACGCGTGCGCACCACTTCAGCGCCGACAACTGCCAGCCGCCGGTGCCAAAACCGGTTTTCATTTTGGTAATGCAGACCTTGCCAGGGCCAATGCCCACCTTGGTTGCGTCAGCGCCCCAGTTTTCCAGGTCAATCACCGCTTCAGGTGTGGCCACATTGCCTGCTATGACGAATGATGCTGGCAGCTTTTGCTTGATGTAGCCAATCATTTTTTGCACGCTGTCGGCATGGCCGTGGGCAATGTCGATGGTGATGTATTCGGGCACCAAGCTTTGTGCCACCATCTGGTCAACCGTGTCGTAGTCAGGCTTTTTCACGCCCAGTGAGATTGACGCGTACACGCCTTGCGCCTTCATGGCTTTGACGAATGCCAGGTTGTCCAGGTCAAAGCGGTGCATCACATAAAAGTAGCCGTTTTTGGCCATCCACACGCAGATGTCTTCATTGATGACGGTCTTCATGTTGGCCGGTACGACTGGGATACGAAAGGTACGCCCGCCCAGCTCTACCCCGGCATCGCATTCAGACCGGCTGTCGACGCGGCACTTGCGCGGCAGCAGCAGGATGTTGTCGTAGTCAAAAATTTCCATAACTCTCAAGCCTTTAAAACTGTTGGTCAAACGGTTAACAGAAGGCGCTTGGGAGATGCCCGGCTTTTCTTTTTGCCTTATTTTGGCAATAAAAAACCGGACGCAATCACTTGGGCCCGGTGTCTGATTTTAGGCGCAATTATTAAGGGGGTGTGTCGCCGATGACTTCAACACCTTTCTACAATCACTCATGCTTTTCGACTCCGCGCCCACTTCTCCGTTGCTTGACAACCTCAACCCCGAGCAATTGGCCGCCGTGACGCTGCCCGCCACCCATGCTCTGATTCTGGCCGGGGCGGGTTCTGGCAAGACCCGGGTGCTGACCACCCGCATCGCCTGGCTGCTGCAAACTGGCCAGGTGTCGCCCGGCGGTGTTTTGGCGGTGACGTTTACCAACAAGGCCGCCAAGGAAATGATGCTGCGCCTGACCAGCATGCTGCCCGTGAATGTGCGGGGCATGTGGATTGGCACCTTTCATGGCCTGTGCAACCGGTTTTTGCGGGCCCACTACAAGTTGGCCAACTTGCCATCAACGTTTCAGATTCTGGACACGCAAGACCAGTTGTCGAGCATCAAGCGGCTGTGCAAGCAGTTCAACATTGATGACGAACGCTTTCCGCCCAAGCAGTTGATGTACTTCATTGCAGGCTGCAAGGAAGACGGCCAGCGGCCCAAAGACGTGCAGGTGCGTGACGAAGAAATGCGTAAGAAGGTAGATATTTACGCGCTGTATGAAGAGCAATGTCAGCGCGAAGGCGTGGTGGACTTTGGCGAGCTGATGCTGCGCAGCTACGAGCTGCTGCGAGACAACGCGCCGATACGCGAGCACTACCAGCGGCGCTTCAGGCACATTTTGATTGACGAGTTTCAGGACACGAACAAGCTGCAATACGCGTGGATCAAAATGCTGGCGGGGCAGGGCGCTGAAGGTGA
The DNA here is from genome assembly GCA_031410335.1 of Polaromonas sp. Classification (GTDB taxonomy): domain Bacteria; phylum Pseudomonadota; class Gammaproteobacteria; order Burkholderiales; family Burkholderiaceae_C; genus Polaromonas. The sequence continues at coordinate 394 of JANNYZ010000147.1, read as the reverse complement.
CGCTCCCGCCATGCAAGGCGGCTCGGTGATTGCAGTGGGTGATGACGATCAGAGCATTTATGCCTTCCGGGGCGCGCGGGTCGGCAACATGGCCGATTTTGTGCGCGAATTCGCCGTGACGCACCAGATCAAACTGGAGCGGAACTACCGCAGCTTCGGCAACATTCTGGATTCAGCCAACGCACTGATAGGCCACAACACCAAGCGCCTGGGCAAAAACCTGCGCACCGAGGCCGGGCCGGGCGAGCCGGTTCGGGTGCATGAATCACCGAGCGATTTTGCAGAGGCGCAGTGGTTTGTCGATGAGGTCAAGCAACTCGTGCGCGACGGCACCGAGCGCAAGGAGATTGCGCTGCTGTACCGCAGCAACGCGCAAAGCCGGGTGATGGAAACC
>JANNYZ010000146.1:0-62315 GCA_031410335.1 Polaromonas sp. | reverse complement strand
CAGGAAGCGCGGCTGATGCTGGCAGTGGCAAGGCACGTTTCAAGTGGCGGCTCCTTGGGTTACTGGGGCTTTGGCTTCGTAATCCAGCGCAGCAGACTTCAGAATTTCAATGCACAGGTCTTCATAAGAGATTCCCACAGCACGCGCCGACATGGGTACCAGCGAATGACCCGTCATGCCGGGCGAGGTATTGACTTCAAGCAGGTAGGGCTTGCGGGTACGCTTGTCGATCATCACATCGGCACGCGCCCAGCCACGGCAATTGAGCGTGCGATAGGTTTGCAGGACCAGGTCCTGAATGGCTTTTTCTTCGCCTTCCGGCAGACCGCAGGGCACCAGATACTGGGTGGTGTCCGTGAAGTATTTGTTCTGGTAATCGTAGTTACCGTCTTCAGCCGCGATACGGATAAGGGGCAAGGCATAAGCCTGGCTGCCTGTGCCCAATACAGGGCAAGTCACTTCATCGCCATCAATGAACTGCTCGCACAGAATGTCCGCGTCCAGCTGCGCTGCCTGTTCAACTGCAGCTGCCATGTGAGATGCCTCGATGACCTTGGTCAGTCCAATCGACGAACCTTCGCGTGCGGGCTTCACGATCAGCGGCAGACCCAATTTTTCAAGCGCGTTGTGAACATCCTGCGCTGTATGGGCACCGCGCCGGAGCAACACATGCTGCGGCATGGGTACGCCTTCTGCTACCAGCACCCGTTTGGTCATCACTTTGTCAATAGCAATGCTGGAAGCCATTACACCGGAGCCTGTATAAGGAATGCCCATCAGCTCAAGTGCACCCTGCACCGTGCCGTCTTCGCCAAAGCGACCATGCAGCGTGATGAAGCAGCGGTCAAAGCCGCCCGTTTTCAGGTCGCTCATGGGGCGCTGTGCAGGGTCAAACGCATGAGCATCTACGCCGCGTGACAGCAGTGCAGCCAGTACGCCCTGGCCGGACATGAGCGAAATTTCGCACTCGGCAGATTGGCCACCCATCAGCACAGCCACTTTGCCAAAATTAGTCTGTTTTTGAGGTTGTTTTTGGCTCATAGCGCTCTTCTTTTATCTGCGAGCAGCTCATTTATTTGTAGCATATCCAGCACTTTTTGCGGCACGCTGCCAATTGACCCAGCGCCCATGCAGAGCACCACATCGCCGCCCTGCGCGTTGTCGACAATGGCCTGGGGCATGGCTTCAATGGCGTCAACAAATACTGGCTCTACCTTGCCTGCGATTCGAAGGGCGCGACTCAGCGAACGACCGTCTGCAGCCACGATGGGGGCTTCTCCAGCGGCATACACCTCAGACAGCAGCACCACATCAGCCAAGCCCATGACCTTGACGAAGTCTTCAAAGCAGTCGCGGGTGCGGGTGTAACGGTGTGGTTGAAACGCCAGTACCAGCCGCCTGCCGGGAAATGCGCCCCGGGCTGCCGCGATGGTCGCCGCCATTTCAACCGGGTGATGGCCGTAGTCCTCAATCACCGTGAACGTGCCAGGATTGCCGTTTGTGGCGGACATGTCACCATAGCTTTGAAAACGTCGTCCTACGCCTTTGAAATCCGCCAGTGCTTTTTGCACCGCTGCATCTGGCACATTCAATTCAACAGCCACGGCAATCGCCGATAAAGCGTTGAGTACGTTGTGCTCGCCTGGTAAATTGAGGATCACTTCCATGTCAGGCAGTGTGACGCCGTTGCGCCGCTGGGCCGTAAAGTGCATTTGCGCACCGACGGGCCTGACATTGACAGCGCGTACCTGGGCATCTGCATTAAAGCCATAGCTGGTGATGGGGCAGGTCACCAATGGCATGATGCTTTGGATCGCCGCGTCATCGGTGCACAAAATGGCAGTGCCATAAAAAGGCATGCGGTGCAAAAAATCAACAAACGCTTTTTTCAGGTTTTCAAAGTCATGACCATAGGTTTCCATGTGGTCGGCATCAATATTGGTGACCACGGCCATCACGGGCAGCAGGTTTAAAAACGATGCGTCTGACTCATCAGCCTCCACCACGATGTAGTCACCCGAACCCAGTTTGGCGTTGGCACCTGCGCTGTTGAGCCTGCCGCCAATGACATACGTGGGGTCCAGCCCACCCTCCGCCAGTATGCTCGCCACCAGACTGGTCGTGGTCGTTTTACCGTGTGTGCCCGCTATGGCAATACCCTGCTTGAGGCGCATCAACTCGGCCAGCATCAACGCGCGCGGCACCACCGGAATGCGCTTCTCACGCGCCGCCAGCACTTCAGGGTTGTCAGCCTGAACGGCCGTTGACGTGACCACAGCATCTACGCTGGCCAGGTTTTGTGCCGCATGACCGACGAAAGTTTTGATGCCCATGCCGGACAACCGCTGCAAGGTTGCGCTGTCTGACAGGTCTGAGCCAGAAATCACATAACCCAGGTTGTGCAGCACCTCGGCAATGCCCGACATGCCGGAACCACCGAGACCAATGAAGTGAATGTTCTGGATGGCGTGTTTCATGTTGCCAGCTCCTCGCAGGCCGCCACCATACACTCCGTAGCTTGTGTTTTTTCCATTTTTTTGGCTTTCAACCCAATATTCATAAGCGTAATACGCTCTGTTTTTTGTAGCAAGTCTGCAAGCACGGAAGGAGTCAAATCACGTTGGGCAATCTGCCATCCCGCGCCAGATGCCACCAAAAACCTGGCGTTGCTGCTTTGGTGGTCATCCACCGCTGAAGGGAACGGTACGAACAGCGCCGCTGCACCAACAGCAGCAATTTCGGTGACTGTGCTGGCTCCGGCGCGGCAGACAATCAGGTCTGCGTTAGCAAATGCGCTTGCCGTGTCATGGATGAAAGGGGTCAACGTTGCCTCAACACCGGCAGCCTGGTAGCTGGCACGCAACTCGTCAATTTGCTTGGCGCCGCTTTGATGAATAACAACAGGACGCGACTCCGGCGCAATGAGTGCCAGCGCCTGCGGCACCACAACATTCAATGCCCTGGCTCCCAAGCTGCCCCCCACAACCACCAGCTGCAGTGGTCCTGTACGTGCAGCAAAACGCGCTTCAGGATCCGGCTGCGATGTGAAAGCAGGCCGCAACGGATTGCCAATCCACTCGGCGTTCTTGAGCACATCTGGAAACGCCGTAAAAACCCGGTCAGCCACCTGTGCCAAAATTTTGTTAACCATCCCAGCCACTGAATTTTGCTCATGTAGCACCAGTGGCTTGCCCAGCAGAACAGCCATCATGCCGGCAGGGAAGGCGATGTAACCTCCCAAACCAATCACCACGTTCGGGTTGACGCGGCGTATCACCTGAATGCTTTGCCAGAAAGCCTTTAGCAAACGCAAGGGCAGAAAAGCAAGTGTCATAGGACCCTTGCCGCGCACACCTGAAAAGTCAATTGTTTCGAACTCGAATCCGCGTGGCGGCACAAGCTGGCTTTCCATGCTGGGGTTGTCTGGGCTACCCTTGCCGCCCAACCAATGCACACGCCAGCCTTTGTCACGCAAGGCTTCGGCGACTGCCAGACCTGGAAAAATATGGCCCCCCGTGCCGCCAGCCATAACGAGAGCGCAACGCTGCATCACGCGCGACCTCCCCGCATGAGCAATCGATTTTCGTAGTCAATCCGCAGTACAACCGCAAGCGAAATCAAATTCATCAGAATCGCTGAACCCCCATAGCTCATCAATGGCAGGGTCAGGCCCTTGGTGGGTAACGCGCCCAGATTCACGCCAATGTTGATAAAAGTTTGAAACCCAAACCAGATCGCAACGCCCTGAGCAGTCAAGCCGGCGAATAGCCGGTCAAGCGCTATCGACTGGCGGCCAATATGCATGATGCGTCTAACCATCCACATGAACAGGCCAATCACGACCAGCACGCCGACCAAGCCAAATTCTTCGCCAATCACGGCCATCAAAAAGTCCGTGTGCGCTTCAGGCAACCAGTGCAACTTTTCAACACTTCCACCTAGACCAACCCCAAAAATCTCGCCACGCCCGAAGGCAATAAGAGAATGTGTGAGTTGGTAACCCTTGCCTAGTGCATTGGTGTCGCTCCAGGGATCCAGGTAAGCAAAAATGCGCGCACGGCGGTAGTCGTTAAAGGCGATCATCAAGCAGAAAGCGCCGGCCAGGATGGTGGCAATCAGAAAAAACATGCGGGCGTTTACACCTCCGAGAAATAGGATGCCCATGGCGATGACGGCGATCACCATGAACGCGCCCATGTCAGGCTCGGCTAGCAGCAACACACCAACCACGCCAACGGCCACGCCCATCGGCAACACTGCGCGCCAAAACTTTTCTTTGACTTCCATCTTGCGAACCATGTAATCGGCCGCGTAAAGAAGAACGGCGAATTTGGCAAGTTCAGATGGCTGGAAATTCATGAAGCCAAGTGGCAACCAGCGGCGCGCGCCGTACACCACCTTACCGACGCCAGGTATCAGCACCAGCATCAACATAATCAGCGACGTTACAAACAGCCAGGGTGCCAGCCTTTCCCAAGTGGCCACAGGCACCTGAAATGCCAGCAAGGCCACGACAAAAGCTACCACCAGCGACAACACATGGCGAAACAAAAAATGCGTGTGCGTGTAACGGGAAAACCTGGGGTTGTCTGGCATCGCCACAGAAGCCGAATACACCATCACCAGTCCAAACATCAAGAGCCCCACCGTAACCCACACCAGGGCCTGATCAAAGCCTGCCAGGCTGACAGGCGAAGCGCCCGACCCTTGCAGGCTTTGCCTGTTCAGTCGCACGGGCAGAACGTCAGCTGCGCTCTTGCCCGCTGCACCCCAATGGGGAAGCCAGCCCAAAAGACGTGAACTCATGCTGGCGTTGGTGCTCAAAGCATTACCCCCTGTTCAAGGGCCAGTGCCTGCACCGCTTTGCAAAACTCTGTGGCGCGGTGCTGGTAGTTGTCAAACATGTCAAAGCTGGCGCAGGCTGGGGACATCAGGACAGCGTCACCCTCCAGTGCTTGCCCGAAAGCCAGGCTGACCGCTTCCTGCATGGATCCAGCGTTGAGCAAAGTGATATCACTGTTGTCCAGCGCAGCCTTGATCAATGGCGCATCGCGTCCTATCAGGATCACGGCCCGCGCATACTGCGACACGGGGCTGGCCAAAGGCGAAAAGTCCTGGTCTTTGCCAACGCCACCCAAAATCACGACCAGTTTGCGTTGTGTCCCCAAGCCAGAAAGTGCAGCAACGGTGGCGCCGACATTAGTGCCCTTGCTGTCGTCAAAGTATTCAACGCCGTTGATGACAGCCACAGACTCCACACGATGTGGCTCGCCCCGGTACTCACGCAAACCGTGCAGCATGGGGCTCAGAGCGCAACCAGCGGCAGTGCTGAGTGCCAGTGCCGCGAGCGCGTTGGTGGCATTGTGCAAGCCGTGAATGCGTAGCGCCTCAACCGGCATCAGACGCTGAATGTACAACTCCAGCTCTTCGTTTTTGTCACCCCGTTTGCGCTTGATGGTTTCATCAAGCTCTGCTGCGCGAACCAGCCATGCCATGCCATTCACACTTTCAATCCCGTAGTCACCGGGCCGCTGGGGCTCGTCATGGCCATAGGTCAGGTAGCTGCGCGGGGGCTTGCCCTTGACCGGGCACGGAACGGCAGCCATGACCCGCGAGTCGTTGCGATTGAGCACCATCAGGCCGGCAAGGCCATAAACATTGTTTTTGGCCGCTGCATAGGCTTCAAAAGTGTCATGCCAGTCCAGGTGGTCCTGGCTGACGTTCAGCACCGCCGCTACGGTGGGTTCGAAGTTCTGAATACCGTCCAGTTGAAAGCTTGACAGCTCCAGCACCCACAGTTCAGGCAAGCTGTTGGTGTCGAGTTTCTCAGTCAGCGTATCCAGCAAGGTGGGGCCAATGTTGCCGGCCACTGCCACCGTTTTGCCGGCGCGCTCTGCCAATTGGCCTGTCAATGAGGTGACGGTTGTCTTGCCGTTGGTACCGGTGATACCGATCACCTGCGGCGCGTAAGCTGTGCTCTCTTTCAGGTCGCTTAGCGCTTGCGCGAAAAGACTGAGCTCATTGCCCAGCACAAGACCGCGCGCAAGAGCCGCCGTCGTCACGCCCGCGACAGACGCAGGGCTCAAACCGGGGCTTTTGAGAGCCATGGCAAATGGGGCGAATCCAGCGACATCGTCAAGCAAAGGAGCCACCATTTCAGCACGTATAAACCGGGCCGACGGCACACTGGCGCGCAACGCTGCAAGCTGCGGCGGCTCTACTCGCGTGTCAGCCACGGTGACTTGTGCGCCGCACCTGGCGCACCAGCGCGCCAGCGCCAGGCCTGAGTTGCCGAGGCCCAGCACTAGAACGTGTTTTTCGCTCAAGTGTTTCATCTCAGTTTTAAAGTTGAGAGACCGACCAGACACAACAGCATGGTGATGATCCAGAACCGCACTACCACTTGGGTTTCTTTCCAGCCGCTTTTTTCAAAATGATGGTGCAAAGGTGCCATCTTCAAAATACGCCGGCCCTCGCCAAAACGCTTTTTGGTGTACTTGAAATAAGTGACCTGGAGCATCACGGATAAAGCCTCGACGACAAAAATGCCGCCCATGATGGCCAGCACAATTTCCTGGCGAACGATGACTGCAATCGTGCCGAGAGCAGCGCCCAGTGCCAGAGCGCCCACGTCTCCCATGAAGACCTGTGCAGGATGGGTGTTGAACCACAAAAAGGCCAAACCACTGCCCGCCATAGCAGCGCAAAATATCATCAGTTCGCCCGAGCCTGGTATGTGCGGAAAGAAAAGATACTTTGAGTAAACCGCGCTGCCGGTCACATATGCGAATACACCCAGGGCAGAGCCCACCATCACCACTGGCATGATGGCCAGGCCATCCAGACCGTCCGTCAGGTTCACAGCATTGCTCGACCCAACGATGACCAGATAAGTCAGGATGACAAAGCCAAAGACACCAAGTGGATAACTGATCTCCTTGACGAACGGCACCAAAAGCCCAGCCTTGGGCGGCAGATTGACATCAAAACCGGATTGAACCCAGCTGAGAAACAGGCCTATGACGCGCAGGTTTGAGCTTTCCGAAATGCTGAACACGAGATACAGCGCAGCTATCAGCCCAATGGCTGATTGCCATAGGTATTTTTCGCGCGAGCGCATACCCTCGGGATCCTTGTGAACCACCTTGCGCCAATCGTCAGCCCAGCCAATAGCACCGAACCCCAAGGTGACCAGCAACACAATCCATACGAAGCGATTAGACAAATCTGCCCACAACAGTGTTGAAATAGCGATGCACAGCAAAATCAATACACCGCCCATGGTGGGCGTTCCTGACTTGCTCAGGTGCGTCTGCATCGCGTACTCGCGAATGGGCTGGCCAATCTTCAGGGCCGCCAGTCTGCGGATCACGATAGGGCCGGCCACCAGACCCATCAGTAGCGCCGTTAGCGCGGCCATCACGGCGCGAAAAGTCAGGTACTGAAACACCCGAAAAAACCCAAACTCGGGTGACAGGGTCTGAAGCCATTGGGCCAGGCTGATCAGCATAGGACGTCCTTGTGTTGTTCTTGTACTGATATGACCACGCGTTCCATCTTCATGAAACGTGAGCCCTTGACGAGCACACTTTTAAAATCCGGCAATTGCGCAAGTACAGCCACTTTCAGTGCTTCAACATCCTCAAAATGTCGTCCCCTGCCAAAGCTTTGGCTGGCCAAATGGGACAAAGCACCGAAGGTATAGAGATGCTCGATGCCTTGGGCGTTGGCCCAGCGTCCCGCCTCGGCATGAAACTGTGGACCCTCGTCGCCCACCTCGCCCATGTCGCCCATCACCAGCAGGCGTGGCCCTGGCAAGGACGCGAGCACATCAATAGCGGCGCGCATCGAGTCCGGGTTGGCGTTGTAGGTGTCGTCAATCAGCGTGACAGGGTGGCCTTCACAATGAATCTGAATCGCTCGCGAACGTCCCTTGACGGGCTCAAAACCGCTCAAACCTGTCGAGATGCATTCAAGCGGTACACCAGCGGCCAAAGCGCAGGCTGTCGCAGCCAATGCATTTTTGACGTTGTGCCGGCCTGCAACCGTCAGTGCGAAGGCCAACGCGCCCTGAGGTGTCTTTGCCTCAACCTGCCAGCCCGCTTCGGTCCAGTGGGCATTGGCGATGACATCAGCGTCTCCCGCAAGGGCGAAAGTCAGCATCGAACGGTTACCCGCCTTTTTCATCCACACCGCGGAGTAGTCGTCATCGGCCGGAAATACCGCGACACCCTCAGGCCCAAGTGCATCTATCACGGCTCCGTTTTCATGTGCCACCGCTTCTAACGTGCCCATGAACTCGAGATGTTCACGCTGCGCGTTGTTCACCAGCGCGACAGTCGGGCTGGTGATGTGGGCAAGGTACGCAATTTCACCGGGGTGGTTCATGCCAAGCTCCACCACGCCTATACCGTGGCTCGCCGTCAATCGCAGCAGTGTTAAGGGCACGCCAATATCATTGTTCAAGTTGCCTTCCGTTGCAAAGGCCCGGGTGGACTGAAAGGCACGCAAGATAGATGCGATCATCTGCGTCACGGTGGTCTTGCCGTTGCTGCCCGTCACGGCAATCAGCGGCAAGTCAAACTGACTGCGCCAGCCAGAGGCCAACTGGCCCAAGGCCTTTTTGGAATCTCTGACCTGCAGACCTGGCAAGCCAGCTTGCTCCAGACCGTGCTGTGCCAACGCTGCAACAGCGCCCTGAGCTTTGGCTTGAACCAAAAAATCATGCGCATCAAAGTTTTCACCTTTGAGCGCAACAAACAAATCACCCGCTTTCAGGCTACGCGTATCGGTATGCACACGCATGATGTCAATACGACCGTTACCCACTAGCTGGGCGCCATCCACCCAGCTGGAGGCCTGTTGCAAGGTCATCATGAGCCTGCCCCAACCCGTTGGCGCGATTTCAGGGCGGCGCGTGCATGAAGTTGGTCTTGAAACGGGTATTTAACGCCGTCAATCTCCTGCCAGGTTTCATGTCCCTTGCCTGCCAGCAGCACCACGTCCTCTGGTTTCGCATCGGCAATGGCTTGAACAATTGCCAGAGCGCGGTCGGATTGCACCTGTACTGATTCATGCTGTAAGTCCTGCCGGGTAAAGCCCAGCAAAATCTGACTGATGATGCTTGAGGCACTTTCGCTGCGCGGGTTGTCGCTGGTCACGACGATATGGTCTGAATACTTTTGTACAATGGCCGCCATCAGTGGACGTTTTGTAGCATCGCGGTCACCGCCACAGCCAAACACGCACCACAACTGCCCGCCCCTGTCATCAGCGACAGGCCGAAGCGCCACCAAAACCTTTTCAATGGCATCTGGTGTGTGTGCGTAGTCGATCACCACCAGCGGTGTACCTGGTTCACCCAGCGTATTCAGGCGACCCGGCACAAGGGGCAAAAAGCAGCAGGCTTTGGCAGCGTCTTCCAAAGACACGCCCAACGCACGCATAGCGCCAATGACGCCCAGGAGATTGGAGACGTTGTAGAGACCCACTGCATGGGTGGTCACTTCCTTGCTATCCATCCCTTCGCTAACGACAAACTTCAGGATGCTGCCGTTTTGTTGGATGGCGTCGGCCTGCAGTCGCGCCGGCTGGTCAATGGCAACCGTCCACACATCCAGACCTGATGACTTGAGTTTTTCGTTCAAAAACTGGCCACGTCTATCGTCTGTATTGATGACGGCAGATGCCAGAGCAGGCCATGCAAAAAGCGACTCCTTGGTCGCCCAGTAGTTTTGCATGGACCCGTGATAGTCAAGATGATCCTGCGTGAAGTTAGTAAAAACAGCTACTTCAAAATGTGTTCCGTCCAGACGCTGCTCGGCAATGCCGATAGACGACGCTTCGATGGCGCAGGCGGCAAAACCTTCATCTACAAATCGCCGCAACTGCTGCTGCAGCAACACCGGATCCGGTGTGGTCAAACCATTGAAAACCACCGCCCCAGGAGCACCAATGCCCAGCGTGCCAACCATCGCGCATTTCTGGTTGAGCTTGCCTAATGCGTGTGCCAACCACCAAGCGGTAGATGTTTTTCCGTTAGTCCCCGTGATGGCAACGGTTTGCAGGTGTTTGCTGGGCTCTTCAAAATACGCAGCTGCAATCGGAGCCGCTGCACTTTTCAGCCCAGCGTAAGCAGCAATCTTTTGACTTGAGAAGGCGTATTTTTCAACCCCATCGACATCGACTATGCAGGCATTAGCTCCAACCTGCAGCACGTCTTCAACATACTGGCGCGCGTCACTGGCAGCGCCGGGCCAGGCCATAAACCCGTCACCAGCTTTAACCCTGCGGCTGTCAGCATACAAAGTGCCAGTCACTCGCGCGCGCAACCAGTTGGCGGCTTCTAGCGGCGTGTGAAGTTGGGTGATCAAAACGACTCCTCCGCCGCATGGGTCACGATTTGCGGCTTGACGGACATGTCGGGCTGCACACCCTTCATACGAAGCGCCTGTTGCACAAGCTCGCTGAACACGGGAGCGGCGACGTCGCCGCCGTAGTATTTGCCAGCCCGCGGCTCATCAATCATCACGGCCACAATCACACGTGGTTTGTCGATGGGCGCCATGCCAACAAACCAGCCCCGGTATTTTCTGTCTTTGTCTGTCCCGTAGCTTTTACCCACCTGTTTGTAGGCCGTACCAGATTTACCGCCCACGGAATAACCGAGTGTTTGCGCTTTTTGACCAGTACCGCCAGGGCCAGCGGCCATTTGCAGCATGGTTCGGATCTCGGACGCTGTCTTGCTGGAAAAAACCTGCACGCCCGTGGCAGGCTCGTCGCTTTTGAGCATGGTCGCAGAGATGACTTGCCCGTCGTGACCAAAGACGGTGTAAGCCCGAGCCATCTGAAACAGCGATGCCGACAAGCCGTAGCCATAGGACATGGTGGCCTGCTCAATCGGCCGCCACGTTTTATAGGGCCGCAAGCGGCCTGACACCACACCCGGAAAGGCAATTTGCGGTTTCTGGCCAAAACCTGCCTGTGAAAACACTTCCCACATTTCACGAGGCTGCATTTGCATCGCCATTTTGACCGTGCCAACGTTACTGGATTTTTGAATCACTTCCTGCACCGTCAGCACACCATGGGGATGCGCGTCTGAAATTGTCGAGCCTGTGATTTGCATGCGGCCTGGTGCCGTCTGAATGGGTGTTTCAGGTTTGACCCGGCCCGTCTCCAGCGCCAGCCCTACAGTGAAGGCTTTCATTACCGAACCAGGCTCGAAGGTATCGGTCAGCGCGCGATTGCGTAACTGGTTGCCTGTCATATTTTGCCGCTTGTCTGGCACATAGCTCGGATAGTTGGCCATCGCCAGAACTTCGCCCGTGATGGCATCAAGCATGACCACGCTCCCGGCCACGGCCTTGTTGGCAATCACTGCATCGCGCAGTTTTTGATAGGCCACAAATTGCATCTTGCTGTCAATGGACAGTTGCAGGTCTTTGCCATCGACTGGCGGCACTTGCTCACGCGTGTCTTCTACCACGCGCCCCAGACGATCTTTGATAACACGGCGAGAACCGGACCTACCACCCAGTTCCTTGTTGAAAGCCAGCTCGATGCCTTCCTGCCCACGGTCTTCAATGTTGGTAAATCCCACCACATGCGCAATGGTTTCGCCTTCGGGGTATTGCCGTTTGTATTCCTTGCGCTGGTATATACCCTTGATGCCAAGAGCGGCTATTTTTTGTGCAACGTCCTCATCCACCTGACGCTTTATCCAGACAAAATTCTTGTCCTCGTCAGCCAGTTTTTTATTCAGGTCTGCAAGCGGCAACTCTAGAAGCCGAGCCAGTTCAACGAGTTGTGTTTTGCTGGCATTGATGTCTTCAGGGATAGCCCAGATGCTGGGCGCAGGAACACTGGAAGCGAGTATCAGTCCATTACGGTCCAGAATACGGCCGCGATTGGCAGGCAGCTCAAGCGTCCTTGCAAAACGGACCTCGCCCTGCTTTTGAAAAAACTCATTGCCCAGTACTTGTACATAGGCCGCGCGGCCAGCAAGCCCGGCGAAGGCCAGCGCAATGGCCGCCACAATGAATTTGCTGCGCCAGACAGGCGTTTTGCTAGCGAGCAGGGGACTGGACGTGTACTGGACACTGCGACTCATTTTGTGACTCCAGTCACGGTGCCATCTTTTTGCGTCACGTACTGCGTGATGGCTGGCGTCACTGTCCGCATCTGCAGCTTGTCTTTGGCCAGCTTTTCAACCCTTAACGGTGTTGCCTGTGCACGTTTTTCAACTTGCAGGCGCTCGTTTTCTGCCTCCAGGGCACGGTTTTTGGTGGTCGCTTTTTCAAGCTCAACATACAACCTGCGCGACTCGTACTGAGTACGCACCAAGTACAGTGCGCTGGCCAAAACAGCCAGCAAGAGCACCAGATTGAGCCGGGTCATGCGGACACCCCGGTGCGCTCGGCAATGCGCATCACGGCACTGCGTGCACGCGGGTTGGCGGTTATTTCACCTTCACCCGGTTTAACGCGGCCCAGTGCATTCAGCCGCATCGCCTTGGGCGCAGCAAATGGCGCCCGGCGGTCAAACACCTCGCGCGAGTGCTCGGCGATGAACTGTTTGACGATGCGGTCTTCGAGCGAATGGAAACTGATCACGACCAACCGACCTCCAGGTTGTAATACGTTAATTGACGCTGCTAGCGCCTGGCTGAGCTCTTCAAGCTCGGCGTTGATGAAAATCCGAAAAGCCTGAAACGTGCGCGTAGCCGGGTCCTTGCCCGGCTCGCGGGTTTTGACCGCGCCAGCCACGATTTGGGCCAGCTCATGAGTGCGTTTGATGCCCCCCCGCTCCTGCCTTGCACGATCAATCGCCTTTGCAATCGGCCCAGCAAACCGTTCTTCTCCATAGTCACGAATCACCTCCGTCATGCTTTCTACTGACGCATCGGCCAGCCACTCGGCCACGCTTTGGCCACGGGTGGTGTCCATGCGCATGTCCAGCGGCCCATCGCCGCGAAAAGAAAACCCGCGCGCCGCGTTGTCTATTTGGGGTGAGCTGATGCCCAGGTCCATCAGCAGACCTGCTGCGCTGGAGGGGGCGAGGTTGACGAGCCGGTTGAATCCTTCGTGGCGAATCGAAAATCGCGGGTCGGTGATGGTGGCCGCCTCGGCAACCGCCTCTGGATCCTTGTCGAAAGCCGTCAGTCTTCCTTGGGCCGAGAGTTGCGAAAGAATCAGACGGGAATGTCCGCCGCGCCCGAAAGTGGCGTCGATGTAGTGTCCGTCTGGCAAGATGCGAAGCGCTGTAACTGCTTCGTTCAACAAGACGGTGCGGTGTGTCCATGGGTCCTGCACCATCATCTTTCTAAAACGAGAAGTCCCTGAAGACGTCAGGCATGTCGCCTTTCATCTGCTCGGCTTCCTGTGCGGTATAGGTTGCCGCATCCCAGAGTTCAAAATAGCCGCCCATGCCAAGCAAAACGGCGTCTTTGCTGATGCCTGCAGCTGCGCGCAGCTCTGGTGAGACCAGTACGCGTCCGGTCGCATCCATGTCTACATCCATCGCGTTGCCCAGAAAGATGCGCTTCCACCACTGTGCCTGCATGGGCAGGGAGGCAATACGATCGCGGAATTTTTCCCATTCGTTGCGCGGGAAAATCATCAGGCAGCCGTGGGGGTGCCGCGTGATGGTGAGTTGGCTGCTGCTGGTGGCGCTGAGCACGTCACGATGCCGGGTCGGCACTGACAGGCGACCCTTGGTATCGAGAGCTAACGAAGACGCACCTTGAAACACGCTTAAAAGTCCTTGAAAAACACTTTTCACCACTAAATTGCACTTCTTCCCACTTTATCAGGAAAGATTTGGCATGCAAGTGGTTTGAAACAAATTTTTTCAATGAAATCAAGGACTTAGAGGCATCTTCACAGATGTTTGGAAAGTAAAAACCTTTATGAAATAAGCACTTAGCACGCGCAGTGAAAGTGTTTGTTTAGCTACATGGTGCACCAAGGCAGTTCAGAAATTATTTCAGCCAGCCAAAGGTAGGGCTGGTCGCGCCGAAGGAAGAAATCTTGATGCTAGAGCATCAGTCCCGGCGTGTCAGGACTTTGGCATGTTCAGTGATGCCAATCACGTTGAAGAAGGCAGCGACCAGACGATTCACTTCTGAGAACTGCACGGCTCGACCTTCCGATTGGCGGGCAGACACCCAATTGAGCAGTGTGCCTGCGGCTGAAAAATCAACACGGATCAGCTTGGCACACGAAATCATCATGATGTCAGCACCCATCAGCTTGGTTTCCAGTTTTTCCAGCGTCGTCACGGCATCGCCTTCAATCTGTCCCGAAAGCTCAATGGACATCAGGTTAGACATTTGAGATGTCAATGCGTCCATGTGCGTGTCGCCGTCCTGAGGACTCAAGCTGGATGGCATGGAGTCGCGCGACACCTCACCGATGATGGTGTTGCCAGAGGTGGCCAGACCCTGGTTGTCCATGGATTTGTATTCACAGCGCGCTGTTTCCCAAGAGGGCGGAGATACCTCGTAAGTAACACAAAAGTCCAGCGCGGCCAGCTCAAACTCGTCGGGCCGGTGTGTGACCCGCAATACCTCCATCCGCAATTGCCACCAGGTCTGCGGCGTGTCGCGCTGACCCGAGGGCGTTGCCCGCTGCAAAACCTGTTGCAATTGACCGTCGCCCATAAACCGCAATTGAACAGGCTGTGCCGACCATCCCGCAAAAATTTTGGCCAAAGCCTCTACCGCGAGAGGCTCAATGGTTTTGAGATTACTCCAGTCAAGACGCCATGGCATTGGCGCTTTGGCCAATGCGGCCTTCAATGCAGCGGTTGTTTGAATGCCAACTGAGGACGGACAAATCCAGTCAGCGGCAGGGCCTTTGCCGACTACAGAGATGGTTTGACCTGACATGGCCTTGACCATGTCCGGCATTGAAAACCACTGTGGTGCCGAGCGGTCAAATTTCTGCACATACTTGAGTGCGGCGTTTTCAAATTTCTCCTGTTGGTCTGTCGCGCGATACAGGTCAAACAGGGCCATCCAGGTTTCTGATTGGCCAGCCCGCGAGCCGCCAGGTGCAAGCATTTCCTGCAGGCCAGCCTCGGCACCCGTGTCATCACCGTTGGCAAAACGGATGGAGGCCTCTTCGAGTTCAGCATCGTGAGCAATCTCTGATACGTCCATGGCCATCATGTTCGTATGCCCAAAACCCGATGCACCGCCCTCGTAGTTGTTGCCTGCCAACCCACCAATGACCAAGGGCTTTGGCGACTTGACCGCTGGAGCGGCGGCCGCAAAAGCCGTTCTGACAGGAACGACTGGCGTTTCGCTCTGCGGTAGCAGGCCAATGGGCTCGGTGGGACCATACCCTGCAGGCAAGCGCGGCAAGGCGTTGTCCAACATGGGCGCCTGCAATTGTGGGGGTCGGGCACCAGGAGGTTTTGCGGTCGAGCCGGGGAAACTCACCCCATCCGGGAAGTTCGATGAGTTGGCAGAGTCGACTGAGTTGAGTGACGATGCATTGCCCTGCTTGGTTTTCCACCACTGCATAGACATCTGGGCTTCGATTTCGTCGATCTTTTTCAGCGTCTTGGCTCGGTCGTCCGGCTTGGACGGCATGCTGCTCTGAAAGAACGAGGGCCGTGCACCTGGGTCCTGTCCCACCATGGCTTCGCGCTTGCGCATTTTGCGCAGCATATCGAATTCCCGCTTGCGTACAAAATCATTTCTCCGCTTACGCTCAATCATCTCCTTGAGCAGCAACTTGCTCACGGCTTCGTCGCGGTCGGTTTCCTTGGCGTCCAGGTCAGTCCAGCTCGTTGCTGGATTGCGGACGAACTTCACCATCTTGGAAAGCAAACCCGGTGCGGTGTCTTCTTTTGCCATGAGGTGATGAATGAAAGTTGTTTATTGCAAGAACAGAATCAAGGCGTCAGTCACCGAACATTTTCTGCTTCAACTCGCGCCGTTGTTGAGCCTCCAGCGACAAGCTGGCCGTAGGCCGTGCTATCAACCGACCCACGCCAATCGGCTCGCCGGTTTCGTCACAGTAGCCGTAGTCGCCGGAATCAATGCGGGCAATTGACTGCTCAATTTTTTTCAGCAATTTGCGTTCACGGTCACGGGTGCGAAGTTCAAGGGCGTGTTCTTCCTCAATGGTGGCGCGATCTGCAGGATCAGGCACCACCACCGTGTCTTCACGCAAGTGTTCGGTTGTGGCGCCGGCGCTGTTGTGAATGTCCTGCTTGAGAATAGACAGCTTGTGGCGGAAAAAAGCCATTTGCATATCGTTCATGTATTCGGCATCGGGCATCGCCTTGACTTCCTCGTCGGTCAGCGTCTCGGGGGTTTTGGTTTTCCAGTTGTTGGCTAGTTTGGGGTCTTTTTTGGCGGCCACATGAGGTGGCGGCGCGATCACACGTTCGGTCATTGTTGAGTAGCTGGCTTTTGCTGCGTCTGGCGCATGGGTAGGCACCATGGGTGCGGGGGGAGGCATATGAGCCAGCGCACGCGACGAACTTCGGCGGCCTGGCTTCAGGGGTGGGGGGGGCGGCAAACCGTTGCTGACGGCTGCAGGTTTGGGAGCCGGCACAGGTACAACAGCGACGGCCGGTGCCGGCTTGGCCTTGGCAGTGACGACGGGCTGAGCCGCTTTCGGCACTGACTTGACAAGTACTTTAGGCGCGGGTTTCGACAGCTTTTGCGAGGCTGGTACGCCAACCGGCTTGTTGGATGCCTTCACAACCGGTTTAGCTTTGGGCAGTGACTTTTTGGCAACAGGCTTGGCGGCGGCTTTAGCCACCGGCTTCTTGGCAACTGGTTTTTTGGCAGATGGCTTGGCCTTGACGGGCGGCTTGGCAACTTTTTTGGCCACTGCCTTGACGGCTGGTCTGACGGTTTTTGAAGGCTTCACGGCAACTTTGGAGGCAGGTTTGACGACCTTGGAGGGCGTTTTGGGCTTGGTTTTACTGGCGGTTTTGGCCGCAGTTTTGGGCAAAACCTTGGACTTGGCCGCGGTTTTGCTGGCCGATGGCGTTGCCTTCGCCGACTTTGCCGGTTTGACTGATTTAGCTGGTTTCGCTTTCACTGTCTGTCTCCTCTGGGAAGCCGCCTCTGGGTGAGCCCCGGCAAGTGCGCGTGGCTGGGTATTTTGGTCGGCGCGCGATTGTAGCGGCTGTCCGGCCTCGCGAGAGGCCTTAAATCCAAAGCGTTGGAGAATCGATACAAACATGGCTTTCCGTCGCGAAATGAGCGGTTGTTACAAACAGCCTGCAGACTAACTCAAACTTGGCTTAAACCAGGCACTGTTCCAGGCCCTGCATGAAAATATCTTTGGGCAAATCAATGCCAATAAACACCATTTTGCTGGTTTTGGTCTCACCATCTGCCCAAGCGGGCCCCAAGTCGCTGCCCATCAGCTGGTGCACGCCCTGAAAAATCACCTTACGCTCGGTGCCTTCCATGTTCAGCACGCCCTTGTAGCGCAGCATGCGAGGGCCGTAAATGTTGACGATGGCACCCAGAAAGTCCTCCAGCTTGGCCGGGCTGAAGGCCTTGTCAGAACGGAACACAAAGCTTTTGACATCGTCGTCATGCATATGATGATGACCCTGTTAAGCGGCGTGGGACGGATGGTCGCAATGCTCGCCCTCCGCATGGTTGTGTCCTTCGTGGTCATGATGATCGTGGTCGTCGGCCTTCAGAAAGTCCGGGTCGATGTCGAGCTTGGCGTTCAGGTTGAAGCCGCGCAGGTCAAACACGTCGGCAATCGCCACGTCGCCAAAATGAACGGCTTTTTGCGGCGCCCGCGGGTTCATGTGGGTCAGTCGGTGCATCAGCGCCGCGACCTCATTGGCGCCCACTAGGTCGGTTTTGCTGATGAATATCTGGTCGGCAAAGCCGATCTGGCGGCGTGCCTCCTGGCGGTCATTGAGCTGGATCTCTGCATGTTTGGCATCGACCAGCGTCAAAATTGAGTCCAGGAGGTACTGCTCGGCAATTTCTTCGTCCATGAAAAACGTCTGCGCCACCGGGCCAGGGTCAGCCAGGCCGGTGGTTTCAATGACCACCCGGTCAAACACCAGCTCACCCTTGCGTTTTTTCTCGGCGAGCGTTTGCAGCGTCTCGCGCAGGTCCTCCCGAATCGAGCAGCAGATGCAGCCGTTGTTCATCTGGATGATGTTTTCCTGGGTGTCGTTGACCAGAATCTCGTTGTCGATGTTTTCTTCGCCAAACTCGTTCTCGATAACGGCAATTTTTTGGCCGTGCGCCTCGGTCAAAACACGCTTTAAGAGCGTGGTTTTGCCGGAGCCCAAAAAGCCGGTGAGGATGGTGACGGGAATCAAGCTCATGGTGTACGCCTAAAAAATCAAAAATGAACCAACTGGGGAGTTTAGCGACCAGAGCAAACGACAGCACGCCACGGGACTTTGCTGTGTGACAGCCAAAATGCTACTGTTTTAGGAGCTGCTCGCGCACATATTCATTGGTCTGAAGGCATATTTGGCACCCAAAAATCGCTTTTTTTAGCTTGTTTGGACCTGTTTTCAAGGTCATGCATCTGCAAAAACCGCCTATTCATCCGGCAGGTTCAAGGGCGTGGCCAAGACCTTGTCAATGCGCTTGCCGTCCAGGTCAACTACCTCAAAGCGCCACCCCGCGCAATCGACCTGGTCAGCCGTTACCAGCAAGCGGCCTGACACAGCTTGCAGCAAACCGGCCACGGTGTTGTAACGGCCTTTGTCTTCAGCCGGCAGGTCTTTGATGTCCAGTCGTGCCTTGAGTTCAGCGACCGGCATCACGCCGTCAATCAGCCAGCTTCCGTCGTCCCGCAGGGTGGCCCAGGCATCTATTTGCGCACCAGGCTGCAACTCGCCCGTGATGGCCTCCAGCATGTCCAGCGGCGTCACCAGGCCTTGCACCACGCCGTATTCATCAACCACAAACACCATGCGGGTTGACTTGGCGCGAAACTGCTCCAGCAGTTCCATGCCAGTCAGCGTTTCGGGCACAAACACGGCAGCCACCGCATGCGCACCAATGCGTTCATCACTCGGCTGCACATCGGTGCCGCGCAGAGCCAGCAACCTGGCCACGCTGATCACGCCCACCACCTCATCCAGGCTGCCGCGGCACACGGGGTACCACGAATGTCCGGTGACGCCCGCCTTCTGAATCGCCTGGCTAGCGGTGTCAGCGGCGTCCAGCCACTCAATATCCGAGCGCGGCAACATCAGCGACGTCAGTAGCCGGTCGTCCAGCAAAAAAACGTTTTGCACCATCTGGTGCTCATGCTCTTCTATCAGTCCCGCGTCAACACCTTCGACCAGGCTGGCCGTGATTTCTTCTTCCGTCACGCCGCGTCCTGCCGTGTTGTCAACACGCATTAGCTTAAGCACGGCGTGGGTGCTGAACGACAACAGTTTGACAAACGGCTTGGCCGCGCTGGCCACCCACATCATGGGTCGGGCCACCAGCCGGGCAGCTGTTTCGGGGTACAGCTGGCCGATACGCTTGGGCACCAGTTCGCCAAACACAATCGTGCTGTAGGTAATGATGGCCACGACGAGTGCCGTGGCGGTGATGTCTGACGCACGCACGGGCATGCCCAGGCTTTGCATCCACACCGACAGGTCGCCACTAAAAGCCGCCTCGCCAATAATGCCGTTGAGCATGCCGATCGAGGTGATGCCGACCTGAACCGATGACAGGAATTGGGTTGGGTTGTCCAGCAGGCCAAGGGCGGCCTCGGCGCCTTTGTCGCCCGACTCGGCCATGGCGACCAGTCTGGCCTTGCGGCTCGACGACAGCGCCATCTCCGACATGGCAAACACTCCGTTCAGCAGTGTCAAAAAGGCAATCAGCAAAAAGTCCATGCGTCTTCAAGCAAAATAAACACATGTCAATGTACCTGATTGGCGACCTGCAAGGTTGCGATGCGCCATTACAGCGTCTGCTTGAGTCGATCGACTTCTCCCCCAGTCGCGACACCCTCTATCTGCTCGGTGACCTGGTCAATCGGGGTCCGGATTCACTGGCAGTGCTGCGCCGGCTGAGTGCCCTCGGCGATGCAGCGCAATGCCTGCTGGGCAACCATGACCTGCATTTGCTGGGCGTGTGGCAGGGCGTCCGGTCTGGCAGCAAGGGCGACTCACTGTGGCAAGTTCTGGCAGCGCCTGACTGCGCCGATCTGCTGCACTGGCTGCGGCACCGGCCCATGGCGATAGCCGCGCACGGCTGGCTGATGGTGCATGCAGGCGTGCTGCCGCAGTGGACAGCGGCGCAAACGCTGGCCCTGGCCAGCGAGCTGGAGCAGCAATTGCGTGCAGATGACTTCAAGTACTTTTTGACCCACCTGTTTGGCAACCAGCCCGGTCAGTGGCACGACGACCTGCAGGGTGTTGAACGCTGGCGGGTCATCGTCAACGCCTTGACCCGCTTGCGCTTTTGCACCGATGCGGGCGAGATGGAGTTCAGCACAAAGGGCGGTCAGGCAGATGCGCCGCCGGGTTATTGCCGCTGGTTTGATGTGCCGGACCGGGCGACCATTGAGCAGCCGATCGCTTTTGGGCATTGGTCCACCCTGGACGCCGGGCGAACCCTGCACCACAACACATTGGCGCTGGACACAGGCTGCGTCTGGGGCGGTTGCCTGACGGCAGCCAGGCTGGGGGCACGCGCTGGCGAATTTGAGCTCGTGCAGGTCCGGTGCGAACAGCAGCAGCGCCCCGGCTAAGCGACAAGGGCTGGTTTTTCAGTCGCCTCGTCACACCAAGCCCGCGCCATGCTGGCGGACAGCAGCAGCACGGCTGACGAGAAGTAAATCCACATCAAAATCACCACCAGAGAGCCCGCCGCGCCATAGGCAGACACCACCGCAGCGGTTGATAAATAAAGCGCCATGACGTGCTTGCCCACTGCAAACAGCAGCGCACCGGCTGACGCCCCCATCACCAGAAAACGCAGCGAGGGCTTGGGTCCGGCGCTCATGCGCATCAGCGCCACAAACAGACCCACACAAAACACAAACGAGACCACTTCGTTCAGACCAAAGGCTATTTTCTGAAATGCGATTTCTTCAATCGGCAAATAGCCGCCCGCCCAGGTCGACACCAGCCCCAGCGCGGTAGACACACCGAGGGACACCAGGAGTAAAAAACCAACCGCCAAGATGTAGGCAATACCGCGCAGCCGCAAGGTGGCGCTGTACCACCACTTTTGCTGTGGCGCCTGACCACTGCCGCGGCGCCACAGGCGCTCAAACGCGTCCTGCAGCTCGGCAAAAACCCCCGTCGCGCCAGACACCAGCAACACAAAGGCTATCAGCGATGCGGTGATACCCTCAGACGGCGCTTGAGCGCTGGAAATCGCCTGTTTGACGACTTGCGCGCCCTGCTCGCCAATCACACTGCTGATCTGGCTGACGAGACTGGTTTCAACGTAGCTACGGTCAAGCCACCAGCCCAGCGCCGCCACCATCAGCACCAGCAGCGGGGCCAGACTGAGGATGCCGTAAAACGACATCGCTGCGCTCATGCGCAGTCCGTCGGCATCGAGCCATTGAAGAATGGCAACCCGCAGGGGAAGGTAAACGTGCCGGGTGAATCGGTGGATCATTCACCAAGCCTAAGAGAAAAAAGCGCCACACACCACCAGACGGCCACCAGATCATGTGTCAGCCTGCGCTGACGCAAAGCCCTATACCGCGCAATACTTTTCCTGAATTTCCGTATTGGCCAGCAGGTCGGCAGCGCCGCCATGGTGAACAATTTGACCCTGGTCAACGATATAGGCGCGATCTGAAATCTTCAAGGCCCTTTCCACGTTTTGCTCCACCAGCAAGATCGTGATGCCCTTTTGCCGCATGCTGGCAAACAGCTCAAACATTTCATCGACCAAGATCGGCATGATGCCTTCAGAAGGCTCGTCGAGCAGAATCATGCGCGGCCGCGCCATCATGGCGCGTGCAATCGCCAGCATTTGCTGCTCCCCGCCTGACATGGATGTGCCGTCTTGATGCAGGCGTTCTTTGAGGCGCGGAAAGGTTTGTGCAATCTCGTCAATCATGGCGCTCATGTCGCCACGGTCTTTGCTGGCAGTCAAGCCGAGTTGCAGGTTTTCAAGCACCGTCAAACTGGGCACGATGCGTCTGTCTTCAGGCACATAAGCCAAACCCAAATGAAAACGTTCATGGGTTGCAAGTGACATCAGGTCCTGGCCATCAAAGGTTGCTTTGCCGCGATGCTTGGCGACCAGCCCCATCAACGTACGCAGCGTGGTGGTTTTGCCCGCCCCGTTGCGGCCCATCAAGGTGACGATTTCGCCCTGCAAGACTTCAAAATTCAAGCCTTGCACCACGTGGCTGTGGTCATACCAGGCGTTAAGTTGTTCGACCTTTAACAAGATGTTTGGCAATACCTTAGCCATCAGTTCTGCCCCAAATAAACGCGCTTGACTTCAGCGTTGTTGCGGATGTCGTCAGGGCTGCCTTCGGCCAGTAACTCCCCGTGGTGCAGCACCAGCAGGCGCTTGCACAGGCCCATCACCAGTTTCATTTTGTGCTCGACCAAAATAATGGTGCGCTCGCTTGACAGCTGGGTAATCAAATCCATCATCACGACTGTTTCTTGCGGAGACATGCCCGCCGTGGGCTCGTCCATCAGCAGCAGCCTGGGGCTACAGGCCAGTGCCATGGCCACTTCAAGGGAGCGTTGCTGGCCATGCGCCAGATCACCGGCCAGCTTGCTGCGGCTGCCCGTTAAGCCAACCCGGGCCAGCAGGGCGTCTGCCTTGTCGCTCAGCTCGGCATACGCACCCCGCGCGCGCAAGATTTGATAGCGCGAGGTTTGCATTTGCAGCGCAACACGCACGTTCTCATGCGCGCTCAGGTGCTTGAAGACATTGGTGATCTGAAAGCTTTTGGCAATACCGGCGCGCGCGTAGTCGTGCTGGGCCATGTGGCTGATGTCACGCCCTTCAAACTGCACAGTACCAGTGCTAGGTGCAATGCCGCCACTGATGACATTGAAGAAGGTGCTTTTGCCTGCCCCATTCGGGCCGATGATGGCCGTCAACTCGCCTGCCTGAAAGCTTGTGCTGACTTTGTGCAGCGCCTGAAATTTGCCAAAGTAGCGCGACACGGCGGTAACCTTCAGGATGGGTACAGCACTCATGGCAAAACCTTATCAACGGTCTGATCAGACTTCACCCTGCGTTGCCAGCGCCCCACCCAGTCCAGCACCGTGCCCCACACGCCTTTGGGGAAAAACAGCACGAACACCATGAAAATAATACCCACCGCCCCCATCCAGTAACGGGTGACATTGGTGACCACGTCTTCAAGGTACAGAAACACTGCCGCACCGATAAACGGCCCCAAGAATGTACCCATGCCGCCCAGCAGACACATCATGACGGCCTGGCCCGATTGCAGGTAATGCAGCGAATCAATCGGCACGATGGACAAATGCAAGGCTCGCAAAGCACCCGCCAAGCCGCAAATTCCCGCCGACAACACAAACACCAGCAGCTTGCTGCGCGCCACGTCATAGCCACATGCAGCGGCACGTTTTTCGTTCTCACGAATCGCCTCGATCACTGCACCAAAAGGAGAATCAAGGAGGCGCGACACAAACCACAAAGCAAGCGCTACGAACACCAAGATCACATAGTATTTATTTAAAGGATTCAGAAAATCGATGCTTATTCCAGGCAGGGTGATGGCCTCTACCCGCACACCACGCAATCCGTTTTCACCACCGGTCCAGCGCTCTGCCTTGTAAAACCCGTAGTACACAATTTGCGCCAGCGCCAGCGTGACCATTGAGAAGTAAATGCCCCGGGTGCGGATGGCGAGGTAGCCAATCACCAAGCCTGCAAAGCACGATGACAGCACCCCCACGCCAATGGCCGCCCACCAGGGCCAGCCCGCATGCACCACGGCTATGCCCGCCAAGTAGCTGCCCACACCCAGGAAAGCCGCGTGGCCAAACGACAGCATGCCGGTGTAGCCGAACAGCAAATTGAAACCCACGGCATACAAACCAAAAATCAAAATATTGATGGCCAGTGTTTCGTAGGGCATCAGGAAAGGAAATACCAGCAAAAACAGCAGTGACGCTGCCATACGGTGCTGGCGAATACGCTCAATGGCGTTGTTGATAAAAACGTTCATGGTCAGCTCATCAAACCGGCTTTGCCGAAAAAACCTTGCGGCCGGATTAACAGCACCACCGCCATCAAAACAAAGATGGACATTTCGGCATATTCAGGGGCGAACAGCGACGTCATAGCAAACACAATGCCCACCAACAAACCAGCAATGACTGCACCGGGCAGCGAGCCCATGCCGCCCACCACCGTCACGACAAATGATTCAGCCAGAATGGGGATGCCCATCTCAGGGTTAACGGCGCGCGTGGGTGCCGCCAGCAAGCCCGACAGCCCGGCAATGGCCGTACCAATACCAAACACCAGCAGCCAGACTTTGGAAATGTCAATGCCCAGCACCTTGACGATTTCCGGGTCGCGCGAACCTGCCCGAATAATCAGCCCGTAGCGCGTTTTTTCAATGAACAGCCACAAGCCGAGCACGATGACAGCGGTAGCTGCTATCAAGAACAAACGGTACAACGGGAAGTGCCCAAATCCCAGATTGACCGACCCGCGCAGCTCGGCTGGGGTCGATGTGGGCAAGCCCTCAATACCAAAAACAATTCGCATCGCTTCAATCAGCACATACGACAGCCCAAACGTGAGCAGTAGCGGGTAGTCAATGCCGCGCCCATACAGAGGCCGCACCAAAAATCGCTCGCACACCAAACCCAGCGCACCCGTTGCAATGGGCACCAGCACCAGGCTGAACCAGAAGCTGCCCGTCAGGCCCATGGCGTAAACACCAAAGAACGCCCCCACCATGAAGAATGCGCCATGCGCAAAGTTCACCACAGTCAGCATGCCAAAAATCAGGGATAAGCCAATCGCCAGGAGCGCGTACACAGCCCCCAGCGCAATGCCTGTCATGAGCTGCAACGCAAACAGTTCCAGAGTTAAGTCGGCCATGCGAATTATTGTCGGTATGTCATGAATCAGCTGGTGCGGTCAGGTGCTGATCTTGTGACCCATCTCGTCGCAGGTGCGCAGGTTTTTCTCATCTGGCGCCTCGACAGACAAGACATTGAAGACATCGTATTTGTCTTTCATGTTCTTGGACTTGGACTCGACAATCACCACCGACTGAATCGACTGATGGTCACACTTGCGGTAGAACTGCTCACCCTTGTACCAGTTGTAGCGCAGCTGACGCAAAGCAATGCTCACTTTGACTGAATCGACTGACTTGGCATCACGTACTGCCTGCAGCACGCTGCGCACGCCCGCATAACCCAAAGCGCCGTAGTCTGATGGCACAGAGCCGCCGTAGGCCTTGCGGAACTTGTCGTTAAACGCTTTGGCAGCGGGAATTTTGTCTTCCATGCCCCAGTAATAAGAGGTGCCGCCCAAAATGCCTTCAAATGCGTCTGCACCGCCAGCCTGGCGTGCCGTGTACAGCAGCACCGGGGCAATCACTTTGGTGTTGGCTTTGAGGCCAAAGTCTGTCACCTGTTTGGCCGCATTGACCAGGTCACGGCCAAAGTTGCACAGTACCAGCACATCGGGCTTTAAGGACTGAATACGCGGCAAAAAGGCCGAGTAGTCAGCTGCTCCCAGCGGGTGTCGAATGTCTGCCAGTGTCTGCGCACCAAGCGCCTGCCCTGCCCGCTGAAAACCGCGCACCATTTCATGGCCATAGGCGTAGTCAGCCGTCAGGTAGACGATTTTCTTGCCGAACTTGGGAAAGGCGTAACGCGCCACAGCACCTGCCGTGAGGTGCGGGTTCAATGCCTCGTGAAAAGTGTACAGGCTCCAGTCTTTGGCCTCATTGATAGCATCCGACTGGCTGATGGAGTTGAAAATGATCTTGCGGTCGCGGCAGACGGCATTGATAGACAGCTGCGTGGCAGCCGACAGTGAGCCCACCACAAAGTTCACTTTGTCTTTTTCAATCAGTTCCAGCGTGCGGGTGGCAGCCTCACCAGGGTTGAGCTTGTCATCACGTACCAGCAGCTCCGCTTTCATGCCATCAAAGCCGCCTGAATCATTGAACTCCTTGATAGCAATTTCAGCAGCGCGCACCTGATCTTGTGCCTCGGCAGAAAAGGCACCCGTCAGCGGAACTGGAAAGCCGATTTTGATGGTCTTGCTCTGCGCGCGCGCCACGTTTAGCAGAGCTGGTGCTACCGCTACAGCAGCACCGCCCACGATGATGCTGCGGCGGCTGGCATTGAAGGAAGTAGTCGATGGGGTCATGGTTGTCTCCTGTTGATATTGCTGTTGATATGGCTGAAAATCTCGGAAATTTACGCTGAAAACTCGGTCGCCCTGGATGCACTTGTGGCCTGCTCGCCAGACAAATCAATCGCTGTTTGCAACATGACGCTACGCGCATCACGCTCGGGATGCTGACGACCTCTTTTGCCCTGCGCCTGCATGTAGGCACCCAGCATGCGGGCACGCTTGACCACCGCCGCACACGGTGCAAGACGCATTTGCTCAAATGCTTGCAGCGCCTGAGACGTCGCTCCATGGGTCGCTATGCAATCCGTTAGAGCCATCGCATCTTCTGCGGCTTTCGTCACGCCCATGCCCACATGCGGTCGCGCTACAAAGGCGGCATCGCCCATCAAGGCAACGCGGCCAAAAGCCATTTGCGGGCTGTCGCAGTCGTAAATCGGTTGTAAAAATGGTTGCGCTGTTTTTTCCAGCATTTCGGCAAACTGCGGTGCCAGCAAGTCACGTGCGGCCTGCCGCGCGCTGGCCACGTGCTGCCATGCCACCTTATTGGGGGAGATGCCTTGGGAAAAGTAATTACCGTCGGCATCAGTCATCAACTTTTGCAGCACTGCTTCGCTGGCAGGCCGATACCAGACGTAGTTGTAGCGCCTTTGACCCCGAGCAACAGCATTACCAGCACCCGCCACCGGGTAGCCAATCAGTTGCTCGCCGGGGGGCAGACCAAACCCGAAAGTTTCAAACACGCTTGCAAGGGTGCGCTGTGACAGCACGGACTCGTCACAAACGCCGCGCCAGGCAACGTAACCCGCATACTGAGCTTGTACCTCAGGCAGGTACTGGGCACGAACACCAGAGCGAATACCGTCGGAGGCTATGGCCAGATCCGCATCAAACACGCGGCCATCCCCGCACTGCACAGTCACACCAGCGCTGCTTTGGCTGACTTGCGACACAGCAGCACCTTGTAGATACAACGAAGCGTCAAATGCTGACCGCAACATAGCGTAAAGGCGGCTCCACGAGGTCAATACCTGTGCCATAGCCGTTTGCGCCATCACAGCGCCGCTTTTATCCAGCACCACGCGATCTTTGATTGCCACACCCAGCGTTGCGTCAACGGTTAAACCGCAACGCTCAAGAGCCGACATCAGCGGCTTGTGCGTCACGATGCCAGCACCCCGGCCATCAAGCGAGGCACTCGCTTTTTCAAGGACCTGAACATCATGGCCCGCACGGTGCAGCATGTTGGCAGCCAACAGACCCCCCAATGAACCACCGATGACCAAGATGCGCGCCATGTTCTTTAGCTCTTTGCCTGGTTGGCATTCAGCGCTACTTTTTCAGCCGCCGGGTAATTCAGTTCCACCACCAGCCCGCACGGGTCATCCAGAAACAGCTGGTGCAAGCCAATCGATGGTGTGGTGCGCTCGCGGCACGGCACACCCAGCGATTCAAGATGCTTGAGCATGTCTGCCAGCCCGGTGGCGAAAAAGGCGATGTGATCGACAGCACCGGTGCCGTGCAATGACGATTCATCACGGTCGCCCAGATATTTTTTCAAGCCTTCAGGGTCGTTTTTATCAATGCCGATGATGTGAACCACGGCATTGGCCACGTTGTCATGGCTGCCGTTGTACATCCAAATACCGGGGAAAGGAAAGTCCGGCCTGGGGCCGGACGACAGGCTCAAAACCT
This sequence comes from Polaromonas sp., assembly GCA_031410335.1. GTDB lineage: Bacteria > Pseudomonadota > Gammaproteobacteria > Burkholderiales > Burkholderiaceae_C > Polaromonas. The sequence goes on along the minus strand of JANNYZ010000146.1, from coordinate 34,309 downwards.
GCGTATAGAAATCGCAAGTAGCCTTCAGATCCGTCGTGCGGATAGAGTAGTGGTTCAGTGACAACGCCATGCTCAACCTTTCTTTGTGATTGTCTTGCGGTCAAGCACCGGCGTCACTGACAGCAGGTAGGCCAAAACCTTGTCGTGAATGTAATGTTCAACGTCATCAACCATCACCACGCTTTGCACATCATGCACCGCCTGCCCGTAAATCCAGCGGCGAACGCCCATATAAAAAATATTGCCGTGCAGCCCCAACAACAGCTCCAGTTCACGCCCTGTGGGCTTGCTGCGGCTGACGAGGCCACGGTATTTGCGGGTCTCGCGCACCAGGCGTGGGAACAGTTTTTCCCTCAAGAGCGCAAAGTAACGATCTGTGATGTAGCGGTCACTCAGACCTGAAAAAACAAAAATCCGCACCCAGTCTGATTGAAGAATGACTTTGGCATAGTCACTGTAAAACCGGGTTAGTTTCGTTTCAACATCCAGATTTTTGTCGTCTAGCAGCACTTCCCATTCAGGCTTCCAGCGGCCCTCAAACATCTCGGTATAGACACGCTCTATCAAGGCCTGCTTGGTGGGGAAATAGTGGTAGAGCAAGGTGTGGGTGATGTCCAGCTGCCGAGCCAAATCCCGCAACTGTCCATCCAGACCATGCTCTGAGAAAAACGTCACCGCACCCGCCACAATCTGACGCTCCCGGTCAGCAGGCGTCAACCGGCGGCGTGCTGGCTCGGCGGCTGTCTTGGCAGGGTTTTTCCGGATAGATGACATTGAACAGTTGGTCAATAGTTAAGGCCTTAATTTAGCGTCTGGTCAATAATCTGGTATCAGGAAAAACCCGGCCCTGCATTGATGGCAGATATCAACCTTGAGAAATTCGAACGCAGAAGGCAATGAACATGGAACTCCAAGGCCGCGTGACCATACCCGCATCTGTAGAGCAGGTGTGGCAGGCACTCAATGATCCGGAAATTTTGCGGCAGTGCATTCCGGGTTGTGAGGAAGTACAGCAAATATCGCCTGAAGAAATGCATGCCCGTGTGCTGCTGCGCATGGGACCGGTCAGCGCCCGGTTTGCGGGCAAGGTCAAAATGACAGACGTCAGGCCACTACACGGCTACACGCTGAACTTTGAAGGTTCAGGCGGCAGCGCAGGTTTTGCCAGAGGCAGCTCTGTGATCACGCTCACCACAGTCGGCAATGACACGCAGCTTGACTACACGGCCCAAGCGACAGTCGCTGGCAAGCTGGGGCAAATTGGGGGGCGTTTGATTGACGCATCGTCCAAACAATTGGCCGGCAAGTTTTTTGCCAATCTGAAGGCTGCACTGGTGGGCGACAGCGTTGCGAGCGACGCTGCAGCGACCACCTCGCTTGCGAGCTCACCAGCCCCAAGGAACGCCAGCCATGCACCCCCAAGCAGCAGTGAATACGCGAGACTGGTCTGGTTTTTTGCCGGGGTTGCGGCCACCAGCATAGGTGTGTGGATGGGCGCGCACTGGTTGCGTTGAGCGGTATCGTTCGATCCGTCACATCACGAAAAGACTGCAAGGACTCACCCGATGAAAGCACCTGCTTTTTCTTACGCACGACCCCGACACATCCATGAAGTGCTGACCTTGCTGGCACAGCATGGTGATGAGGCGCGGTTGCTCGCGGGCGGACAAACGTTGCTGGCCACGCTGAACATGCGCCTGTCTGAGCCTGCGCTGCTGATTGACATGCAAGCGGTCCACGAGCTCAAGGGTTTGAGCATTGAAGGCCAGACTTTGCGCATCGGTGCGATGGTGACGCACACCGAAATAGAGGCCTCTTTGCTGGTTGCAAAACACGCGCCGTTGCTGACTGCGGCAGCCCCACATATTGCGCACCGCGCCATTCGTAACCTGGGCACTTTTGGTGGCTCTATTGCCTACGGTGACCCGGCGGCGGAGTGGCCAGCCTGCCTGTTGGCACTGGATGGCGTGATTGTGGCGCGCAGCTTGCGGGGTGAGCGGCGCATTGCAGCCGATGATTTTTTTACCGGGCTTTACACCACCGAACTTGCACCCGACGAAGTCATTGTCGCGTGTGAAATACCCGTGCTCCAAGCGAATCAAAAATTGTCTTTCAGCGAACTGGCACGCCGCCACGGCGACTACGCTGTGGTCGGCCTGGCCGCTTCTGCCATGCTTGAAGATAACAAAATATCAGGCGCACGGCTTGCATGGATAGGCGTGGGCAGTACCCCGATGCGCTCCGGCAAGACCGAGTTGGCCCTCGACGGGCACCGCCTGACGGTGCAGTCAGTGACCCAGGCCGTTGACGTGCTGCACAGCGAGCTTTCGCCGCTGCCTGATTTGACCCACAGTGAAGCTGCCAAACGGCAACTGGCAGGCGTCCTGCTAAAACGTGCGCTCACGAGCTGGATGCCGACGGCAGAAAAAACATGAGCACCACCATGACAGAGTTACCACAAACACAAACCATCCGCCTCACCCTGAACGGCCAAAGCATGGAACGCGAGGTGCAAGCCCGCACCCATCTGGTTGATTTTTTGCGTGATGGCGCCCAGCTCAAAGGCTCACACTTGGGCTGCGAGCATGGCGTGTGCGGTGCATGTACCGTGCAACTTGATGGGCAAATTGTGCGTGGCTGCCTGGTGCTGGCCGTGCAGGCAGCTGGACGCAACGTCAACACCATTGAGGGCTTGAGTGAAAGCGGTGTACTGCATGCGTTGCAGCAAGCGTTCATCAGGCGCAACGCCTTGCAGTGCGGGTTTTGCACATCCGGCATGTTACTGGCCGCGCATGAGCTGGTCGAGCAGCGTCCGCATTCCACCAGAGAAGAAGTGCGCGAGTGGATTTCTGGCAACTACTGCCGTTGTACGGGCTACCAAGCGATTGTGGATGCCATATGCGATGTGCTTGCGGAGCGTAAGACTGCCGGTCAAGGAGCTTAACCATGAATGCACCTGAAAGCTACTTTCTCACGCATGTTGAGGCTGAAGCGCGGCCAAGTCCGGTAGCTGCCCCCCTGGCCGCACCACTTCAAGACGCCAGCCACATCGGCCAAGCCATCCCGAGGCCGAACATCGAACGCCTGGCCCAGGGCCGAGGTCAATACGTGGACGATTTGGAATTGCCGCGCATGGCGCATGTGGTGTTCTGGCGTTCACCCGTGGCGCATTGCCGCATCACCAGCATTGAACGCGACTTTGCCCGCATGATGCCCGGTGTGCTGGCGGTGTACGACGGCAAAGACCTGGCCACCATCTGCAAGCCCTGGGTGGCCACACTCAGTCATCTGGCAGGTATCAAATCGGCACCGCAATACCCCATGGCGCTTGATCGCGCCTGCTGGCAGGGTGAGCCTGTGGTAGCCGTGGTGGCCAAAACACGCGCCGAGGCTGAAGACGCCTTGCAATACGTGCAAGTCACGTGGGAAGATTTACCCGCCGCCATTGACATGAAAACGGCGCTGCACCCTGACACGCCCATCATTCACCCCGAGCTGGGCGACAACCTGTGCTTTACCCGCACACTGGACACAGGCGGCGTGGACGAAGCCTTCGCACGTGCTGACGTGGTGGCTGAAGCCACCTTTGACTTTGGCCGCCACACCGGGGTGACGCTGGAGACACGCTGCCAGATTGCCGACTACAACCCGGCGTCTGGCCAGTTGACGGTCTACCACTCACAGCAGGCACCGCACATGATGCAGGACCTGTACGCCCGCCAGTTTGATTTGCCTGAAAGCTCAGTGCGCGTGATTTGCAAAGACGTGGGCGGCTCGTTTGGCATCAAGGTGCACGCCTATCCAGATGACTTTGCGACCGTGGCGATTGCCATTTTGTTAAAGCGTCCGGTCAAGTTTGTAGCTGACAGGTTGGAGTCATTCACCAGCGACATTCATGCGCGCGAGCACCACATCAAAGGGCGTATTGCCGCAACTGCACAAGGCGAGATACTGGCTTTTGAGATTGATGACACCACCGGTATTGGCCCTTACTCGATGTTCCCGCGCACCAGCGGCATTGAAGGCAACCAGGTCGTCAACCTGACGGGCGGCCCCTACAAACACAAGGCCTATCGGGCCAAGCTCAATGTGGTGTTTTTAAACAAGACACCCACTTGCCAGTACCGCGGTGTGGGGCACCCAGTCGCTTGCGCAGTGACTGAAGGCCTCGTCGATTTGGCAGCTGCCAAGCTGGGACTGGACCCGCTTGAAATGCGAAAACGCAACGTGATGCCAGACGACGGCTACCCCGCCACAGGCGCATCGGGCATCAAGCTGGAAGTGCTGTCGCATGAAGCCTGCTTGAGAAAAATGGAAACGCTGATGGACTACCCGGCTCTGCTGGCTGAGCAATCCGCGCTGCGCGCCGAAGGTATCTACCGGGGTATCGGTTTTGCCACACTGATTGAGCTGACCAACCCCGGCGCAGCGTTTTACGGCGTGGGCGGCGCACGCATTTCTGCGCAGGACGGCGCAACAGCCCGCCTGGAGCCCAGCGGTGCAGTGACGGTGATGGTCAGCGTGGGTGAACAGGGCCAGGGCACAGAGGCGATTTTTTCACAGATCACGGCCGATGCGGTAGGAGTGCCCATGAGCCAGGTGCGCATCGTGACAGGTGACACCCAAGCCACGCCCTATGGCGGCGGTACGTGGGCATCGCGCGGCGCCGGCATAGGCGGTGAAGCCGTGTTGCAAGCCGGGCTGGCCCTGCGCAGCAATATTCTGAAGGTGGCTGAGGTCATTCTTAAACGCGACGCAAGCACCTTGAGTCTCAAGCAAGGTGCTGTGGTCGATGCAGCAACTGGCGAGGCATTGCTGCCATTTGCAGAGCTGGGCCGCGTGGCTTACTTCAGGCCAGACACGCTGCCAGCAGGCTTTACACCCGAGCTGATGGTGACACGCCACTACGCGCAGCGCGACTACCCGTTTATTTTTACCAACGGTGTGCAAGCCTCTTACGTCGAGGTCGACAACGAAACCGGTTTTGTCAAACTGCTCAAGCACTGGGCCGTAGAGGACTGTGGCCGCGTCATCAACCCCATGCTGGTTGACGAGCAAATACGCGGCGCGATTGTGCAAGGCATAGGCGGTGCGCTGTTTGAGGAATGCCTGTACGACGATGCTGGCTTGCTGCAAAACGGTAGCATGGCCGACTATCTGGTGCCGATGGCTGGGGAAATGCCAGACATCACCATCGCGCATATTGAAACGCCGACCCGCAGCTCCATGCTGGGGGCCAAAGGCGCGGGTGAGGCGGGGACTGCAGGCGCACCAGGCGCTGTGGTGAATGCGATCAATGATGCACTGAGGCCGCTAAAAGCCCAGGTCTGGTCACAGCCCGTGACGCCTGAAAAAATACTCAAGGCTTTAGGCCATATCCCATGAAGTGATGGCCTGGGCTAGCGGTTTGGCGGCAGCTGTTTATTCGCCGATTTTGAACAGCGCAGCAACTTTTTTCTTGGGTTTGATATTGGCGGACACACTGCTGCGCGCGGGATTGGCTTTGGCGGCGGCTTCCCAGGCGGGTGCAGCATCTGGTGCAGCAGCGCTTTCGTAAGGCTGGTCAAAGAATGGGTCGCGCGGCGCAGCGGCCTTGCGGTGCGGTGGCGCTTCCCGCCGCTCACGAAACTCGCGTGGCTCCCGGCGCTCCGGCCTTTCACTGGGCGTTGTGTCTTCAGCTTCGCGGTACATGCGCCTGCCGTCGTTCATGCGCTGGTGCGCTCCAGGCGCCTCGTCAAACGCAAAAGGCTCCAGCTCGATTTTGGTTTTGATGAGCTTTTCAATGTCTGTCACCAGCCGCTGGTCGCTGCTGGCCACAAAGCTCACGGCCAGGCCAGATGCCCCGGCGCGGCCTGTGCGGCCAATCCGGTGAACATAGTCTTCGGCGTTGAAGGGCACGTCAAAGTTAAACACCGCAGGTACGTCCTTGATGTCCAGGCCGCGGGCGGCCACGTCGGTACACACCAGCAGGTCAACCTCGCCACTTTTGAAGGCTTCGAGGGCTTTGAGCCGCTCGTCCTGGCTTTTGTCACCATGCAGGGCCGTGGTTTTCAGGCCTTCTTTTTCAAGCGAGCGTGCCAGCCGTGCACAGCCCAGCTTGCTGTTGACAAACACAAAGGCCTGCTTCATGCCGCGTGACTTCAACACCTGGTGCAGCGCGCGGCGCTTGTCGTCGGCGCTGACGCTGTAAAAGTGCTGTTCGACGGTGGATGCCGTGGCGTTTGACCGGGCCACTTCAATCGTGACCGGGTCTTGCAGATAGCTCGACGCCAAGCGTTTGATTTCAGGCGAAAAGGTGGCCGAAAACAACAAAGTGATGCGCTGCTTGGGCAGGTAGCTCAAAATGCGCTGCAAGTCGGGCAAAAAGCCGATGTCGAGCATGCGGTCGGCTTCGTCCAGCACCACATATTCAACCTGGTTCAGCACCGCGTTTTTGGCTTCAATGTGGTCCAGGAGGCGGCCCGGCGTGGCCACCAGCACCTCCACGCCTTTTTTCAGTTCGGCCGTCTGGCCCTTCATGTCCATGCCGCCAAAAACAACAGCACTGTTGAGATTGGTGTATTTGGCATAGAGCTTGACCTGCTCGGCCACCTGCACCGCTAGCTCGCGGGTGGGCAGCAGCACCAGCGCACGCACCGGGTGGCGCGCTGGCGAGGTGGACGCGTTTTCGTGCTTCATCATGCGCTGCAGCAGCGGCAAGGCAAACGCGGCGGTTTTACCAGTACCGGTTTGCGCTGCGCCCATCACGTCGCGGCCTTCCAGCACCACCGGTATGGCCTGCTCCTGAATGGGTGTCATGGTTTCGTAGCCCATCTCGGCTACTGCACGGGCCAGTTGAGGCGCCAGCGAAAGATTGGAAAAATTGGAGGTCATGTAGCCCGCTATTGTCGCATTTTGGTCACTTTGGGCATTTTGCGGGCTTTGTAGCGGTTGCGGGTGCCAGAGCGCACCTGGCAGCGAGCGGTAATTGCTATGAATTCAGGAGCTTCTAGCGCACGTGTTGATTGGGTTCAAGGGTTATTTTGCACCTTAAAACGGCCATTTCGAGGTTTTTTTGCTGCTTTGCGCGCCTGACGGGACCAGCCGTGATCGTCGCCGACATCCCCATCAGTGACACTATCGTCTATTGCCTTTAACCTCACACCAGGAACTGACCATGCGCCGTCACAATGAAATACACAGCCTGGCCGCCATTGGCTGGTTGCGGGCTGCCGTTCTGGGCGCCAACGATGGCATTGTGTCGACTGCCAGCCTCATCCTGGGCGTGGCCGCGGCGCAGGCGAGCCACTCATCGATCGTGCTGACCGGCATAGCCGGGCTGGTGGCAGGCACGATGTCGATGGCCACGGGTGAATACGTGTCGGTTCACTCACAGGCCGACACTGAAAAAGCCGCGCTGGCGCAAGAGAAAGCAGAATTGGCCGCGGATTTTCATGGCGAGAGGCGCGAGCTGATGGCAATTTACATGAAGCGCGGGCTGGACCCGACACTGGCCCAGCAGGTGGCCGACCAGTTGATGGCCAAAGACGCGCTGGCCGCACACGCCCACGACGAACTCGGCATCACCCCGACTTTGGCTGCCCAACCGCTTCAGGCGGCTGTCGCGTCAGGCCTGAGCTTTGCTGCCGGGGCAGCACTGCCTTTGCTGGTCGCGGTGGTGGCCGCACCAGGCCAGTTGATGGCCTGGGTGGCCGTGTCGGCGCTGGTTTGTCTGGGCTTGCTGGGCGGTCTGGCAGCCAAAGTCGGCGGGGCCAACATCGTGCCGGGCGCGCTTCGCGTGCTGCTGTGGAGCACCCTTGCCATGGGTGCAACCGCGGCAATTGGCAGGCTGTTTGGCGCAGCCGTGTAACGGTCAGATTTGATTTTGCTATTATTATGATAGCTGCTTGCGCATGTATCTATTGGCTTTGAGGTCGATTTGGCACCTGAAATCGACCTTTTTTGGCCTTTTGCGGCATTTTTAGGCCCGTTTTTTGACCAGTACCAGCCCTTTGAGGTATTCGCCTTCCGGAAAGGTGACCGTCATCGGGTGGTCAGGTGCGCCGCCCATGCGTTCGGTGATGTAGGCATCCACACCTGCATCCATACCAGCGCCCGCCACAATTTTGTGAAACAGGTCAGCACTGATGCCGCCTGAACACGAGTACGTGAACAGTGCGCCGCCCGGTTCAAGCAGCATCAGGGCCAGTCGATTGATGTCCTTGTAGGCTCGGGCGGCGCGCTCGGCGTGCGCGGCAGTGGGGGCGAACTTGGGCGGGTCCAGCACGATGGCGTCAAAGGTCACGCCGTCCTGTAGGTACTGGCGCAGGGCGGCGTTCACGTCGGCGTCGCGCATGGTGGTGCGGCTGGCGTCAAAGCCGTTCAGCGCCACATTGGCCACAGCCCGATCAATGGCCGGACCCGACGAGTCAATCGAGGTGACATGGCCGGCGCCGCCCGCCAGCGCTGCCACCGTAAATCCGCCGGTGTAGCTGTAGCAGTTCAGCACCCGTTTGAACCCCATGCGGCGGGTGTAGTGGCTGAACTTGTGGCGGCTGTCGCGCTGGTCCAGATAAAACCCGGTTTTGTGCCCCTCGGCCACGTCCAGGCTCAACTTCCAGTCGTGTTCGGTCAGGATGACTTCGGTATCTCCAGCGCCGGCGAGCCAGCCGGTGGCCTCGGGCAGCCCTTCAAGTGAGCGAACACTTGCATCAGAGCGCTCATACAGCCTGGTCAGCCCGGTTTGCTTGAGCAGCGCATCCACAATCGCCGCCTTGAACCGCTCTGATCCGCAGCTTGAAAACTGCGCCACCAGCGTGTCGCCATACCGGTCCACCACCAGGCCGGGCAAGCCGTCAGATTCACCGTGGATCAGCCGCATGCCGTTGCTGGGGATGTCGAACAGGCTTCTGGCCGATATGGCACGTGCGCAGGCAGCCGCTAAAAACGTCGCGTCGATACGCTGAGCCTCATCAAAGCTCCAGACCCGCGCACGGATTTTGGATTGCGGACTGTACGCGGCCCAAGCTAGAAATCGGCCATCTGCGCTTTCAATGCGTACGGTTTCACCGGCGTCACCACCGCCGCTGGCAATGGCACCGTCAAACACCCAGGGGTGGCGGCGCAGCAGGGACTTTTCTTTTCCGGGTTTCAGGCGCAATGACTTCATGGGTCTATTGTCGCGGCATCCATCGTTACAAACGTCATGAAAACAGTTGCTTCCTCAAAGCCAGTGACAATGTGTGCATGCATCTGCGCCACTTCTTGCCTTTTGTCAGCAGACTGACGGCCCTGCGGCGTGTGGCCTTGATGTGTACGGTTTGCCTTTGGATGGCGGTTTATGGCGCTGCGGCGCAAGCCCGGTCGCCATTGACGCTAGACGCAAGCCGGCAACCGATAGCCTTGGGTGACGCCGGCGAATACTGGATTGACAGCAGCTTGCTGCAGGGACCAGACGAGGTGGACAGCAGCATGACCCTGACCTGGCTCCCCACACCCGAACGCGGGATTTACCCGCTCAAGCCTGGCCAGGCACTGTGGATACGTTTTACCGCACCGCCAGCGCCTGATGCCGAGCGCTGGGTGCTGGAGATCCCCTACCCCGCCCTGGACCGCGCCTCCCTGTACACCAAAGACCCAACAGGAAGCTTTACTGAGCAGCGTGCGGGTGACCGGACGGCCGTCAACCGATGGCTCACGCCGCACCGGCATCCACTGCTGCTGGTCGCCTTCAATGCACAAGCGCCTACCCACTACCTTCTGAGGCTGGAAAACGCCCAGGGGTTCAGTGCCCCGCTGCGTTTCGTCAATGCCCGGTACGTGCTGCGCAACGAGCAACTGATCTCGTTGTTCCTCGGGGTGTACTTGGGCATCGCGGTTCTGGGCTGCACTATTGGCCTGATTGGGTTGGCCTGGCTGCGTGACCGCGCCTATCTGTACTACGCGGCATGCTGCGCTTTGGTAGGCCTGACGCTGGCAACCATCACTGGCGTGGCCGGCCTGCACCTGTGGCCCAACTCGCCTGACTGGGCTGACCGGTCCCTGACGGTGCTGGGCACCCTGGCACTGGTCTCGTTTACCTTGCTCAATGCCACGGTGGTTTCCCTGGCAGAGCGCTCCAGGCGCCTGAACCGGCTGGTGTGGACAATAGCGCTTGCAGGGCTGGTGGTGGTGGCCCTGCTGGTCGTCACAGACAGCGCGCTGCGCCTGAAACTGGTCGTGCCGTACCTGCTGCTGGTCATCACGGTGGTGCCGTCCATCAACCTGTGGGCCTGGCGGCGCGGCGACCGCTTTGGTGGCTGGCTGCTGCTGGCCGCCACACCGTTTGCCATCACCTGGGCGATTTCGATTGCCCGCTACCTGCAATGGATACCGCTGAGCTTTGCCACCGAGCAGGGCGGCCTGGCCAGCATGGTGTTTCAGCTGCCCGCGCTGCTGACGGTGCTGATTTTGCGCAGCCAGCAACGGCGCGAAAACCGCCGGCGTATCCTGGGCCTGGACCGTATCGACCCGGCCACCGGGCTGATCACAGAACAGGTCTTCACCGAGCGACTGCTGCGCATGAATGCCCGCTCCGAGCGGCTGGGCCACCAAAGCGCGGTGGTCATGATCGACATCGTCAACACCGAGCAGACGCAGCGTGACTTTGGCCGCAAAGCCGCCGACGAGCTGCCGCTGCGGGTAGCCTCGCGCCTGCTGTCCATCATCAGAGATATCGACAGCACGGCGCGCCTGTCAGAGCGCCGCTTCGGCATGCTGGTTGAAGGCCCCATCAGCCCGGAAGAAGTCACCCAGCTGGGGCCGCGCATCATCGCCCGCTGCCTGATGCCTTTCAGAGGCCTGCATGAAGAATGTGTGGCGCAGGTGCGGGTGGCCTACGCCCTGGTGCCCTGCCTGAGCAAGGGCAACCAAAGCCTGATGTCGCGGCTGGACGAGCGGCTGACGACCGCCGCAGACGCCGACGACAAGCGCGCTGTATTTACGCTGTAGCCGCAACACCGGTCGCGCCTACTGACTGGGGTGCTGAAACTTTGCGACAATCGTTCCCCATGTTGCAAACCTGCCCGCCACTCCGCCTCGCTCCAAGATGGCTGCGCAATTTTGCCGCGCTGCTGATCATGCTGGTGCTGCTGGCAGGCATCATGGCCAATACGGCATGGTCGCGGACGGTGCTCGACCTGGACACCCAGCAGCAGCCTGTGGCCCTGAAGGATTGGGGCGACTACTGGATAGACGCCACAGGCAAGCTCACCGCGTCTCAAGTAGGAACCGCTGCCGGCGCCGTCTGGCAGCCGACCCAGTCGCAGACGATTTACCCCATGACCACGGGGCAAGCGTTGTGGATCCGCTTTACTGTTCCCCCCGCACCCGACGCCGAACGCTGGTACCTGGAAGTACCCTACCCGTCGATTGACCGTGCTTCGCTGTTTACGCTGGATGCGGCCGGCCAGTGGGGCGAGCAAAAAGCCGGTGACCTGGTGGCCGTGGCCAAATGGCCTGTGCCGCACCGCCACCCCTTGCTGCCAATTGAGATTTCTGCTGAGGTACCCACCAGCTACCTGCTGCGGCTCGAAAACGGCCACAGCTTTGGCACGCCGCTGCGCTTTGTCAGCGAAAGCCGCATGAATTATGCCGAGCAGCGGGTGTCACTTATTCTGGGCATTTTTTTTGGCCTGGTTGGGCTGGCAGCGATTGTGTCGGCGCTCAGCGCGGTGTCCCTGCGAGACCCGGCCTATGGGTTTTACGCTGCGTCAGTCAGCATTATGGGGCTGTCCCAGGCCACTGCGACAGGCATTGCCGGCCTGCATTTGTGGCCCCACTCGCCGGGCTGGAGTGATGTGTCCACCTCGGTGCTGCCGACACTGGAGCTGGCTGTCACCCTGATGTTTGTATCGGCAGCCGTGTCGCTGCCAGAGCGCTCAGCCAGGCTCCAACGCCTGTTTGTGGGTGTTGCCCTGCTCGGCGTAATGACAGCAGTGGCTCTGGCGCTGGTGCCATCAGAGGTGCGCATGCGGGTGCTGATGTCCTATGTTTTTCTACCCCAATTGCTGGCGTTTTCCACGCTGGCATGGGCCTGGCAACGCGGCGACCGTTTTGCGCCCTGGCTGTTGGTCGGTTTTGCGCCGGTGGTGCTGGCGGCAGCCTGCATTTCGGCGCGCAACCTGGGCTGGCTGCCAGTGAGTTTTTTAACCACCCATGTGGCACAAATCGGGGCAGCCATTGAGTTACCCATACTGATGGTCATTTTGATGCTGCGCAGCCAGCAGCGCCGCGAGAATATCCGCCGCATCCAGGGCCTGGACCGGGTCGACCCCAGCACCGGCCTGATCAATGGTCACGTCTTTGCGGAGCGCCTCATGCGCATGATTGCGCGGTCAGAACGGCTGGGGCAGCAAAGTGCAGTCATGCTGATCGACATCATCAACACCGACCAAATCGAACGCGACTATGGCCGCAAGGCGGCTGAAGAACTGCCGCTTCGGGTAGCCGAGCGTCTGTTGTCAACAGCGCGGGAAATTGACAGCGCGGCACGTCTGTCCGACAGGCGTTTTGGCATGCTGGTTGAAGGCCCGTTTAATGCTGAAGACGCCGCCAGCCTGGGCCCGCGTATTGTGGCGCGCTGCCTGATGCCCTACAAAGGTCTGCACATCGACTGCGTGGCACAAGTGCGGGTTGCCTATGCGCTGGTGCCCTACCAGGGCTCCAATGCGCAGGGCCTGCTGGAACGGCTTGGCGAACGCCTGGCCATGGCTATCAGCGCGGGCGACAAACGCGCGGTGTTCATGCTGACCGAGTCGTATTCGAACTCGCGTGTTGCCAGCCCGTAGCGCCGCGCTACTTGTCGCGCTTGGTTCTGGTCGCCCGAGGGTGTGCCGCGTCGTACACCCGGGCCAGATGCTGAAAATCAAGCCGGGTATACACCTGCGTGGTGGTGATATTGGCGTGGCCCAGCAGTTCCTGCACGGCCCGCAAGTCTCCGCTGGACTGCAGCACATGGCTGGCAAAAGAATGCCGCAACATGTGCGGGTGCACCGGCGTGGCCAGGCCAGCCTGCAATGAACGCTGCTTGAGCCGCACCCGGATGTGCTGTGGGCTCAGGCGCTGGCCACGCTCATTGATGAACAGTGCGGCGTCACCTTCAGCATGTTTGGCCCAATGCGCGCGAAGTCTGACCCATTCGGTCAGGGCGGCCAGCGCCTTGCTGCCCACTGGCACGCTGCGCTTTTTGCTGCCCTTGCCCAGCACATGCGCCTCGGCACTGTCGTGGTCAATCCAGCCGAGTGCATCCTTGCCGTCCCGGACGTCCAGCCCGACCAGTTCGCCAATCCGCAAGCCGCAGCCATAAAGCAGCTCGGTGATGCAGTGGTCACGCGCCTCACGTATCGGGTGGGCATCTTCAGCCCTGAAGCTGGCCAGTTGCACCGCTTCTTCTACCCCCAATGCCTTGGGCAGGGGCTTGGGCACCTTGGGGGCGCGCACATCCTGCACCGGGTTGCTGGCCACCAGACCCTCCCGCCCCAGCCAGGTGTAAAACCCGCGCCAGCCGGACAGAATCAGCGCGATGCCGCGCGCGGTGCGGCCGGCGCCGTGCATTTGCGCGACCCAGCGGCGGATGTGGGTGTTTTGGACCGATTGCAGCGAAACGTCAGCAGCCAGCGCGCTGGTTTGCAGTTTTTGCAGGTCGGCAGCATACAACTCGACTGTTCGCTGAGCCAGTCGCTTTTCAACCCGCACATGTTCGAGGTAACGCACCGCGAGCGGGTCAAACTCAAAGACGCTGCCCTGATCGGTTGGATCTGCCTGCGCCTGTGCTGTCATGAGGGCTAACCGGCGGTGGATTGCGGCAGCAAGCGCGTCAGGGCCGCACCGGCCAGGTCGCCAATTTGCGCCAGAAAGTCGGTACCCATATCAACATGAAAGCGCTGCGGGTCGGTAGAAGCCATCACCAGCATGCCGAAGGCTTCCTGCGCACCATCTTCACGCAGGGGAATCATGGCGATCGACATCGCCATGGCCGGGTCGGGCAGCCAGTTGGCCGCCTCAAAACCTGAATTCACACCGCAGTAAGGCGCACCGAGTGACGACGCAAAAGCCTGCGCATCGCTGCTCGCGCCATAGGCAAACGGCTCGCCAGTGAACACGCCGTTGACGCGCCACAGCTTGATGGCTGCTTGCGGAATGGCAAACTGGCCCTTGAGCTCATGCACGATGGTGTCAGGCAAGTCACGTGCATGCGCCGTTAGCAGCAGGTTGCGCGTGCAGCGTTGCAGCTTCTCGGCGATCACCACGTTTTCCTGCCCATGGCGAATCATGTCCACCACCCTGCCCTCCAGGGTTTTGATCTTGTCGCGCAGCAGCCCGGCCTGGCGCTCCTGCAAGCTCACCGCGCGGCTGCCATGCCCGCTGGACAGCTGCACCGTGGCCAGCAACTCGGCATGACGCTCAAAGAAGTCTGGCGTATTAGCCAGAAAGTTGGCGATGTCGTCTTCGGTGATCGGGTTATTGTGGTCAGTTGGGTTCATGTTGGGATTGTGATTGTTTTTCTGGAGAAACTATATAACGACCGCAGCGAAGGACCGTCCCTACCAAGGTCAGCCCCCTCGGGGAGCAGCGCAGTACGCGAGGCGACGAGCGTGGGCGCATCATTTATGGAATATCCATCTCGGACTCAAAAACGGTGGTGGCTGGCCCGGTCATCGTCACCGACGCGTCGAGCTCACCCGACCATTCGATGGTGAGCATACCGCCGCGCGTTTGCACATCTACAACGCTGTCGAGCAAGCCAAGGCGAATGCCCGCCACTACCGCCGCGCAAGCCCCTGTGCCGCAGGCGAGCGTCTCGCCCGCACCACGCTCGTACACCCGCAAGCGGATTTTGCTGCGATCGACGATTTGCATAAACCCGGCGTTCACCCGTTTGGCAAAGCGCGCATGGCCTTCGATCAGGGGGCCCATGGTCGCCACAGGTGCGGTGTCCACATCATCCACCAGCTGCACGGCGTGCGGGTTGCCCATCGACAAGACCGCTATCAATACAGGAGCTCTTTGCGCATGTATTGATTGGTCTTCAGCCACATTTAGGGGCCATTTTTGCCAGGTACTGACGGTTTCAGGCTGCAAACCGGCCGCATCAAAAGGCACCTGAGCCACGTCAAATACCGGTGCGCCCATATCGACTGTCACGCGCCCATCGCTTTGCATGGCCAGCGTCAAGACGCGGTTCATGGTTTGCACCCGCAGCGTCGACTTGTCGGTCAACCCCTGCTCACGCACAAAACGCACAAAGCAGCGTGCACCGTTGCCGCAATGCTCCACTTCGCCGCCATCGGCATTGTGAATGACGTACTCAAAATCAACCGCAGGCGTTGGCGCGGGCCGTACCGACAAAATCTGGTCAGCACCCACCCCGAAGTGACGATCTGCCAAAAATCGATACTGCGCAGGTGACAAGCCCAGCAGACCGCGCGTCTCATCGAGCACCACAAAATCGTTGCCTGCGCCCTGCATTTTTGTGAATTTCACTTTCATCGCCAGATTATCGCGCTACGCTATGGTTTTAAATACTTTTTAAAGACAACCCATGCGCATCCCTGACTGGACCCCAGCCCTCAAGCCCCAACCCGATGACCTGGTGCAAGCCATCCTGAAACGCCGTGGCGGCGAACTCATCAACCTGGACAAAGCCCTGCTCTGGAGCGAGCCGCTGGCCCGCGGCTGGAATGTGTACCTTAAAGCCGTGCGCACCGATTTGCCCACCAGCTGGAAGCTGCGCGAACTGGGCATCTGCACCGTGGCGTTGCTGACAGGCGCAGCCTATGAGTATCACCACCACGCGCCCGATTTTTTAAAGGCGGGCGGTACCCAGGCTGAACTGGATGCGTTGCAGCAAATTTGCAAGTCAGATGCGCGTCTGGCTCAATCAAATCATGCGCTAGGCGCTATTGAAAGCATCGTCGTTCAATACGCTGCGCAAATGACGCTCGACGTCAAAGTCACCGACGCCGTGTTCGCGCAGCTCAAGCAAAACTTTGACACCACCCAAATCGTCGAGCTGACCGCCGCCATTGCCACCTACAACATGGTGGCCCGGTTTCTGGTCGCGATGGGGGTATCGCCCGAAGAATCTTAGGCAAATAGGCGGCGACACGCAGCGTGACGGTAACGGTATTGTTTTCAATCAAACAGGGGCCACGGATCTGGCTTTGCCAGTCCGTAGGCGCAGCGGCCCCCTCGGGGGGCAGGGAGCTACGCGATGCGAGCGACCGTGGGGGTCAATCAGCTTTAATGTTGTTGTCTTTGACAACCTTGGCCCAAATGTCCATCTGCTTGTCAATGAACACCCGGGCAACTTCAGAACTGCCACCGACGACATCAATCCCCTGTGCATCCAGCTTTTTGGCAATGTCAGGGCTTTTCAGCACAGCGTTCAGTGCCTCGTTCATGCGCTTCAAGATATCTGGCGGCGTTTTGGCCGGGGCCAGCACGGCCCACCAGGCGGGGGCTTCAAAGCCGGGGTAGCCGCTTTCGGCCACCGTTGGCACATTGGGTAAATCAGGGCTGCGCTTGCTCGTGGTCACGGCCAGTGGCCGCATGCGGCCGCTGTCGATGTGCGGCTTGGTCACAAAAACCGAGCCAATTGACAAAGGCACGTGGCCAGCGACTGCATCGTTCATCAGGGGCCCGCCGCCTTTGTACGGGATGTGCGCCCAGTCAATGCCGCCGTTTTTACCCAGCAGCGTCATGGCCACGTGGCCCAGGCTGCCCGAACCAATGCTGCCGTAGCTGACATTCTTTTTGGCCTTGGCAGCCGCCACCACATCGGCAAAGGTTTTGTACTCACTGCCGGCAAATGTTGCCAGCACCATGGGTGATGTACCCACCAGAACAATCGGAGACAGGTCTTTTTTGCTGTCAAAGGGCAGATTGGGGATCAACGCCGGGTTCACGCCGTGGGTGTCAAACACCACGGCGAAGGTGTAGCCGTCGGCCGGGGCCGCAGCGACCTGAGCCGCGCCTATGGAGCCGGACGCCCCACCCTTGTTTTCAACAATCACGGTCTGACCCAGCGCGGTTTGCAACGGCACCTGCAAAATGCGCGCGACCTGATCCACCGAGCCGCCGGGCGGGAACACCGCGACCAGTTTGATAGGGCCCCGGCCTGGCCAGGCCGGCCCTGTTTGGGCTGACGCCTGGGTTGCCACCGCAGCCACTGCGCCCATCAGCAGGGCGAAAAAGGAAAGACGCTTCATCAACATAGTTGTCTCCATGATTTAATTCATGAATGGTAAGACCAAATCAACTGCTGCAGCCTACGCGAGAACCCGTACCGCTGCGCCCCGCCGCCACCGTTTTGCTGCTGCGCGATGGCGAGTACGGCATCGAGGTGCTGATGACGCGACGCTCCATGACGGCCAGCTTCGCACCGGGTGCTTACGTGTTCCCCGGGGGCGGCATCGACGCGCTTGACGCCGCTGCCCACAGCCAGTCAACGCGGCGCCCAACGCAGAGCGATTTGCACCTGACGCAAGCGATCGCGGCCATTCGCGAAAGTTTTGAAGAGCTGGGCGTGCTGCTGGCCCGGCACGCGGACGGCAGCCATGTCACCACCGCCGACATTGCTGCACTGGACAGAACAGTACCTTTTGCTGCGCAGTGCAAAGCGCGCGGCTTGACTTTGGCGGGCGCTGACGTTTTTGTGCTGGCGCACTGGGTCACCGACCGCGACTTGCCGCGACGTTTTGATGTGCCGTTTCTGGTCGCCCGCATGCCTGAAGGCCAGGAGCCGGTGGCTGACGAATCAGAGCAATTCGAGCCTGAATGGATACGACCGGCAGATGCGCTGGCCAAGCACGCAGCGGGCAACTTTTTCATCATTTTTCCGACCATTCGCACGCTGGAGCGCTTGCAACACTACCCCACGGTTGATGTTGTCCTGCAAGCCTGCGCGAGTGAAAAGCCGCTGTGGACGTCTTGCCCCCGCGCGGGCTTTTTGCAGGGCAAAGAAGCCCGTTACATGGAACATGAAGCGCCCTACGGCGAGCTTGAGCTGACAAGCCCGGATGGGCAAATCGTCCATCACCTTGATTGGCAAACGGACGAGCCCGTCAGGCTGCTGAAGAACCTCATGCGCCTGACCGCGCCTAACCCCGGCGTGATGACCGGCCCCGGTACTAACAGCTATCTCGTGGGCGATGCACATTCAGGCTACATCGCCATCGACCCCGGCCCCGCCGATGCCGACCATCTGCAGCGGCTCTATCAGGCTGCTGGCGGCGCCACAGGACCCGGTATCCGCCTGATTGTGTGCACCCACTCGCACCCCGACCATTCACCCGGCGCGCGGCCACTGCAGGCCTTGTGCGAGGCAGATGGCAAGCGGCCGCTGATCGCGGGCTTGCCATCTGCGCCAACAGCACGCGCTGACAGCGCCTTCACGCCAGACTGGGTGCTATTAAATAATGAGCTGCTTGCGCATATATCCATTGGTCAAAAGCCCGATTTGACACCTGAACATGACCAAAACAGCCATACTTTGAAGGTTTTATACACCCCAGGCCACGCCGCCAACCACCTGTGCCTGGTTTTGGTAGAAGACGGCCTGCTGTTCAGCGGAGATCACATCCTGAACGGCAGCACCACGGTGGTGAACCCCCCTGACGGCAACATGAACGCCTATCTGGATTCGCTCGACGTTTTGAGTGCTGCCTGTGACGAGCATCAGATTGAATTTATCCTGCCCGCCCACGGCTACGCGATAGGCCAGGCCAAAACGGCGATTGCCCAACTCAGAGCCCACCGATTGAAGCGCGAAGCCAAAATTCTTAAAGTGATGCAGGCGCTGCCGGACGGCACGCTGGACGACTGGGTGCCACTGGCCTACGACGATGTGGACGAACGCATCTGGCCCGTGGCCAAACGGTCTTTGCTGGCGCATGTGGAGCGGATTCAATCGATGCGCCAAGCCTGAAAAAAAAGTGTGAAGCCCGCCGATAAGCCGGATTTTGTGCGCTGAGGCGTCTTGCAACGCCCCAGTGTGACCGCCATTAATCTGGGCCGGGAGTCGCCTACCCGGCTCGGTGCTACCTACCCGCCAACTCAACGGAACCATCTCAACGTTGGCCTATTTGGTATTGCTGCGCGTAGAGATTGCCCGTTTCACCCGGTCATTTCAGGTTGCCCCAAACTGACCGACTCGTCTCTGTTGCTCTGATCCTCACCTCACGGTGGAGAGGTGTTACCTCCTACGCTGTCCTGTGCAGTCCGGACGTTCCTCCAGTGCGGGGTTTCCCCCGCAGCGACTTGCATTGCTGCCTGTCACTGCCTCCTTCGAGTTGCACCAGCGGCGGTCTGGCGTGCTTCACGCCCTGATTATCGGTGCAACTTAAAATAGCAGCCTGATCCGAAAAACAGATCCACACCACAGGCCTGATAAACCAAGATGATCCGCATCACTGAACTCAAGCTGCCACTTGACCATGACGAAGCCGCACTGCCTGCGCTGATCGTCAAAACGCTGGGCATCACGCCAGGCGACCTCGTTCACCACACCGTCTACAAGCGCAGCTACGACGCGCGCATGAAAAAGCTGCTCTTGGTGTACATCTGCGACGTGGAGGTTGCCCCCACGCTTGAAGCTACGCTGCTTAAAAAGTTTGAAGCGCATCCACACATTCGCTCAACGCCTGACCAGAACTACTACCCGGTCGTGCAGCTCAGCACCGCGCCTGCACTCAGGCCGGTCGTCGTGGGGTTCGGCCCGTGCGGTATTTTTGCCGCGCTGCTGCTGGCGCAAATGGGGTTCAAACCCATCGTGCTGGAGCGCGGCAAAAAAGTGCGCGAACGGACACAGGACACCTGGGGTTTGTGGCGCAAAAGTACGTTGAACCCGGAATCCAACGTGCAGTTTGGCGAAGGCGGTGCAGGCACGTTTTCAGACGGCAAGCTATGGAGCCAGATCAAGGACCCCCGCCATCTGGGCCGCAAGGTGATGATGGAATTCGTGAAAGCTGGCGCGCCCCCCGAGATTTTGCTGGTCAGCAAGCCGCACATTGGCACCTTCAAGCTGGTCAAGGTGGTCGAGCACATGCGTGAGCAAATCATCGCGCTTGGCGGGGAGGTACGTTTTGAGCAGCGGGTCAGTGACGTGTTGATTGAAAGCGGCAGCATTCGCGGCTTGACTGTCCAAAATCTGAATGACAGTACGCAATATGAGATGCGCGCCGACCACGTGGTGCTGGCGCTAGGCCACAGTTCACGCGACACCGTGGCCATGCTGCATGAACGTGGTGTGTATTTGGAGGCCAAACCGTTCTCCATCGGCTTTCGCATTGAGCACCCGCAGGGCGTGATTGACCGCGCGCGGCTCGGCCAGCATGCCGGCCACCCACTGCTGGGCGCAGCAGACTACAAGCTGGTGCATCACGCAGCGAATGGTCGAAGTGTCTACAGCTTTTGCATGTGCCCCGGTGGCACGGTGGTGGCGGCTACGTCAGAACCGGGCCGCGTAGTGACCAACGGCATGAGCCAGTATTCGCGCAACGAGCGCAATGCGAATGCCGGCATCGTGGTGGGCATATCGCCCGCTGACTATCCCGGCAGTCCCCTGGCTGGCATTGAGTTCCAACGCCAGTTGGAAACCCATGCCTACACCCTGGGCGGCAGCAACTACCAGGCACCCGGACAGCTGGTGGGTGACTTCATTGCAGGCAAGCCGTCGACTCAGTTGGGCAGCGTTGAGCCGTCTTATAAGCCTGGTGTGCTGATGGGCGATTTGCACAGCGCATTGCCCGCCTACGCCATCACCGCCATGCGCGAGGCTATACCAGTTTTCGGTAAAAAAATACGCGGCTTTGACATGCATGACGCGGTGCTGACTGGCGTTGAAACCCGCACCTCATCACCCGTCAAAATGACCCGTGGCGATGACTTTCAAAGCCTGAACGTCAAGGGCCTGTACCCGGCGGGCGAAGGGGCCAGTTATGCGGGCGGTATTTTGTCAGCTGGGGTCGATGGCATCGAGGTGGCTGAGGCGGTGGCCATCAATATCACGCAGCCGCGATAATGCAGGCCATGCAAAATACCGCTGAAGAACCTATGACTGAAGTCGCTACCACTGAGCCAAAACAAAAACAGCACGCACCCCGTCAACTGAATCCGGTGCTGGAAAAGCTGTTTGAGCTGCACCCCAAGCTGTTTGGCGCCAAGTTTTTGCCTCTCAAGCTGGGTATTTTTCACGACCTGATGGCACGTCACCCGGACGTGTTCAAGAAAGAGGAACTCAAGCTCGCCATGGGTCAGCATGCCCGGTCAACCCGCTATCTGGAATGCGTGGCCGCCGGTCTGGCGCGGCATAACCTGGACGGCGTGGCGGTTGAGCCTGTGGCGCCCGAGCATGTACACCATGCCGTTCTCGAAGTCTTTCGCAGGCGGCAAGCCCGGTCCAAAGAAGACCTGCGTCCGCGCCTGCGCGTGCTGCTCAAGCAGGCGATTGAGAATTCCGGTTTGGCGCTGGACGACTACGCCGCGCTGGTGCGTGTACAGGACGAGGCCACCAATGCGCTGCTGATTGAGGCGATGGCCGAGCTGAAGGCGGAGGCCGCCAAGCGTGAAGCGCTGATGAAAACTTTCACAGCCAGCGGCAAGACCGAAGCGGAGTTTGCCGACATGTACGGCATGGACCCAAAACTGGTCAGCAGTGTGCTGGCACGGGTGCGGGCCGAAGAAGCCGCCAAAACCAGTCACCCGACTGACGTTTCGGCATAAAAAAAGGCCTGAAAAGGCCTTTTTCGGGTATCGAATCGGCCTCAGAGCCAATAACGACATGCGCAAGCAGCTCCTGATTCAGGAGCATTCCTGTGCTTCATCAGACCCGGTCTGGCTGCGCGTTTTGCAACGCCGCAATGCGCTCTTCAATCGGCGGATGGGTCGAAAACAACTTGCCAATGCCGCCCGTGATACCCATGGCAGCCACTGACTTGGGCAACTCACCGGGCACCATGCCGCCCAAACGAGCCAGGGCATTCATCATCGGTTGCGTTCTGCCCATCAGTTGTGCTGCACCTGCATCCGCCCTGAATTCGCGGTGGCGCGAAAACCACGCCACCACGATGGCAGCTGCAAAACCCAGCACGATGTCAAGCACGATGGTGGTGACCCAGTAACCAATGCCAGGGCCGGAATTGCTGTCGCTGCCCTTGCGCAGAAAGCTGTCCACCGCGTAACCAATCACGCGGCTCAGGAACACGACAAAGGTGTTCATCACGCCCTGAATCAGCGTCATCGTCACCATGTCGCCATTGGCGATGTGGGCAATTTCGTGGCCGATCACGGCTTCGATTTCTTCGCGTGTCATGCCCTGCAGCAAGCCTGTCGACACCGCCACCAGCGCTGAGTTTTTAAAAGCACCTGTGGCAAATGCATTGGGCTCGCCTTCAAAAATGCCCACTTCAGGCATGCCAATTTGCGCTTTGTCAGCGAATTTTTTAACCGTGTCGACAATCCAGGCTTCGTCTGCGTTTTGCGGGTTGTTGATGACGCGAACGCCCGAGCTCCACTTGGCGACGGGCTTGCTGATCAACAGCGAAATAATGGCGCCGCCAAAACCCATGATGAGCGCAAAGCCCAGCAACGCGCCCAAGTTCAGGCCGTTGGCCGTCAAAAAGCGGTTCACACCAAGCAGGCTGGCGACAACGCCCAGAACCAGCACAACGGCCAGGTTGGTCATGACAAATAAAAAGATGCGTTTCATGGATTCTCCGTGGGGGGATCATTGTTAACAAACAACGCTCAGTAAATGGGGGACTTGCATCCCAAATCAAGAGATGTACAAAACAGCGACTGTTAGATTTTTTTCGCTATTTTCTATGCTCTCAGCCTAAAAACAAGAATGTCCTCGTAAAAGCTAGGGTTCTCGTTCTCGGCATACCAGCCGGGCACGCCCAGCACGGGCAGCGGCGCAAACGGCTTGCTGGCCAGCTTCTCTGCCGTGATGTCAGCAGCCAACCACGCATCCAACTGTGCTATTGAATCAGCAGCTGGTTGCGCCCGGTAGACGTGGGCTGTCATGGGCTTTCGTGGACTGACGAGCTTTTCAAGTAGCGCGTGGCCAAACAAGACCAGCTGGGCTTCTGCCCACATGGGGCGCAATTCAACAAACAGCCGCGGCCAGTCTCTCGAGACCAGCGCGTCCCACAGCGGCTGTGGTGCGAGCAAAAAAGCGGCGTTTTCGTCAAACAGTGTGAGCGCATCTCGCACCGGGCCGCGTGTTTGCTGCACACCATCGATGGCCAGTTGTGCAGCTTGCAACTGGTTGAGCTTTTTTTTGGTTTGCGGAAAGGTCAACCAGCACAGCCCATTGAAAAAATCGTGCAGGTTGTCGCGCGTGGGAACACTGCCGGTATCAAAGATGAACTGCTCGTACGCTTGGCCGTCAGGCAAGTTGGATTGACTCACAAACCGTACAGGTGAACCCGAAACCGCGTTGAGGGCTTCAGCGACATCACCGCCTGAAAACTCAAGCGCAGTGGCTTTGTAAGGTGCAAGCCAAGGCGCATTCCAATCAATCACACCATGCGCCAAGCCAGACTTTCGCCGCTGCGCAGCGGCTTGAGCTGACCTTCACCAAACGCAAAACTCTCGGGTGGCGTCCAGCTTTGTTTTTTAAGCGTGACCGTCCCTGCGTTGCGCGGCAAGCCATAAAAATCAGCGCCATTGAAGCTTGCAAAAGCCTCCAGCTTGTGCAGCGCGTCTGCCGCTTCAAACGCCTCGGCATACAGCTCCATGGCAGCATGGGCGGTGTAGCAGCCTGCGCAGCCGCTGGCGTGTTCTTTCAAATGCGCGGGATGCGGCGCGCTGTCGGTACCCAGAAAGAACTGTGTGTTATCACTGACTGCCGCTTCGACCAACGCCAAGCGGTGCGTTTCACGTTTGAGCACTGGCAGACAGTAGTAATGCGGGCGAATGCCACCGGTAAAAATCGCGTTGCGGTTGTACAGCAGGTGGTGGGCGGTGATGGTGGCGGCCGTAAAGCGGTCGGCATCACGCACATAGTGCGCGGCCTCGCGTGTGGTGATGTGTTCAAACACGATTTTGAGTTCAGGGAAATCACGGCGCAGCGGAATCAGCTGCGTATCAATGAACACGGCTTCACGGTCAAACAGGTCAATGTCGGGTGAAGTCACTTCACCATGCACCAGTAACAGCAGACCTTCCTTTTGCATGGCCTCCAGCGTTTTATAGGTTTTGCGCATGTCGGTCACACCCGCGTCGCTGTTGGTGGTGGCCCCTGCAGGGTACAGCTTGGCAGCCACGACGCCTGCGGCCTTGGCCCGCTTGATCTCGTCTGCGGCCAAGTTGTCGGTCAGGTACAGCGTCATCAAGGGCTCAAACGCCACCCCGGCAGGTACAGCGGCCTGAATGCGGCCCTTGTAGGCCAACGCCTGTGCCGCCGTGGTAACGGGCGGGCGCAGGTTGGGCATGATGATGGCACGGCCAAACTGGGCAGCGGTGTGCGGCACCACGGTATGCAGCGCGTCGCCGTCGCGGACGTGCAGGTGCCAGTCGTCGGGGCGGGTGATGGTCAGGGTCTGAATAGCGGTAGATGTCATGGCTCAAATTGTCGCATTGCCGAGATATCGGATAGGGTGCATAAAAAAGCCCGCCAAAGCGGGCTGTTGGAGCCAGCAAAAATCAATGTGCCAGAATTTTGTTCAGGAAATCTTTGGTGCGCGGCTGGCGGTTCTCTGGGTGTTTGAAGAACTCATCAGTGGAGCAGTCCTCCAGAATCTTGCCGCCGACGTCCATAAAAATCACGCGGCTGCCGACTTTTTTGGCAAAGCCCATTTCGTGTGTGACGCACAGCATGGTCATCCCTTCTTTGGCCAGATCCATCATGCAGTCCAATACCTCGCCGACCATTTCTGGGTCCAGCGCTGACGTTGGCTCGTCAAACAGCATGGCAATCGGGTCCATGCTCAAGGCTCTAGCAATGGCCACACGCTGCTGCTGACCACCCGACAGCTGGCCAGGAAACTTGTCTTTGTGCAGCATCAGGCCCACGCGATCCAGGTATTTCAGGCCGTGGGTTTTCGCATCAGCCGGGTTTCGGCCCAGCACCTTCATTTGCGCCAGGGTCAGATTTTCAGTCACACTCAGGTGCGGAAACAACTCGAAGTTTTGAAACACCATGCCCACACGGCTACGCAGCTTGGGCAAATCGGTCTTTGGGTCATGCACAGCCTGGCCGTCGACAAAAATCTGGCCTTTCTGAAAAGGCTCCAGCGCATTGATGGTTTTAATCAGGGTTGATTTGCCCGAGCCCGACGGCCCGCAAACCACCACCACTTCGCCCTTGTTGATGCTGGTTGTGCAGTTGTTCAGCACTTGCACCGTGCCGTACCACTTGGACACTTCCTTCATTTCAATCATTGCCATGTTCTTCTCCAATACTTTTCAAATAATCTTCAATTTTTGCAGCTGGCTCAGCGGATGATCGCTATTTTGGTTTGCAGGCGCTTGACCATGTACGACAGACCAAAACACATCACAAAATAAACCACCGCAGCCAGCAAATAGGCCTCTTCAGGCCGGCCGTAAATCTTGCCTGCGGTACTGAACCCCTTCAGCAGGTCATACGCGCCAATCGCGTACACCAGCGAGGTGTCCTGAAACAAAATGATGGTTTGTGTCAACAAAATCGGCACCATATTGCGAAAGGCCTGCGGCAAGATGATCAGCTTCATGTTTTGCGAATACGTCATCCCCAATGCTCGGCCAGCATTGACTTGCCCTCGCGAAATGGACTGGATGCCGGCCCGCATGATCTCGCTGAAGTAAGCGGCCTCAAAAGCCACAAACGTGATGATGGCCGAGATTTCAGCCCGGTAATTAGCCCCGCCCGGTATAGCGGCATAAAAGCCGGCAGGTACCAGCAAGAAGAACCACAGGATCACCATCACCAGCGGCACAGAACGCATGCCGTTGACATAAATGGTCGCAGGCACCGTCAGAAACTTCTTGCCTGACAGCCGCATCAACGCCAGGATGGTGCCCAGAATAATGCCGCCAATCGTGGCGATGATGGTCAACTGGATGCTGAACCAAAAGCCCTTGATGACGAACTTCGAGATGATGTCCCAGTTCAAAAAGGAAAGGTCTAGTCCAAACATGTCAATGCCCTCCCCCAGTTGCGCCAGCAATCACCAAACCGGGGATTTGAACTTTCTTTTCGACAAAAGCACATATCCGGTTCACGGCAAATGCTGAAACGGCATACACCAGAGTGACCGCCAGATAAATTTCAATGCCGCGCGAGGTTTCTTCTTGTGCCTGCATGGCAAACATCGTCAGCTCGGCGATCGACACGGCGAAAGCTACCGACGAGTTTTTCAGCAAATTCATCGACTCACTCGTCAGCGGTGGGATGATGATGCGGAACGCCATCGGCAAAATCACATAGCGGTAGGTTTGCGCGGTGGTGAAACCCATCGCCATACCCGCATAACGCTGACCTCGTGGCAGGGCCTGGATGCCCGCCCTGAACTGCTCTGCAATACGCGCAGACGTGAAAAACCCCAACGCAAAAACCACCAGAATAAAACTGGGCAGTTCCTTCATTGGCGGAATGATTTTGGGCACCACAAAGTACCAGATGAAAATTTGCACCAGCAAAGGTATGTTGCGAAACAACTCGACCCAGGCGTTAGCCAATTTGACCGCCCATGGACTGTTGGGCAGCGTGCGCATGGTACCGATCAACGCGCCAACCAGCATGGCGACCACCCACGATGCGCCGGCCACTGACAAGGTCCAGCCCCAGGCATCAAACATCCACTGAAGGTAGGTACGGCCACTGCCATCGTCGTTTAAAAATACTTTCCAGTCCCAATTCATGAAGGCTCCAGGGTGTTGTTATAGGTTGGCCACGCGTTGGCTTGCATGCACATTCAAGCGGCTTGAAACGACAAACCCCGCTGGTTGAATCCAATAGCGGGGTTTGTACTCAAGCCTTAAACCAGAGAGACAAGTTACTTCTTGGCGTAATCTTCCATTGGCTTGTCGTTCGGGTTGGCCCAGGCAGCCTTGGTGCTTTCGCTGGCGGCGTAACCGACACGGGTGTTTTTCGGAGGGATCGGCTGCAGGAACCACTTGTCCCACAGCTTGGCCAACTCACCAGACTTCATCATCTCCTTGACGGTGTCATCGCCAATTTTCTTGAAAGCGGCATCATCTTTGCGGATCATGATGGCAATCGGCTCAACGCTCAGGACTTCACCCACCAGCTTGAAATCAGCCGGGTTCTTGGCAGTGGCGATGTTGCCAGCCAGAATAGCGCCGTCCATCACGAAGGCTTCAGCACGGCCAGACTCGAGCAGCAGGAAGCTGTCTGAATGGTCTTTGCCAAAAACTTCCTTGAAGTCGATGTTGCTGGCGCGCTCGTTTTTGCGCAGGGTCTGGACTGATGTGGTGCCGGTGGTGGTGGCCACATTTTTGCCGTTCAACTGTGCAATCGAGGTGATGCCTGAGTTCGCCTTCACAGCAATACGCACTTCTTCAACAAAGGTCGTGGGTAAAAATGCCACGTCTTTTTGGCGTGTAGCGTTGTTGGTGGTGGAGCCGCACTCGATGTCAACCGTACCGTTTTGCACCAATGGAATGCGGTTTTGCGAGGTGACAGGCTGGTATTTGATTTCCAGCTTGCGGCCAGCCGCTTTTTCAAGGTTGGCGATGATCTTGTTGCACACCTCGACGTGATAGCCGGTGTACTTGCCTTCACCCAGCGTGTATGACAACGCGCCCGACGAATCACGAACACCCATCGTGACCACGCCAGATGCTTTGACCTTTGCAACCGTGTCAGTGGCCTGAGCAAAGGCGCCGCAAGTGGCGAACATTGCAAATGTGAGGGCAGCGAGTTTTAATTTCATGAGAAGTCCTGTAGTGAAAGGGAATAATTTAACGTCGCATTTTAGAGAGCGGGTAACAGGGTTTGCCCCAAGGTTTACCCGAGCTTTATGCACCATTGCGTGCACCCATTGGTATCAATCACCGATGTGGTGCGCAACTGAATTTTTGAAAAATCAAGTCATTGTCAAAGCAGTCTTTGTGCCAGAAGTGAGCACAACGGCCAGCATTCCAAATAAATGTTCTCTCAAAATGCAGAGGTGACGAACTGTAAGTTTGAAGCGCTTGCAAAGCAAATGCTGTATCGCAAACGAGTTATGCGTTTTTTTAATAAGTGCCTAGGGTTGTTACTTAGAAACCCTTTTTGGGGCGGGCTTGGGATTCAAGGTAAGTCCACAGCGCCTGCGCAGAGCTTTTGGTAGCCGAATTCAGTGCGGGGCGTTCCCGGTAAACACGGACGTCCATGGTCATATCCAGCCCGGCATCTGACGGCTGGCCTGCACTGACCAGCTTTTTGGCACGCAGCTCCTTTTTAACGGCACTGAAGGGCAAAAAGGCAATGCCGTGACCTTCAAGAGCCATCGCCTTCAGGCCCTCCGCCATGTCGGTCTCGTAGACCCGGTCCAGGTGGATGGCGGTGCTGGACTGCTTCAAAATCAGGTCCACCACTCGGCCCAGATACGCGCCCGGTGCGTACCCCAAATACGGCAAGGGCTGCCCGGCACGGCCGGGCAGTTTGTACATCGGCTCGCCTTCTGCATCGGGTTTGACGTAAGGCGCCAGCACTTCTTGCCCGAGCGTGACCATTTCGTATCGGTTCGGGTCCAGCTGAAAAGGCTGGGAGTCATGGTGGTAGGCAATCAGCAGGTCGCAACTGCCCTCCACCAGACGCAGCACCGCGTCGTGCACATTCAACGCAATCAGTCGGCTTTTGATGGGGCCAAACTTTTCACGCAGGCTGCTGACCCAAGCGGGGAAAAAGGTAAAAGCCAACGTATGCGGTACTGCAAACTCAATCACATCCTGTCCGGCCGACGTGTGGCCGCGCAGCATGGCCCGGGTTGACTGCAAGCCCTGAAGCATTTCAAGCGACTGGTTATAGAGCGTTTCTCCGGCAGGGGTAAGCCGCGTCGGGTATGAGCTGCGGTCTACCAGGTCGGTACCGGCCCACGCCTCCAGCGCCTGGATGCGCCGCGAAAAAGCCGGTTGAGTGACGTGCCGTAACGTCGCCGAACGGCTGAAACTACGCGTTTCAGCCAAGCTGACAAAATCTTCGAGCCATTTGGTATCCATTGGGCAATTATGCGAGTTAGCAGGCGCCGACGAACTACGGGAATTCCCACGTATCAGGGACTAATGCTACTAATTAAGGAGCTGCTAGCGCATGTTTCTGTTGGCTTGAAAGCCGAAAGACCCCTTAAAACAACCCACAAAATCCCTGTAATGGCTTTGGCCAGCATCGTCACTCGGCGCTTTGCTGCAAATTCCACATCCGGGCGTACTTTTGGTCCATGCCCAGCAGCTCGGCATGCGTTCCGCGCTCGACAATGCAGCCGTCCTCCATCACCAGAATCTCGTGCGCATCCACCACTGTTGACAGTCGGTGGGCGATGACCAGCGTGGTCTTGTTTTGCGCCGTGGTCCGCAACTCGGCCTGAATGGCGCGCTCGTTGGCGGAGTCAAGCGCCGAGGTGGCCTCATCGAAGATCACCATCGGCGGGTTTTTCAGCAGCGTGCGGGCAATCGCCACGCGCTGCTTTTCACCGCCTGACAATTTGAGCCCACGTTCGCCCACCATGGTGTTGTAGCCCTGCGGCGTGCTGGTGATGAAATCATGGATGCGGGCAGACCTGGCGGCCTCTTCAACCTGTTCTCTTGATGCGCCGGTTTGTCCATAGGCGATGTTGTATTCGACCGTGTCATTGAACAGAACCGTGTCTTGGGGCACGATGCCAATGGCTTGCCGTACGCTGGCCTGGGTGACCTGCTTGATGTCTTGTCCGGCGATGGTGATGCGGCCCTGCTGCACGTCATAAAACCGGAACAGCAAGCGCGCGAGGGTTGATTTGCCAGCGCCCGAGGAGCCCACCACCGCAACGGTTTTGCCTGGTGGAATTTCAAAGCTCACGTCCTTCAAAATCGGCCGCGCCGGATCGTAGGCAAAGCTGACGTTCTCAAATTTGACAGCTGGCGAAGTGCTGATCTGGATCGGCAGCGCGCCAGGCACATCGGCAATCTCGCGCTCTTTTTCCATCAGCGTAAACATCTTGTCGAGGTCCGTCAGGCTTTGTTTGATTTCGCGGTAAATCACACCCAAAAAGCCGAGAGGTATGTAAAGCTGAATCATGAAAGCGTTGACCATGACCAGATCGCCCAGCGTCATGCGGCCATCCACCACGCCCTGTGTGGCGCGCCACAGCATGGCCACCAGGCCGATGGCAATGATGAGCTGCTGACCCGTGTTGAGCATGCTGAGCGTGCGCTGGCTCTTGATGGCGGCTTTGCGGTAGCGCTCCAGGTTTTCGTCGTAGCGCCTGGTTTCAAAATCTTCGTTGTTAAAGTATTTGACGGTTTCGTAGTTCAACAGCGAGTCAATCGCCCGGCTGTGCGCCGACGAGTCGAGCTCGTTCATCTGCTTGCGAAACTTGCTGCGCCATTCAGTGACCGTGACTGTGAAGGTGATGTAGAAGACCAGTGCGGCCAAAGTGATCCAGGCAAACCACACGTCAAACTTGACAGCCAGAATGCTGAGCACCAGGCCTACTTCAATCAGCGTCGGGATGATGCTGTAAAGCGAATACGAGATCAGCGAATGCACGCCGCGCGTGCCGCGCTCAATGTCACGCGTCATGCCGCCGGTTTGGCGTTCTAAATGAAAGCGAAGGCTCAACGCGTGCAGGTGCCTGAACACCTGTAGTGAAATTTTGCGCGACGCACCCTCAGTGGCTTTGGCGAAGACCAGTTCACGCAACTCGGTGAACAGCGACGTAGACAGGCGGAGCAAGCCATAGCCCAAAAGCAAGGCGGCAGGCACCACCAGAAGCGCCTGGGTTTCCCCCGGCTTGATGTTCATGGTGTCCACCAGACTTTTGAGCAGCAGGGGGACGCCGACATTACCCAGTTTGGCGCCCACCATGAACGTCAGGGCGGCGAGCACCCGCCATTTGTAGTCCCAAAGGTAGGGGAACAGGCGTTTTAAAGTGTCCCAGTCAGAACGGACTGGGGTCGCGGAACCGGTAGCTGTGAGCGGTGTTTCTGGAGTCGACGAGGCGGCTGAAGCCATGGAGCGCATAAGGGACAATCACAATCTTTGTTAGTTTCACCACAGATTGTGCCTATGAACACCGAATCAAGCCGTCACTCAAGTTCTCACGCCACCGCGCCATTGAATGCGCCGACCGTGGCCCTGCCGGCTGATAAGGAACTGGTGCTCAAGGTCATCCCCATGCCCGCAGACTGCAACGCCAATGGTGATATTTTTGGTGGCTGGGTCATGGCCCAGGTGGATCTGGCTGGCTCTGTGGTGCCCGCCCGCTATGTCAATGGCCGGATGGCCACCGTGGCGGTGAACCAGTTTATTTTCAAACAGCCTGTGCGCGTCGGCGATATTTTGAGCTTTTTTGCCGAGATCACCCGCATCGGCAACACATCTGTCACGGTACAGGTAGAGGTGTATGCCGAGCGCTATCACAGCCAGAAAAATTATGTAAAAGTGACCGAGGCCAGCCTGACCTACGTGGCGATCGACGATGCAGGCCGGCCGCGCAAGATTGAAAAAACGCAAGGGCAGTTCTAGAAATTCAGATGTGCGGGATGAAGTGCCAGGAGGACGGAGTAAGGCGCGAGGGGCGTACACCATGACGTGAGGATTGCGAGCACCGCCCAACGACACCCACTTCATTGTAGAAGCGCCCACAAAATGAATTGACAGACGTGCTCTCAGGAA
This sequence comes from Polaromonas sp., assembly GCA_031410335.1. GTDB lineage: Bacteria > Pseudomonadota > Gammaproteobacteria > Burkholderiales > Burkholderiaceae_C > Polaromonas. The sequence goes on along the minus strand of JANNYZ010000146.1, from coordinate 2,484 downwards.
ACGATGTAAACCCCGTTGCCTGTGGCCAGCAGCTTGCCGTCAGCACCCAAAAATTCCATTCGCGTGTTGGCGATACGTGCACCTAGGCGTATCACCTGTGCACGCATTTCAAAGTGTGTGCTGATGCCGGGGCGCAGGTAGTCAATTCGCAGGTCAATCGTTCCCAGCTTGGCAAAACGCATCGCGTGCTGTTCAAAGCGTTCGCCCGCATAACGGGCACACAACGCTGCGGTCACGGCTACGCCGCCTGTGGTGTCCAGCGCAGCACTGATCACACCGCCATGCAGGCGGCCTTCGCTGAAGTTGCCAATCAGATCGGGCCGCATGGCCATGCTGGCAGATACATGTGCCCCAGTTACCGTGTGCAATTTCAAGCCCAGCAATTTGTTGAAGACGATTTTTTCTTCAAACAAGTTTTTCAGGCTGTTCACAATTTCATGGTCGAGTTCAGGGGCTTTATTCAGTGGGGTGGAGGGTATGTCAGTCATGGGTTTGATTGTCGCCCAGCGCCACCGTCTGCTTGCCCTTGATGCGATGGGAACGCCCCCGGAACACCGCAACGCAATCGGCTTTCTGGTTGAACACCATCACGTCGTAAACGCCGGTGCGGCCACTTAAATAGACTTCCGTGGCGCGAGCGGTGAGCACATCACCCTCAAAAGCCGGCGTCACAAAATCAACGCTCAAGCCTGACGCAACAGTGAGCTCGTTGTACGAATTGCAGGCAAAGCCAAAGGCCGAATCTGCGAGCGTGGTGATGTAGCCGCCATGACAGGTGCCAAAGCCATTGACCATGCTGGGCGCTACCGTCATGTCCATGTGCGCTACGCCAGGACTGATGTGGCTCAAGCGAATACCCAGCCCAAGGGAGGCAGCGTCTTTGGCCATCATGCCCACACCTACGGCATTCGCAATTTCTTGGGGCGTCATGATTTTCCTCGCTTGTCAACCACCCGGCGTGACTTGCCGGTTTGGGTGCGCTCAATCGCGCCTGGCATCAGCACCGACACTTTGGCGCTGATGCCCACCAGGTTTTTGATACGTGTCTGCAACGCCGTGCTGATGGCCGCAATCTGCCCCGCAGGCAGCCCCGCAGAAGCATTCTGCAGCTCTGCCAACACCTCCACTTCGTCCAGCAAACCGTCACGCGTGATGACCAACTGGTACAACGCTGTCAGCTCTGGGTGGGCCAGCACCAGTTCCTCAATCTGCGTGGGGAACACATTCACACCGCGAATGATGAGCATGTCGTCAGAGCGCCCGACAATTTTTCCCATGCGCCTGAAGGACCGCGATGTGGGGGGAAGCAGTCGCGTCAAGTCCCGCGTACGGTAACGAATGATGGGAAAAGCCTCTTTGGTGAGCGATGTGAACACCAGCTCGCCCTCTTCGCCGTCAGCCACCAACTCGCCCGTGTCGGGGTTGATGACTTCAGGGTAGAAATGGTCTTCCCAGATCACCGGGCCGTCTTTGGACTCGACACATTCGCTGGCCACGCCGGGCCCCATGACTTCAGACAGGCCGTAAATATCGACCGCGTCAAGGCCGGCTGCGGCTTCAATGTCGCGGCGCATGGCGTTGGTCCACGGCTCGGCACCAAAAATGCCGATTTGCAAGGAGCTGTCACGCGCATCCAGCCCCAGCCGCGTGAACTCTTCAATGATCACCTGCATATAAGACGGCGTGACCATGATGATGCGCGGCTTGAAGTCAACAATAAGCTGCACCTGCTTTTCAGTCTGCCCGCCTGACACGGGAATGACGGTGCAGCCCAGTCGCTCAGCCCCGTAGTGCGCACCCAAACCGCCTGTAAACAGGCCATAGCCATAAGAAATGTGCACCATGTCACCCGCACGCCCGCCTGCCGCGCGAATCGAGCGGGCCACCAGGTCAGCCCAGTTGCTGATGTCATTCGCGGTGTAGCCCACCACCGTTGGTTTGCCAGTGGTGCCAGACGATGCATGAATGCGCATGACCTGCGACTGCGGCACAGCAAACATGCCAAACGGGTAGTTGGCGCGCAGGTCTTTTTTTGTGGTGAACGGGAATTTGGCCAGGTCAGCCAGCACCTTGAAGTCACTCGGGTGAACGCCTGCTGCGTCAAACGCCTGGCGGTAATGCGGCACGTTCTGGTAAACGTTATGCAGCGTGGCTTTCAGGCGCTGGATTTGCAGCGCCGTGATTTCATCCCGGCTCGCTTTTTCAATCGGGTCCAGCAGGTCTGTGGGTGTGGTGTGACTTGGCATGGGCGTGGGTTGAAAAAATTACTGGCCCACAAACACCGGTGGACGTTTGCCGATAAAAGCCTTCACGCCCTCAGCGTAATCCTGGCTGTTGCCCAGCTCACGCTGCATCGCCGCTTCCATGTCAAGCTGTGCATCCAGTGTGCTGGTGGCGGCGGCGTCAATCGCCTCGCGGGTGCGCACGTAGCCCAGCGTGGGCCCGGCTGCCAAAGCTTTTGCAACGGCATTGACTTCGGCCTCA